>NZ_JBEOYI010000022.1:0-140787 GCF_040297005.1 Streptomyces sp. NPDC001904 | reverse complement strand
GGTTCGTCGAGGAGATGCGTGCGGCGAACCGTGATCTGACCTTCGCAGGCATCATTGTCGTCGCGCCAGGCGAAACGGAAGAGTTGGTCACCGACTCATCATCTCCCCGTGCGTGCAGGCAACCGGAATCGTTCGGATCTCTCCCGTGACGTACGACGCCCAGCCGGACGCCCCTGCTGTCCCCTCGCGGCGCCCCTGCATAGCAGCCCAGAGTTGAACGTCGCCGTCGAAGACCGCAGGGCAGAAGGTATGAGCCAGACTCACATTCGCTCGAAACGCTCGCGCCATGGCCTCAACCTGCTCCTCCTCCAGGCCCGCGAGGACGCCGTCGCCGGCGCCCTCCTCAGGAGCGTCGCCCAGCGATTCGAGGAGCTCGCCAAGGCCGGAGGCCGAGTTCAGGGCGGGTTCATCAACATCGTGCAGAGGGTACGCATCGAGCAGCGCCAGCAGGGCCACTGTCTCACCGTCCTCCTGAAGCCGAGTGGCGATCGCCTGTGCCAGGAGACCGCCGAATGACCAACCGAGCAGGTGGTACGGACCCGTCGGCTGGACGGCCCGGATCTGACGGATGCAGCCCCCGACCAACTCCTCCATGTCGGAGGCTGGTGCGGCTCCCGTCAGCGCGGGGTCCTGGAGCGCATACACCGGTCGCTCATCGTTGGTGAATCGAAGCAGCCCGGAGTAGACCCAACCGACTCCGGCAGCCGGATAGAGACAGAACAGCGGAGCCTGACTGCCCTCGGCGCGCAGTGGCAACAGCCCGGAGAGAGGGTCTGCGTCGCTCCCGTGTGCCAGGACTTTGGCGAAGGCGGCCACAGTCGGCGCCTCGAACAGACTTCGGACGGTCAATGAGCTGCCCAGTGTCCGGCGGATCCGCGCCATCAGACGGATCGCGTCGAACGAGTTGCCGCCCAGTCGGAAGAAGTCGTCGTGTATGCCCAGTGCCGGTAGGCCGAGTACGTCGGCGAACAACGAACACAGCAGTTCCTCGGTGGCGTCGCGGGGAGCGACCGGTGCTCCAGCAGACCGGAAGCGGGGCGCAGGCAGCGCCGCGCGATCGAGCTTGCCGTTGGCCGTCAGCGGGAGCGCGTCGACGATCACAAAGTGGTCCGGGACCATCGGGGCGGGAAGGAGCAGTTCGGCACCCCGGCGGACGTCCTCAACGTACAGATCAGGAGCCGACCACCCTGGTGTGCGGTGAGTGGACTCGGTCGGCCGGTGCCCAGGGGCCGGCGGCTCGTCGCGGACGGCGTAGATGGTGACCAGACCCGTCTCCGAGAGCATCTCGAGACCGTCGATGGTGACTCGGTACCCCTGCTCGTCCAACAGATCCCGAATCCAGTTGAGCCGGCCCGGAGTGTTGTGCGCCTCGATCACCAGTTGACGAACCAAGCTCCAATGCTCGGAGCGGAGGCCGAGCAGCACGTCGCGTTCGCTCTTCTCCGCGTCGATCTTGAGGAGGTCGATGCGCTCCACGCCGGTCTCATCGATGACCTCTGACAGGGTGCGCAGTTCGCAGGGCACGTCGATGTGTCGCAGCCGATGGGCGAGCAGACTGTCGAGATCCGCTGAACCGGCCTGTGACAACGCCTCTTGATTCGCCTGCTCGTTACGGACGAATGCCTCCAACACATCGCGCTCTTCGTCGATGTCGCCGAATCGACCGGACATGATGGACAGCTGAGGATAATACGTGAACGAGGCCGAGCCCGGTGCGTCAGCGAGCCCGCACCCGAACAACCTGGCATCGACGCCGTGCAGCCTGGTGTTGAGTTCGAGCATGCGGAACAGCTGAGGTATCGGCTCGAATGAATAGATCACGCTGCCAGGGCAGGAGCGGGCGACCGAGAGGGAGAACAGCCCCATGTGGGCGCCCACGTCGAAGACGCAGGCCCCGCTCTCGGGCAACACGACCCCGTGCCGCAGGTACTCGTCCTGCTCGAAGATCTCGCGGTACAGGAAGTCGGTTTCAGCCCGATTGGGACCGACGACGGCCATCCCGTTGGGCAGCGTATGCAGGTCCTCGCGGTCGACGAGTCCGTCCGCTTCGAGTCGGCACAGGGTGCGCAGCGCACCGGCCTCGACGGAATCGGGAACGAGATAGCCCGTCAGACGTGTCTCACCGGACTCGTCGCGTCCCGCCGTCACCACCGCGTCGGCGACCGCGGGGTGCCGTGCCAACACGGCTTCCACCTCACCGAGTTCGATGCGCACGCCGCCCACCTTGACCTGGTGGTCATTGCGGCCGGAGTAGTGCAGGACCCCGTCCGAGTCCCATCGGGCCAGATCGCCGGTGCGGTACATCCGGCTGCCATCGGGGCCGTACGGATCGGGGACGAAGCGCTCCGCTGTCAGGCCCGGCCGATCGACGTAGCCCCGCGCGAGCTGGATGCCCGCGATGTACAGCTCGCCCGTAGTGCCGGGCGCGACCGGGCGCAACTCGGAGTCCAAGACGTGCAGTTGAGTGTTCCAGACCGGCGCGCCGATGGGGACCGGACCGGCCGGGTCGCCGGGGCGACACTGCCAAGAGGACACATCCACCGCGGCTTCGGTGGGTCCGTAGAGATTGTGCAGCTCGGTGTCCAGGACACGAAAGAAGCGTGACCGCAGTTCGCCCGAGAGCGCCTCGCCGCTCGCGAACACCCGACGCAGCGACCCGCACTGTGCCGCAGCGGGCTCCTCAAGGAAAAGCCGCAGCATGGACGGCACAAAGTGCACAGTCGTGATGCGCTGTGACCGGATTGTCTCGGCAATGCAGGCAGGGTCGCGGTGCGCGTCCGGCTCGGCCAGCACGAGGCACGCACCGACGCTCAGCGGCCAGAAGAACTCCCACACGGACACGTCGAAACCGGCGGGCGTCTTCTGCAGGACTCGATCGTCATGACTCAGCGGATACTCCGCCTGCATCCAGCGCAGACGGTTGACGATGGCCTCGTGCGACACGGCCACCCCCTTGGGCCGGCCAGTCGACCCCGAGGTGTAGATGACGTACGCGACGTTCGACGCGTGCGGCGAGGGCCGTTCGCACTCCGCGTCGGTGGTCTCGCCCTTCTCGGACATGCGCCTGACATCGTCGATTCCGAGCGTCAGCAAAGGCCGTGCGTCCTCGATCATCATCCGCACCCGCTCCGCCGGAAGCTGCGGGTCGATGGGCAGGTACGCGGCCCCGGCCTTGTGCACGGCATAGAGGGCGACCAGCAACTCCACAGAACGGGGGACCGACACAGCGACAACGGTCTCTGGCCCCGCTCCCTTGTCCACGAGGCGGCGCGCCATCTGCTCGGCCCTGGAGCCCAGTTCAGCGTACGTCAGGGTGATGTCGCCGCAGGTGAGCGCGATCGCGTCGGGGGTGCGGGCCACCTGGGCCGCAAACAGATCGGGCAGAGTCTTTGCCGCTGTGTCGTGAGCCGATGTGTCGCTCATGACGTCACTTCCCATCGTTGTCGAACCGGCATACGGACCGAATCAGGTATCGGAGGAGTCGAGAAGCGCCTCCCGATCCGCTGTGCGAGCGGTCGGCCCGTCCCGGTGCCGGTCAGAGGCCGTCGATCATCCGGCTGCGGCCGGTCAGATTGACGAGGACGCTCTGGTCCGGACTGATCTGCCCGGACGCTGCCCTGTCCCGAACGGCGGCGATGGCGGCGGCCGACGCGTAGCACACATCGACGTCTTCGAGATCGTTGAGCAGGCGACGGGCCGTGATGAGGTCTTGGCGTGCTGCGGAGACGATGGCGCCGTCCGTCGTGGTGGCTATGGAGTGCAGATAAGGAAAGTACGGCGACGCGTCCCCGAGCAGGATGGCGGTGGCCAGACCTCGCGGCTCCTCGATCCGGTGGGCGGCAGCCAGCTCGGTGCGGCCCTCTTGCCAGCCGCGCGCCGAGGGAGCGCAGGACTCCTCCTGCACCATGAGGAACGAAGGCATCCGGGACAGCTTGCCGAGAGTGAGGTACTCCTGCGCACCCTTGTGAGCGGCGAGCATGCCCATGCCGCTGCTGATCGCCTGCACCACGACGTCCGGAGTGTGGTCCATCGCATCGAAGGCTTCTAGATAGGCGAGCTTCAGGCCTTCCCTGCGCGCCCAGTTGAAGAAGCCGGCGTCGAAGTGGACTTGCTCTTCCGTCGCGTATCTGCGTGCCTCGACGGAGGCGTCCACATAACTGCCGTCCACCACGCTGAGGGTGATCCGGTCGTTCTGCGGGATCTCGTGGTTGTCGACGAAATCCCGACCACAGAAGAACCGCGCTCGCATGGTGGCATCCATGCGCACGGCCCGAGCCAGAGCGGTTGAGCTGTTTCCCGTACTGGAACCGACGAACTCCTTGATTCCGAATTGCCGCAGCACGGCGGTGACCAGCGATGCCAGTCGGTCCTTGGTGGTGCGGGTGGGCTGCTGGGACTCGTCCTTGATCCACAGGCCGGGGACACCGATGGCCTCACCGAGGCGTGGCGCGGGACGGCACGGGGTTCGCACGGTTACCCCACTGTCGAGAAAGTCCCGGGAGACCAGCGGCAGGAGGTCGAAGTAGACCTGCTCGGGGTCGGGGTGGTCACGACGAACCACCTTCGACAGGTCGTACCGAGGCTCGAGGGCACCAGCGCACTCGGGACATCGATAGGTCAGGGCAGGTGCGAACTCGCTCTGACAGAGCATGCAGACCAGGGTGAACTTGGCGCGCAAGGTGCGCTCCTTCGAGGCGGAAACGGACACGGCTGAGATCTCTCACGTCGTAGTGGGATGGGGGACCGGGGCAGCTGGATGCAGACATGCGAACGCCCCCGGGGAAGCGGATCAAGAGGGCTCCCGGGGGCGTAGGACGTGCCGTGGAATCAGCTTTCGCCGTTCCACGACCGCCACAGTGCGGAGTACGGCCCTCCTGCGCCGACCAACTCGTCGTGGGTCCCCAGTTCGACGATGCGGCCGGACTCCATGACAGCTACGCGGTCAGCGTCATGGGCGGTCTGCAGGCGGTGGGCGATGGCGATGACGGTGCGGTCCGACCGGACGGCTGCCACTGCCCGCTCCGCTTGCCGGGCTGTCGTCGGGTCGAGCAGGGACGTGGCCTCGTCCAGGATCAGAGTGTGGGGATCCGCCAGGTGAACCCGAGCCAGGGTGAGCTGCTGTGCCTGCGCGGCTTCCAGTTCCACTCCGCCCGAACCGAGCTGGGTGTCCAGGCCGTCCGCCAGTTCGGCCACCCAGTCAGCCTCCATCAGCCGCAGTGCCGCGAGGATGGCCTCGTCGTCGGCTCCGGGAGCTGCCATGGTCATGTTGTCGCGCAGCGTGCCCATGAAGACATGGTGCTGCTGGGTGATGAGGACGATGCGGTTGCCCAGCTCGCCCGCAGCGGCAAGATCTGCAACCGGAACACCGCCGACGAGGATGCTGCCGGTGTCCGGGGAGTCCACGCCGGACAGCAGTTTGCCGAGAGTCGACTTGCCCGCTCCGGATCGCCCCACCACTGCCAGTCGCTCACCGGGGCGGACCTGGAGCCGGACATCCGTAAGGACCTCGTGCTCGGGAACATAGGAGTACCCGACTCCGTCGACCTCGATGAGGTCACCCTCGGGAACCGAGAGGTCAGGGTCGACCGGGTGGGACACCAGGCCGACGCCCTTGATTCGCGCGAACGAGGCGCCGCTGCGCTGCAGCTGTTCGACCCAGTAGAGCATCTGGTTCAGCGGGTCGACCAGTTTCCACATGTACATGCTGCCCGCCACCACGGCGCCCAGAGCCAACTTCCCGTCGAGGTAACCGAGTCCGCCGACGAGCAGGATGAGCGCCATGGGCAGCGTGTGCGCGAACTCGGTGAGCGGGAACAGCACCGTGCGCAGTGAGAGGGTGCGCGCGTTGGCGTGGTACGTGGTGTCGATGGACTTGTCGAGGGTGAGATTCTGCCGTGCTCGCAGCCCCAAGGCCTCCACGGTACGTGCACCGTGCGCCGTGGAGTTGAGGATCTCGGACACCTCGCCGGCGGCTGCCCCCTCGGCGAGATAGGCGTCACGGGAGCGTGCCAGATACCAGCGGCTCACCCACCAGACCAGCGGCAGCCCCACCACGGAGCAGAGTCCCAACAAGGGGTCGAGGGCGAAAACTGCGCCGAACATGAAAATGACCTGGACACCAGCGATGAAGATATCCGGTGCCGCGTTGCGGAGCGTGGCTGCCACGGTCGAGACGTCCAAGGTGGAACGAGTGACCAGGTCGCCGGTGCCCACCTCGTCCGCGATGCGCCCCGGCAGCGCGAGAGCGCGACCGATCACTTCCTCGCGGAGGCGGGCGAGAGTGCGCTCGCCGAAGCGGTGGGAGACCGCGCGGGCCATGCGCGTCAGGACCAACTGGGCTGCTGCGAAACCCAGAACGGCGCCAGCCAGGGCGTCGACCTCGGACACGGACAGGTCACCGGCTTGGACCTTGGTGACAATACGGCCGAGCAACCAGGGCCCGGCCACACCGGCAAGGGCGGAGCAGCAGGTCAGCAGCAGAATTCCGCAGACGGCGCGCGGATCGTCCTTGAACAGCTGGATGATGGCCCGTCGTACTGTCCTGGCATCAGCGACCGGAAGACGCGGCGTTTCGTCGGGCCGGCTCATCGGGACTCTCCTTCGGCGTGCTGCACCACGGCGGTGACGTCATGGGCTTCGGTGCTCCCGCGGAAGACCAGATCGGCGTATCCGGGCTGGCCGGCGAGGAGTTCACCGTGTGTTCCGGTTGCTCGAACCTTCCCGTCCACGAGGTAGGCGACTTCGTCGGCGCGGCCGAGCACGAGGGGTGATGTGCTGACGACGAGGGTGGTCGCTCCGCCGCGGTACTCCGCCACCCGGGCCGCCACGGTCGCCTCGGTATGAGCGTCCAGCGCGGACGTCGGCTCGACCAGCAGCAGTACCTTCGGACCGGCGAGCAGCGCTCGGGACAGCCGGAGCCGCTGACGCTGTCCTCCCGAGACATTGCGAGCCTGATCCTCCAGGCGGCTGCCGAGCCCATCGGGTAGTGCCTCCACGATGTCCATCGCGGCGGCTGCGTGCAGCGCCTCGCGGATGTCGTCGTCGTTGCGATCGGTGGGACCGGAGAGGACACTACGCAGCGGGCCCGCGAACATGTAGGCATCGTTGTCGGCCAGGAGAACATGACGACGCAGAGCGTCACGTTCCCAGCCGGCCAGCGCGTTCCCACCCCACAGAACATCGGAATCGGTGTAGCCGGCCAACCGCTCCGTCACCGCACGAGCCTCGTCGGGCCGGGCGCTGACCAGCGCCGTCACCTTGCCTGCGGCAACCACCAGACCCGATGCAGGGTCGTGCAGCTCGCCCGGCACATCCGGCGGCTCGATCCGCGTCCGATGCTCCTCGGGAGCTGGGGCCTGCGCCAGGATGTCGACCACCCTCCGTGCGGATACCAGGCCGCGCGGCAGGTCGTCAGCTCCTTCGATAAAGGACGAGACGGGCACGAGCAGTGCGGAAACGTATCCGTACACCGCGACCAATTCGCCCACCGTGATGATCCCGCTGGCTGCCATCCGCGCGCTGATCCAGGTCACGACGGCGAGGAAGACCACCGGCAGACAGGCCGTGAGTGCCTGGACCCAACTGGTGATGCCTGCTACGCGGTATCCGATCGGCACCAGGGCCTGCGAGCGTTCCCGGTACCGCTTGGCAAACATGGGCTTGCCGCCGATCCCGTTGAGGACACTGAGTCCCGACACCATGTCGCCGGCGAGAGCGGTCAGGGTCCCCTGGTCCTCCCGGTAGCGCCCCTCGGCCCCGTGAAGCTTCCCCAACAACGGGCCGACCGTCACGGCCAGGGCCGGGACACCGAGAAGGACGACCACGGCGATGACGACCGAGATACGAAACAGAAGAACGGCGGTGGCGACATAGGCGACCACTGCGCCCACTCCGGGGCCTGTGATGGTCAGTGTCTGCGCGATCCTGCTGATGTCACCGGCCTGCAGGTGCGCGAGCTCCCCCGCGGACACCTGCCTGGGCAGCGCGGACCCCAGTCGGGTGACGTGTCGTGTGACCACTTGCACGGTCCGATATGCCGCGTCGACCCGAATACGTGTCATGGTGCGGTGACGCAGGATCCCGAGCGTCGCGATGCCTGCCCCTGCGAGGACCACGGCTCCGATCCAGAGCATCAGTGCCGTGGTGTCGCGAGCTATGAGCCCGTCGTCGATCGTTTTCGACAACAGATACGGCGGCAGCATGAGCGCACACATCCACGTGACGCCCCAAAAGGTTCCGGACATGACCCGACGCCGCTGACTTGTCGTCAGCCACCACAGGAATCGCAGAGGACTGCGGTGGTCCGGGATACCCGGGGACTCGTAGGGGACCCGGCGTGCGCCCGTGGGCAGGTCTGGTCCATGGCTCATCTAGGCCATCCTTGCGTGGGGTTGAGGTACGGATCCGACTGCCGGCGGCATCGCAGGTCGCCGGGCGGGCGCGGCGGCGTTTTTCGTTGAAGGATACGACTGTTGGGGCTTCGCGCACGGAAGAAGTGCGTTAAGTCCGACTGCGTCCGAAAGACGTGAAGCCGCAATCCGCCAACCTGGGGTCCATATTCTTAGGGCTCCGAGATCTTGTCAATGCGTTGGAGGGTACGGGTGGTGTCGACCCGTACCCGCTGGACCTGGGTACGCGTGCGCCGTAGGCATAGCGTCAGCACCCGCGCGTGGAGCATCCCGGTCGCCCTCCCTAATACAAGTGCATGCACTGTACCGGTAGACGTGTCCTGGATCACAGTCTGTTGACGGCCGGGCTCACGGACTGAAACGATCTCGTCGAATAGCTGCCTTCGAACGCATCATTCGGATTGGCATTCTGGGAATACTGAAGCGTTCTGAAAGTTTGGTTTTCCATGGGCGAGTTGCTGGCTATTAGCGATCTGCATCTGCACTTCAAGGAGAACAGGCAGATCGTCGAAGGGCTGCGACCTTATTCGGATGAAGACTGGCTGCTTGTAGCCGGCGATCTGGGGGATCGCAACGAGGATGTGCTGTGGGGCCTCGAACTGCTTGGTAAGCGGTTCGCAAAAGTCTTCTGGGTTCCCGGAAATCATGAACTGTGGACCAGGCCGGACGACCCGCTGACTCTGCGGGGAGAAGCTCGATATCAATACCTCGTGGAATACTGCAGGTCGCTAGGAATTGTCACCCCAGAAGACCCATTTGTTACGTGGGAGGGGGTGGGAGGGCCGGTTGTTATCGCGCCCGTATTTCTTCTCTATGATTATTCATTTCGTGACCCGTCACTCACCAAAGATATGGCCCTCGCGACCGCCGAAAGTGCCGGAATAATCTGCACGGATGAGTATCTGCTGCACCCCGACCCGTACCCCAGTCGTGAAGCGTGGTGCCGGGCGCGATTGGAGCAGACTGCTGTGCGTTTGAATGCCATTCCACAAAACATGGCTACCGTCCTGGTAAATCACTACCCATTGGTACGTGAGCCGACGGAGATCCTCCGCCATCCCGAGTTCGCCCTGTGGTGTGGTACCAGGGCCACCGAGGACTGGCCGACTCGGTACCGGGCCGCCGCAGTGGTCTACGGACACCTGCACATCCCCCGAACCATCGAGAAGGACGGGGTGCCCCACCACGAGGTCTCGTTGGGCTACCCACGCGAATGGATGCCCCGCGCCACACCTCCGCGCAAGCTGGTTCGCGTCCTCAGGGATCGCCCAGCGATCGGTCGCAGCGCATGATCCGGGACCTGGTGCCTCGTGGCATCGCGGCGGTGGAGTCGTTTGGAACTCCACCGCCGAGCTGCTTCGTGTATCCCGAAGAGAGCGCGATCGTGGCCCGAGCGGTTCCTGGGCGCCGCAATGAGTTCGGAGCCGTAAGGGATTGTGCTCGGTTGGCCATGGCTGAATTGGGATTCGCCCCTGCCCCTGTGCTTCGCGGCTCGGCGGGCGATCCTATCTGGCCCACGGGACTGGTCGGCAGCATGGCCCACTGCGCTGGGTACCAGGTGGCGGTAATCGCCCGCGCCGACGAAGTTGCGGCCGTGGGGGTTGACGCCGAGCCCAATGAGCCGCTCCCTGAGAACGGCATGCTGGAAATGGTGGGGAGCCCCGGTGAGTGCGACATGGTTGCCGAACTGGCCGGTAGATTCAGCCATATCAACTGGGACCGCCTCCTGTTCAGTGCCAAGGAAAGCATCTACAAGGCTTGGTATCCGTTCGCAAGAAGGTGGTTGGGTTTTGAAGACGCTGTCGTGCGCCTGGATCCCCGAACGGGTACGTTTACCGCTCGACTCCTGACAGCTGGTCCGGTGGTGGCAGGCGACGAAGTGAACACGTTGGCGGGACGCTGGATTTCCCAGCGGGGTCTCCTGCTGACGGTGATCACTGTTCCCCGCCCCGCGGGAGCCGGCCCAGTAGACCGATCCACGAGGGCCCGTGGCCAGTCCGCCGGCTAACTCATCGGACCCCCACCCGCCTTGAGGTGTGACCCGGTGCGTAGCGCGGCACCAATCAGTTCGATTATCCCCTGGACATGCGCCCTCTTTCGTCATCTCCAGGAAGCAATACTGGGAGTTTTATCATGGATGGTTGTCAGAGCGAAACATGTCCGAACTGTCACTCTGAGATGCCCCCGGCTGCACCTCGGCAAGCCAGTCAACTCAGCGTCTGCACGGGTTGCTTCGAGAGGTTCAGGACTGACTTGTCGGCTATCCAGGACCTGTACCGCACATGTGAGGTTTTGCTGGCAACCGCACCTCCGGACGCCGAGCGTGTCTCCGGTTCACGTTCGTTCGGCATCAAACTCAACACGGCCGCTGTCGACGCGCGGGACCTGGTCAGGACACGGCTGCGCTCCTGGAGCGAGTTCGTGAAAGCGGAACACGGATGCGCGCCGTCGAACCCGTCCGTCACGGGCCTCGTGTCGTTCTTGCGCCGGCATGCGGACTGGCTGTGTCGTCACGAGGCAGGAGTCGACGCCGTTGGGGAGATGGCGGAGACGGCCAGGGCGATTCGGCGGATCGTCGATCCGACGCGGGTGCGAAGGTTCTCCGTCGGGCGTTGTGTCACGGGTGATTGCCAGGGTTCCCTGGTCGCGGCAGTCCAGGCGAATGCGGAGCTGCTGCCCGGCGAGGTCCGCTGCGACGTCGATCCCGAGCACGTGTGGACCTCGTACCAGTGGCGGGAGCTCGACCGGCAGGTGAGCCAGAGGCAACAGACCGGACTGCCCTGGCTTACCCCTCGACAAGTCGCCGACCTCTGCCAGACGTCGATGAGCAATGTCTATCGGCTCGCATCGGAAAAAAGCTGGCGCCGCCGCACCAACGGCCGCCGCGTCCTGTACGCCAAGGCAGATGTCCTCGCATCGGTCAGCTGACGGCATCGAGCATCCGCAGGCGTTGTAGAGAGACCGGAAGTGGACAGGTAATGCCCCGTCAGAGAGTTGCGAGTACGCCACGATCGCTCGTGGAAGCCTTTGCCGTGAGCGTCGCCCGCTTCCCCGACCGGGTCGCGCTCACGTGCGAGACACGAAGTCTCACCTACACCGAACTGGACCAGTGGTCCGACGAGTTGGCTGCGACCCTGCCCCGCGGCACGGAAACTCGCGGCCGTCCGATAGGCATCCTCCTCGAACGGTCCGTCGAGATGGTGGTCGCGGCGCTGGCCGTTCTCAAAGCAGGCGCGTTCTATCTCCCTCTCGACCCGACTGCCCCGACCACGCGAAACGCAATGATCCTCGAGGACGCCGCCCCTCCGATCGTGGTGACATCCCGTCATCTGGCGAGCCGGCTTCCGGAAGGGCTTTCGCACCGAATCGTGGAAGCCCCAGGAGAGGGGTCGGACACCACGCCTGTTCTCGCACCGGCACTGCTCACGCCGGACGACCGGGCCTACGTCATCTTCACGTCCGGTACGACGGGCCGTCCCAAGGGAGTGGAGGTCACGCACAACAACGTGCTGCGACTTTTCTCCACGACCCTGCCCCTCTTCGACTTCACTGAGGAAGACGTCTGGACCGTCTTCCACTCGTTCGCCTTCGACTTCTCCGTCTGGGAAATCTGGGGACCGCTGCTGCACGGTGGACGCGCCGTGGTGGTACCCGACGAGGTGGCCAAGGACCCGGCGCTCTTTCGACAGTTGCTGCACGAGCAGCGCGTGACGATCCTCAACCAGACACCCTCGGCTTTCCAACAAGTCGTCGCAGAGGACGGTCGGCACCGCGAACGCCTGCCACTCCGACTGGTGGTGTTCGGCGGCGAAGCCCTGCGCTTCACCGAACTTGAGCCGTGGACGGACAAGTACGGAACCACCACGCCGGCGCTCGTCAACATGTACGGCATCACCGAGACAACCGTGCATACCACGTACCACCACGTCAGCCGGGCCGATGTGGAGAGCGGCGAGAGCGTGATCGGTAGGCCGCTGCCCGACCTCGACATATTCCTTGTCGACGAAGAGCTGCGGCACGTCCCGCCGGGTGAGACGGGCGAGATCGTGGTGGTGGGCCCTGGAGTGAGTCTCGGCTACCGGGGACAGCCCGACCTGACCGCGCAGCGTTTCGTCACCCTCAAGGATCGCAACGACGAACCGGTGCGTGGTTACCGATCGGGCGATCTGGCGCGCCTGCGACCGGACGGTCTGCTCGTTTTCCTTGGCCGCGCCGACAGCCAGGTCAAGATCCGCGGGTTCCGCATCGAACTCGGCGAGGTGGAGGCTGCCCTCATGCGGCATCCTGCGGTCAGACAGGCCGCCGCATCGGTCACTCATTCGCGCGACGGCAACGCGATGCTCGTCGCGCACCTTGTGCCCCAGGCCGACGCGGTACCGGACATCTCGCTCCTACGGGAATTCCTGACGGAGCTGTTGCCGCACTACATGATCCCCTCAGCTGTCGGAGAGCTGGACAAACTGCCGCTGACGGGTAACGGCAAGCTCGACCGCGCCGCCCTGCCCGACGTGGCCCGAACGCCTTCGTCGCCATCATCGACGTCGGCGACGCCCCGATCGCGTACGGAGGCGATACTCTGCCGGCTCTTCGCAGAGACACTGGAACAGGACACCTTCGGCCCGGACGACGACTTCTTCGCCTGCGGCGGCCACTCTCTACTGGCGATCGCGCTGCAGCGCCGCGTGCGTGTCGCATTTCAAGAGCCGCAGTATCGCCTGCTACCGCTCTCCCAGATCTACCGAACCCCTTCCCCGGCGGGAATCAGCCGGTGGCTGGGGCAGGCGCACACAGAGCGCGCAGCCTTGCCGACCTGGCAAGAGGGGGACACGCTGCCGCTGTTCCGACAGCAGAGCGACATGCTGATCCGGCACGTGTTCGACCCCGACGATCTCACCGACCACTGCACGATGAGCTGGCGAGTCGAGGGCGAGGTCGACACGGAGGTCTTGGACCAAGCAGTGAGCCACGTTCATGACCGCCATGAGTCACTGCGGGCACGGTACCGATTGGAGGATGAGGCGATCGTGGAGCCGGCCGACACGCCGGCACCGAAAATCGTCGTGCTACGAGCGGCCACGGAAACCGCCGCCCGCACAATCCTGCGGGAAGCCGTCGGGCGGCCCTTCGATCTCGAGCAGGGCGAGATCTGGCGGGTCGTCGTCGTGACGGCGGGGGCGGGCCAGGTGCACTTTGTGGCGGTAGCCGTCCATCACATAGCCACTGACGGATGGTCGGAATCGATCCTCGCCGCTGATCTCTCGGTCGCGTACGACGCACTTCGTGCAGGCAATCCGCCCGTTGCCGCGCCAGCACCCGACCTCCGTCAGACGGCCGAAGCGCAGCTGCCGCACTGCGATCTCGCAGATCTGGACAAGCAGCGCGCCTACTGGAAGTCCGAACTCCTGGATCTTCCCGCACTGGACTTTCCGCATCCCGTCGCCGAAGAGTTCTCGTCAACCCCGCGCTCCAGGACTTACCCGCTCCCTGCCGACCTCCTGCAACGCGTCGAACAGCAGGCGATCCGGCACGGAACGACTCCCTTCACGGTGCTGCTGACCGCCTATGGCAGAGCACTGTCCGAGCTCTCCGGAGCGAGCGACTTCGGTGTGGGAACACCTGTGGCGTTGCGGGGGGACGCCCGCCTGGAGAAAGCTGTTTCCTGCCTGATCGACGTGCTTTGCCTTCGGATGCGTTTCCCGAACGGGACCTCCTCCGGCACCGAGGATCTACGCTGTGTCGCGGACACCGTCCGTCGCGCGTTCGCGGCCCAGGACGTTTCGTTCAGCGAGGTAGTGCGGTTGGCCAACCCGCCGCGCGACCTGCGCCCGCCGCTGTTCCAGAACATGTTCGCCCTACAGAACAACGCAACCCCCGATCTGCGCTTGACCGGTGCGCAGACCGAATTCATTCGACTCCCGTCATTCGGCCTCCCCACCGAGCTCGTCGCCGAAGTGCGACCGCAGGCCGGGGGAGGGGCAGAGCTCGCCGTCAGCTACCTGCCGCACCGCGTGGACGACGCTTTCGCGAGCGCACTCGGTGACGGCTTCATCGCTCATGCTGAGAACATGACCCGTGCCTGAACACCCCGTTGCAGGCGCACGATCGCTCGATTCCGCGCCTGCAGTTGGTCCAGCCCTGCACCGACGGGCGGCCTGAAGCCGCGGACAACGACCGTCCGGCCGTCGGACGGGATGACGAAGTGCCCCTGGTCCGAGATCATATTGATCTCGGACCAGGGGCACTTCGTCATGCGCGGACCTCACGACGCCGGAGCACGGGCTCATGCCTCCGGAAGACCCCGCGGGTCCCCACATCTCCTCGAGACTCGGGTCAGACGGCAGTGGAGCCGGAGTCCGCGACGGACGGGGACTCCGAAGGCGCGACTGCCCTCCTGCGTCCGCTGACGGCGAGCAGCGCTGCCACCGTGCTGGAGCCCGCGAGCACCCACCACAGAGCGTGCGGCGCACTCGCCAGCAGCAGCGCCACCAAAAGCGGCGCCAGGGCGGTCGCGCCCCCGGCGAAGAACTGGTTGAACGCCATGTAGGACCCCTGTTCACGTTCAGGCGGAATCGTGGTCAGCATCATCCAGGCAGCCTGGGAGACGGCCAGTTCGCCGAGCGTGTAGAGAACCATCCCTCCGATGATGAAGCCGACTTGGTAATTCCGAGGCAGGGGCGCGACCAGCAGGGCAGCGGCGTAGAGCGGGATGTACATCAGGCCGCCGAGCGCGAGTACCGGCCGGGACGGGAGGCGCTCCAGCAAACGGCTGAGCGGAAGTTGCAATGCGGTCAGCAGCGTGGTGTTCACCGCAAACATCAGGCCCACGATCCACGACGGCAGGTGCAGCTCGCGTAGGACGAACACCGGCATCGCGGTTTCCACCGCCAGCATCGCCGTCAGCAAGAGAGCATTCGAGCCTGCCACTCGCAGAAACGGGCCGTTGCGCCACGGACCGTTCGCACCACCGCGGAGCCTGCCGCGCGGCGGTGGTGCGACGCGGCGACCGGGCGGAACCCCGATGACGTACAACAGGGCGTTCAGGACGAAGCCGGCCGCGTTGATCACTCCGAGCATGACAAAGCCTGAGGCGGTGTCCACGACGAAGAAGCTGGCGAGGAGCGCCCCGCCGCCGATACCCGCGTTGAAAGCGACCCGGGTAAGGGCCAGCCACCGGCCGCTCTCCCCCTCGGGGGCCAGGCGGACGGCGAGTACCGGGCTGGCCGCTTGCTCGGCACGCTGGCCCACGGCGAGCAGCAAAGTGCACACGATCAGCGGAACCAGGCCGCGTACACAGACAATGCCCGCGAAGCACGCGACGCGTGCCAGCGCTGATCCGATCAGCACCGGCTTGGGGCCGATGCGGTCTACCAGGCGGCCGACGGCGAAGAGTCCGGGCAGCACAGCGAGTGCGGTGACTGTCAGGACCAGTCCCACCGAGCGGAGCGATTGCCCCGACAACTGGGTGAAGAACAGCAGTGAAAAGGGATAGAAGAACCCGGTACCCAGCGCTTTGACCAGTTCGGACAAGCCGAACCACACTACGCCGGGCCCTCGCGGCAGCACAGAGGCCGACGTGCGGGACTCCTTGACCACGGTGGACGTCATGCCGAGGAGCCCTCCCCGTTCAGGCGGAGCACATGACATTGCTGACGAAGGGCTGTGCAGCCACGCGAGCGCTTGGCCCGCTCGCTGCCAAGGCCGTAGTGCAGGGTTTCGACTCCTGCTGCCGCTGCTTCCTCAATCAGTTTGTAGTAGAGGATCTCGAAGTACAGGGGGAGTTTGGTGCGTTCCTGATAGGCGTAGTCGTAGCCGGTCTGGCGCACATACCAGTGGTCTCCGTGGCGCAGGATGAGGCCGTAGCCGCGGATCGCTCCCTCAGCCTCGGCGACGACGGCAAAAGCGTCCTCGCCGAAACAGTCACGGACCTGACGGATCTGCGCCAGGACAGTGTCAGGTCCGATGTCGATGCCGTACTTGGCGAGCAGACCCGACTCCAGATCCGCGCAGCGGGCCAGGTCCGTCTCGGCGAGCGAGCTCAGCCGCACCCGCACATCCGACTCCCGGATACGACGACGCTCAGTGGCCACGGAGATTCTGCGCTTGCTCGTCAGCGCCGCAAGATAGCCGTCGAAGCCACCGTCGGCGGGCAGTTGGAGCGTGCTGTAGTGGCCGGTCGTGTAGGTGCGGTAGCCGCGGTCGCCCAAGGCGCGGGCCAACGCCTCGTCCTGCTCGCCCAAGTAGAGGAAGCACACACTGGCGAGCCCAGCCTCTTGTGCCAGCAACTCAGCGGCGACGACGAGCGACTCGACATCGCTGTCCGTCGCATCGGGCGACCGCAGCACTCTGGTATTGCCAATATGCCGCCCGCCGGCGACCAGAGCCGGCATCAAGGTGCTGGTGGGCTCGCCGATCGACGCCAGCATGGCCGCTGCGTCGGGAAGTTCGTCCTTCGCGCTGTTGCGGAGAACGACATCAGGCCGGCCCAGGGCCCAGGGCACCGACGCGGTTGCGGTCGCAGTGGCCAGGGCGGCTACCTGACGCCCGGCGCGCTCGACCCACAGATAGGTCATGGGAACACCAGCGGTGGCCTCGACGACGTCGAGCCAGCGGCAGGTGAGGAAGATGTCGTACGGTCCCGCCAGCGCGTCCCAGCCCGCACGGGGAAGTTCGGCGGCCCGCGAGACGGCTCGCACGCTCTCGGGCAGCCGTACACTCGTCGTCCTGGTGAGGGGCACGGGTGCTTCTCTCTCTTCTTTCCGCACGATGCGGAGATGCTCGAACCAGCAGCGGATACGGCGTGAGGTCGGGCAGATGCCCCGACCCCTAGGTCGCTTCTTCAAAGCACCGTTCGCCTGAGGGGCGACGACGGAGATCTGCGGATTCGACCTGGCGGACGGGCGTTTCTCAATGCATGACGTCGTACTTGGCGGCCTCGACGAACTGCGGCGCGAACTTCCGCTTCTGCCACAGGAGGTAGCGGTTGAGCGCGGACGCCAGCGGGCCCATCGGCCGCCGGAAGTCAATGATCACGATGACGCGTGCCTGCGCGCTCTCGTTGACCACCTCGTGCTCGAGGGAGACGTCCAGAACAGTCCCCTCGCCTTCCTTCCACTGGTAGAACTCGTCAGCAAGACGAATGCGCGGCGGGTTGTCCGTGGGGACCTGGATGCCAAGGTGGTAGCGGAGAATGCCCGCGTACGGGTCCTGGTGCGAGGGGAGGGTGACACCCGGCTCCAGGATGGAGACGAAGGCGTTGACCACATTCGGCGTCGACTGGGCGAAGGACAGCAGCGTGGGCAGGTCCTTCTTGGCCAGCTGGTTGGTCTTCCCGAACATGTACGCGTAGTACAGACGCCATTCATCCGACACCTCAGAGGCGCGCTGCGGGTCGAAGGTGTCGTACGTGGGAATGGACCGGCTCTTGAGGAGCGCGTCGACTTCGGCCTTCAGCTCGGGGAACTTGCGCTCCAACTCCCATACCTCGGGGAACACGGCATCCGAGGGAATGATGCGCCGGCGGTTGGCGCCCCCGGACTTGCGCAGGAAGATCCAGTTGGCCAGGGTCCGCAGTCGCGGGCTGTTGAGATAGGGGGAGGTCTTCATGACATGTCTCCTGTTGGGTGCAGTGCGAGGTGGGAAGAGCGGGACGGCGGCGCCGGCTAGCCGATGCGCTCCATCGCGCCCCTGCGTGCCTGCCACACACTGATGCGTCCGTCGGTTTCCTCGAACGTGAGGCGCAGGTGGGCGAGCGCGCGGTCGATGGTGTCGAGCATCGCCGTGTGGTCGGTGGCGGTACCGCGGAGGACGTCCATGAAGAAGGAGGTCGACTGGGCCGGCAGCGGGTCGCCTGTGTTCAGGCGTTGCATCCGCCCGACGACCCCCGGCTCCTGGAGCAACTGCTCGACTCCATCGCTGCCGCGCAGCACCCCGCCCGGCAGCGGCGAGAGCCCGAAGTACTGGAATTCGATGGACTCCACCGCCTTGTCCGGCAGGTCAACCGGCTGACCGCAGGCCGAGCGGATGCCCAGCTCGTGAAGGTCGAGTCCCGTCGCGCGGCGATACATGTCAGCGATGAACCCGCCGAGCCGTCCGTTGACCTCGATGATCCTCGGGCCGTCCGGCGTCAGCTTGATCTCGGTGTGCACCAGACCACTGCGGATGCCGAGTGCGAGCGCCGCGTCGGCGGCCAGGCGTGCCACGCGCTCGCCCTCATCGACACCCAGGTGCGACGGCACGAATCCACCGTGCTCGCGGAAGGGCGGCATGAGCGGGAACTTCCCGGTGACACCGATGGTGTGCACTCGCCCCTCGACGACGAGTGACTCCACCGACACGTAGTCCCCGAAGTCGCCCTCGTCACGACCCCGCAGATACTCCTCCACCACGAAAGGCCGCTCAGGTGTCGGCGTCAGTTCCGCGGGAAGATCGCCGGCATCGCGTACGAAGTGAGTGTCGATGCTGCTCTGACCGCGCACCGGCTTGACGACGACAGGTCCCGGCCGGGTTGCCAGCAATGCGAGACCCTCCTCGCGGCTGGTGACCGCGACGGACCACACGGCATCCACCCCACGCTCGGCGAGGCGCTCGCGCTGAGCCCGCTTGTCCGTGAGCCGACGTGCCGTGTCACGATCGTGGTAGGGCATGTCCAGAGCGTGCGCGAGCTCCGCGGTGAACCGCAGCAGACCCTCACTGAAGGTGGTCACGCCAGCGATCTCATACGCCTTCAACGCGGCCGCCACCGCGGCGACATCGTGCTCATCGGACTCGTACACCGGCCCGAAGACCTCGTACTCGGCACGCTCCAACGCGCTCAGTTCGCCGGCGAGCGCCACGTGCACCGGAGTGTGTCCACACAGGTGCGTGGCGTTGGCGATGTCGGACGGCCGGACGGCCGAGTTGGGAAACACTGCGACGACGACGGTACTCATTTTCCACCCGCGTTCGTGTCACGGAGCCGGTACACCCGGTCCTTGAGTTCCTCGATCCGCTCGCAGTCCCGGTCGATCGCGTCCATCGACGTGCCGGACATGAAGATCCGCATCGTGCTGGAGTACAGGTCCACGGTCGGCCGCATGAGGTCGCCGGGGGCGAGCTTCAGGTCCAGGCGCGCGACGGTCTCCAGATCTCGGATCGCCTCGACAGCCTGTTCGTCGACGCTCTCGACGACACCACTCAGTGTTGTCGAGGTTGTGCAGCAGATCGCCTCGCGGTGCTTGTCGTAGTGGCGTCCCGCATAGCCCCGCACGAAATCCGCGGGAGACAAGTACGCCAGCGCCGTCAACGTGGCCTGATTGCCGCCCGCGCACACGTTGTGGAATCCAGGGTGCATGTTTCCGGCGATCCGGGTGCCGACCTCGACCAGGGCGGGCCCCTGCGGAGTGACGATGACTTCGGCGTGAGTCGGTCCGAACTGCACACCCAGCGCTTCAAGGGCCCGCTCGACGTATGCGATCAGCTCGTGCGCGGGCCCCTCATCGGGGGCGAGCAAGCGCTCGCGGTCGTAGATCAGACGGCCCGAGGGCAGCAGTCGCTTCTGGTACTCCCAGACGCCGCAGACATAGCGGTTGCCTCCGTACGACACCATGTCGACCACGTACTCGGTGCCCTGAAGCCAGGACTGGACCAGCACTTCAGTGTTGGTGTCGCCATAAATCGTCTCTGACTGCAGGATGCTCTCGGCGGCCCTGCGCACCTCCTGCGCGTCGGAGCAAATGAACACCCCGTCGCCAGCGGCCGAGTTGAGAGGCTTGACCACCACGGGCCATTCGCCTGTCTGCTCAGACCAGCGCACCAGCTCGCCGGAGTCACGGCTCTTGAACTGCTTGGCGCAGTGCAGTCCGGCCGCCCGCAGCGTCTCGCCCATGTGGTACTTGTCCCGCCGTGCCCTTGACCGCGCAGTTCCGTTGGTCGGCAGCCCCAGACGCTCCGAGAGCAGATCGGCGAGGTTCACCCCCGGCTCCTGGCCGGCCATGACGCACACCGGCGCGAACTCCGCGAGACGCAGCAGCGTCTTGTCCAGGTCGTCGTGGACCAGGGCGGCCCTGAAGCCGCTCAGCTCGGGCGGCGGCATCGACGGCATGAACTCGGGGGTGCTCTGGACGTGCACCAGATCCGCGCCCAGGGCGGCGAACTCGGGCGGCAGGTACTTCCCCGACGTGTACGCGTCGACCAGCACCACAACCGGTCTGTTTTGGGGCAACGGAACTCCTCAGGAATCGGCGGATGAGCGGTGGATCAGGTGGACGAAAAGCCGCCGTCAACGAAGATCGTCTGGCCGGTCACGTACGCGCAGGCGTCACTCGCCAGGAAGACGGCCACACCGGCGAAGTCGGACAGCACCCCGTTTCGGCCGGTCATCGTGCGCCGTGCCATGGCCTCTGTACGCACCGGGTCGCGGAACACGGCCTCGTTGAGAGGAGTGTCGACGAAGCCCGGAGCGACGGCGTTGGCGCAAACGCCCCGCGCCGACCACGCTTCCGCCTGAGAGCGGGTCAGTGCGGTCAGCCCCGCCTTGGACACACCGTAGGCACCACTGTTGCCGAAGGCGCGCACGGACTGCTGCGAAGCGATGTTGATGATGCGG
The DNA here is from genome assembly GCF_040297005.1 of Streptomyces sp. NPDC001904. Classification (NCBI taxonomy): domain Bacteria; kingdom Bacillati; phylum Actinomycetota; class Actinomycetes; order Kitasatosporales; family Streptomycetaceae; genus Streptomyces; species Streptomyces sp. NPDC001904. The sequence continues at coordinate 119,796 of NZ_JBEOYI010000022.1, read as the reverse complement.
CCCCAACCTCGCTCAGCCATGGCCGGACCGAACCGCTGCCCCAGCACGAAGGGCGCGTCCAGATTGGTGCGCAGGGTGCGGTCCCAGTCCTCCTCACCCAACTCGCTCAGCGGAGGCCTGACATTCATACCGGCCGAGTTGACCAGGATATCGACGGCGCCGAACCGTTCCGCCACCTGATCGGCCAGCTGATGCACCGCCTCTCGGTCACCCAGATCCGCAGCGAGCCAGGACGCAGTGCCACCGCTCACCGGCATCCGTGCAACAGCCTCACGCAACGGGTCGGTGCGCCGGGCGACGAGCAGCACGTCGGCGCCGGCCGCGCACAGCGCCTGGGCAATCGCCTCGCCAATCCCCGAACTGCCCCCCGTTACCACAGCCTTACGGCCGCGCAGGCCGAACAGGGGGGTGAAGAAGTCGTTCATGCGTGGCCTCTCAAGCCTTCTGCCGGGTCGGGCGCAGTCGGATGTCGTCGAGATGCACGTGGATCGGCCGGCCGACCACGAACTCGATGACCGAGGCGACGTCCTCGGGCACGAGCAGCGGTCCGTTCTGCTCGGCCACCGCCTCGAACCAGGCCGTGTCGTATCCGGCCGTGTCCTGGAAGCCGGAGCGCACGAAGCCCGGCTCGATCAGCGTCACGCGGATGTTGTGGGCGCACACCTCCTGACGCAGCGCCTCCACGAGCGAGTGCACAGCGAACTTCGTCGCACCGTAGACGGGGTTGGCGGCAGACACCTGACGCCCGACAGTGGACCCGATCACCACGATGTCCCGCACTCGGCTGCCGCTGTCAGCCTCGGCCTGCTTCACGAACTCTGCTGCTGTGGTGCGCAACTGACGCATGATCGCGAGGAGGTTGGCCTCGACCAGTTCCTCCCATTGGCCCGCGTCCGAGCCGAGCACGGTGCCAGGCAACCCCCGCCCGGCCGAGGCCACGAAGATGTCGGCCGGAGCGGCCCACTCCCGCTCGGCCGCGGCAAGCAACTCCTCGGTGTACGCGTGCCCGGTCATGTCCCCGGCGAAGGGCAGCACAGAGCCCGGGAAGTTCGCCGCCTCCGTCTGAACGGCGTCGAGTTGCTCGGCCCTTCGGCCGGCGGCCACCACGTTGATGCCCCGGCGGGCGAAGTTGGTTGTCACGGCCCGCCCGATGCCGGAGGAGGCTCCGGTGACGACGGCGATGCGTCCCTCAGTCATGTCAGTCAGTCCCTGTTCCTGCTTGTGTGGTGCGTTCTTGCCGGTGTGTTGCTTCTTGCCGTGACCGAACGGTGCCGACCGGCTAGGCCGGTACAGCCACGGCGATCTCACCCTGTTGAATCAGCCCGGCCATGTACGCCCGCAGCCACGCCTGGTCCAGCGGCGTGAAGTTCACACCGAGCTGCGCGAGCAGGCGTCGGGTGCGCGTGTGGTCGTAGCGGACGTTGCGCTCGGGACGACTTGCCCAGAAGTGCGCCAGGGAGAGCTGTTCATCGCTCGCGTCGAGGTGCCCTGCGAACAGTGCGGCAAAGTCCGGTGCGTCGTCCTGTTCGACAGGGCAGCCGAGTGCACGCAATGCCGCGAACACCTCCGCGTATGACACCTCGTGGTGGGTATCGACGTGGAAGGTTCCGCCCGGCACCCGAGAGCTGCGGGAGATCTCCAGAATCCCCTCGGCGACAGTGTCCACGGGGCTCAGCGCGAGCGTCTGCGATCCGATGCTCGGCATCCGGCCCAGGCGGGCGCAGGCACGCAGCAGCTGGACCAGCCGGTTGTCGCTGCCGTTGCGCTGAAACCGCCCGGTGACGGAATGCCCCGAGACGTTTCCGGAGCGGTAGATGAACCCGGCGCCGCCGCGGGCGACGAAGTCGTGCACCAGACGCTCGGCGTCGTGCTTGCTGCGCTCGTACTCGTTGAGGAAGCTCTGCCCGATATTGAGGGAGTCTTCACTGAACACAGTCCGCTTGCCCTCGGCGCCACTGCCGCAGACCGCAAGGGTCGACACGTAGTGCAGGTCCTTGGGACGGCTCGTAGCGGCCAGGGAGATCATGGCGCGGACGGGTTCGATGTTCTGCCGGTCGAAGGAGCCCCGGTCGCCGAACAGCCGTGTGTCACTGGCGAGATGGTAGACGGCCTCGACTTCGCGGGCGAGCGTGGCGTACGCCGTCTCGCCCAGTCCGAAGCCCGGTTCCGCCAGATCCGCCTTGTGCACCGTGACACGGTCGAGATAGCGCTCCAGGTCCTCGCCGGGGTGGTACCAGGCGTAGATGTCGCGCAGCCGTTCGCGGGCCGATTGCCCGGTGCGCTCGCGCACCAGGCAGTGGATGTGCCCGGTGGTGCGTGTCAACAGCAGGTGCAGTAGATGCGCACCGATGAATCCTGTGGCGCCGGTGAGCAGGACGCTGCCGTACGCGCGGGTCGTGGCGGCGGGCGGCTCGCAGTGCAGTGCGCGCGGAACTTGAACGAGCAGGCCGGTACTCGATCCCTGCTCCACAACGAACTGACCTTGCGTCTCGGGAAGGCCGGCCGCGGCAAGGAGCTGAGCGCGCGTGGCGCGGGCCAGCTCACGCAGGTCCTCGGCGGTGTGCCGGTGCGGGGTGGCGGAGAGGTCGGCGACGAGCTGGCCGTCGTGGACGCGAGCAGTGAGCTTGAGGCTGTAGCCACGGTCGTTGGCGGCGCCGCGTACCGGTCCGACCGCGTAGCGGGACAGGGCCGGACGCAGGTCGTCCCCATAGGGCAGGGCAAAGGAGCCGAGATAGTTGAAGCAGACGTCGGCGCGCTGCGGCTGCCGGTGCAGGCCGTAGGCGATCCCGAGTCGGGGCACCTCGTCCATCGCCTTGGTCACGGCCTTGCCCGTAGCCGCCACATCGCCGTCGACGACCGGTACTCGCAGCGGAAACGTGGAGGTGAACCAGCCTACGGCCCGTGATACATCGAGGTCGTCGTCGAGCGTGGCACGTCCGTGGCTCTCCACGTCGACGACTACTTCGGCACTGCCGTCGGTCGTGCTGAGGGCCTGGGCGAATGCGGCGAGCAGAGCGGCGTGCATCGGGGTCCCGGTGCTGGCTGCCTCGGCACGCGATAGGGCGTTGGTCTCAGCTCGGCTGAGCCGGAACCAGACGGCCTGGGCATCGCCCTCTTGGTTGTTGTCGTCACTGGCTGACATCGGCGCGTGGTGTTGAAACTCGTCCCAGTGGGCGAGGTCGGCGCGCAGGGCAGGTGCTTGTTCTGCGATGTGGGTCGCCCACTCGCCGAAGCCGGTGGTTCCGGGGGCGGTATGGGGAGTGTTGCCCTGCAGTCGCTCGGTGTAGCAGCGGCTGAGGTCGTTGACCAGGATGCGCCAGGAGACAGCATCGATGCACAGGTGGTGGCAGATGAGGAGCAGATGCGCCCGGCCGGCGCCCAGGAAGAGATGGGCCTTGAAGACGGTCCCGTCGCCGACGCGAATCTCGGCCTGGCGGGCGGCGGAGGTGTCCTGGAAATGTCTCGCGATCGCCTCTTCCCCGTCAGGCAGGGCGGACGTGCTGAAGATGTCCTTGGCGGCGACGGTTTCGCGGTGGCGGCGGTCTCCCGCACCACGGAAGGCGGTGCGAAGCAGCGGATGCACCGCGACCACGTCGGCGACGGCGGCCTGCAGAGCACCAGCGCGTACTGCGCCGTCGACATCCAGGAGCAGGGCCTGGTTCCACTGGTCGGGCAGGGCGAACTCCTGCCGGAAGAACCAGTGTTGGGCGGGGGAGAGGACCGCGGAATCATCGGGCAGCGCGCGACCGGTCGCACGGGCCCGGGCATCGGCACCGACACCGCGGGCGATGTGCTCGGCGAGTGCGACGGGCGTGGGCTCCGCGAGGAACGCGGAGGCCGATACCTGGTGTCCCTTGGCCTGGAGGTCTGCGATGACCTGAATGGCGTCGATGGAACTGCCGCCCACGTTGGTGAAGTTGTCATCGACGCCGAAGTCGCCGTGCCCCAGGTGGCGGCGCCAGGCAGCCAGCACATCGGCGAGAACAGGATCGGCGACGTCATGCGTGCGCTCGCTGCGCTCGGCGAGGCGTTCCTCGACCAGGTGGCGCAGGGCGGTCTGGTCGGTCTTGCCGTTGCTGTTGCGCGGGAAGTCGTCGAAGACCTCGATGCGGTCGGGGACCATGTACGAGGGCAGGGTGCCGCGTGCCTGTTCACGGATCGCGGCCGACGAGGTGGCGGGGTCCGTCGACGCGACGGCTGCGACCAGGACGGGGCGGTCCTTGCGGATCAGGAGGGCGACGGCGTCGGTGACTTGGGGCAGTCGGCGTAGGCCCGCCTCGACGTGTCCGAGTTCCACGCGGTAGCCGCCGACCTTGACCTGGCGGTCGCCGCGGCCCAGGAACTCCAGGGCCCCGTCGGCGTCGACGCGCACCTTGTCACCGGTGCGGTAGGCGCGGCCCGTGCCCGGCAGGAGAGTGTCGAGTTCGTCGGTGAAGGCCTGGGCGGTGGCCCGTGCGTTTCCGCGATAGCCGAGCGCGACGGAGGGTCCCGCGACATACAGTTCGCCGGTTGCGTTACGTGTGTGGAAGTCGCCTTCGGGCGTACGGACGAGGAGCTGGGTGGCGCCGAAGGCCGTGCCGATGGGGACGGACGCGTGACCGTTCTCTGCCAGTTCGTCGACCTCGGTCGCCTCGTGCAGCATGTGGGCCGCGATCCCGACCGTGGCCTCGGTGGGACCGTAGTGGTTGACGAGAGTGCGGGCGACGCCCGAGGCGAGCACGCGGCGGGCCAGCGGCAGCGCGAGCAGCTCGCCACCGAGCAGCAGAAAACGCAGGGCGGGACGGGTGCCGGCGTCGTGGCCGTAGGCCCGGAACAGCACGCCCCAGTGCGAAGGGGTGGTCTTGAGGACGTCTACGCGCTCGGCGTGCAGATAGCGCAGCAGTCCCATGGGGTCGCGGCGGGTTGCATCGTCGACGAGGTGCAGGGTGCCGCCGGTCCACAGGGACAAGAAGAGGCAGGTGTTGCCGAGGTCGGCGGCAAGTGTCGTGACGTGCGCGTAGTCGAGCGGCTCGTTGATGTCGAGCCGAGCGAGCAGCGATGCGGTGTAGTGGAGCAGGTTCCCGTGAGTGATCATGACGCCCTTGGGGACGCCGGTGGAACCGGAGGTGTAGAGCACGTAGGCGATGTCATCGCCGGCCGGCTCTGCCAGCGGTGCCCGCCCACGGGCATCCTCTGCCGCCGGTGCCTCGAGCGCCTCGCGCATGTCGAGTACGTCCAGGCCGCACTCGCGCAGCTCATCCAGGTAGCGCTGCGACGTCAGCACGAGGTCGGGGGCCGCCGTGCCGAGCCGGCCCGCCCCCTCCGCCACCGGGTCGGTGGGTTCGATGATTGTGTAGGCCGCGCCGCTGCCGAGAGCGGCGAGGAGTGCCACCACCACGTCAGGGGTGCGATCGAGGTGGATGCCCACGAGGCAGCCGGCGCCAATGCCGTGGTCACGCAACTGGTGGACCAGCTGCGACACCCGGTCGTCGAGCTCCGCGTAGGTCAGGCGGTCCTGGCCGACGGCGACTGCTGTTCGGTTCGGGTGGGTCTTCGCATGGGTGCGCACCAGCGCCGGAAGCATGCCGTAGTCCTCTACGTGTGGGCGAATCGGTCGGAGGGGGCGTGGTCGGAGAGGCCGGATCAGCTCCAGAGGACCAGCGGCTCCTGCCGGCCCTTGGACGCGATGAAGGCGGCCGCGCCGACCCGGTGCTTGCCCTCGCCGGCGGTCACGGCGTGCAGCATGCGGGGGCTGAAGATGATGAGGTCGCCGGCCTCGGGATGGATGGTGATGACGGGCTCCTCGACGGACTCCGGCTCCAGGCCCTCGACGTCGAGGATGGTCTTCGTCTCGTCCTCGGTCGGCTCGCGCAGCCAGAGCTGCAGGTTGCCACCCTCGCCAGGGACCTGCAGGTAGATGTTGGCGACGAGCTGGTTGAGGACACCCTCGATCTCAGGGGCGTCCGTCTCCTGGTCGATCGCATCGTTGTGCGGGTAGAACTCCGAGGTCTTCGGCTGGAAGACACGGAAGGCCCCGACGAAGCAGGCACGGCCGCGAAGGCGCATCAGGTTGGCGCCTGCGGGCCACAGCTCCTGCAACTCCAGGCGGACTCGGTCCACCGGCGACAGGTAGGGGTGGAACATGTTGCGAACGTCCTGGATGGCCGGCAGGGCCTGCGCGTGGTACTTGTCCGTGAGTTCGGCGTTCCACTTGGTGTCGATGTGCGGCATGTAGACGCGGCCGACGCTGCTGGTGTGCTGCTTGTGGTAGTTGCCGAGGGCCTGATGGTTGATGGCCTTCTGTGCGACCTTCTCGGCGATGTCGGCCGGGTAGTAGCCCTTGACATGGATGGCGCCGATCTCGCGCTCGGCCAGCTTGAGGAGCGTCTCAGTGGTCAGCTCGGTAGCGACCTCGTTGGTCTGCGTCCGTACGACAGAGGTGGTGACGGTCATGAAAGGGACTCCTCAAGGGTGTGCGGCAGCGGGTATCCGCAGAAGAATCAAGTGTTGAGAATGTGGATTCGAGTGTCCACGGCGTGAAAATCTAAGCGGCCCGATTGGCAGGGTCAAGGGGATTTCGGGAATTCATGAAGTCCCGGTGATTGCTTGGAAAATGGCATGGCGAATTGTCCCTCAGCCGGAATGGCAGAGGGGTGTGTGCGTGATTTTCTAATGGTGCGAGAGCAGTGCTCCCTTTTCCCATGCGTGGGTCAGGTGTCCTCCCGACGCCACAAGCCGGGGAAATTCCGCCCGATTTGATGCGTCAAATGAAATGTGCGCGTCCCGGGGGAGTATTCCGCGCATCTGCGTCACCTCAGATCTGCGAAGCGCGGTAGGGGCGGTGGGGAGATTCGTGGAAGTGGAATTCCTTGGAGCTGCGATCGGCTCCAAGTGTTCCTGAAGAAAAGATTCCGAAGAGTGGCACCGGGAGGCGAGGTCTTCATGCCGTCTGGTGAAGCGGCGAACGTCCTTGCGGCCGCGCCGCCGGAGGAGTGGCCCATGAGACGGGCGCCGTTCTCCAGTGCCTCGGCGACATCGTCGGCGTCCACCATGAAGGTCTGGTCAGGTGCGGACGGACTGCCCCCGCAGCCGCGGCGGCTGACCGTTCGCAGAGTGAACCTGCGGGCCAACCCGTCCTGGGCGGCCCACGCAGGGTGTGCGCCGAGGGCGTCGCCGTGCGCCAGAGCTGCCGGCGGTCCGTCACCGGACTGCAGGGCTTCCACCGGTCGCACCGTTTCTCCTCCGCGTCTTTCGGGACTTCCGCTTCGGCCACCGGGCCCGAACCGCGACCTCTCGGGCCGAACCTGACTGGCTGTCAAGAACGATGGCGGGGTACGCCGGCCTCTCGCCCCCCCACACACGTTCAGTTGCGCGCCCGGGGCGTTCGGTTGACACGGAATACCGAAAAGTCGATGTGACCTGAGTCACTAGGAGTGGGCCAGGTGTCCGTCAGCAGCATCGCGTCGTGGGCCTGTCCGCCCGACCGGTATGAACGCGCCACAGCTCCCTGCGCTCCCGCGCTGACAGCCGGCCGCCGGGGACATCGGCCTCGCGGGCGCGGCACACGCGGCGGAACTCCGCCTGCCCCGACACCTCGTCGAGGTAACGGCCGACCAGCGCAGCCAGACGGCCGATGGCGGCGAATGCCCTCAACTCGCCTGCTCGGCGAGCACGGGCGCTGGAGCGCCACTGTCGGGCAGCGGCTGCGGGGCGGTCTCAGAGGTGGGCAGCGGAGAGTTGGAACGCAGTGCTTTGACCCAGATCCGCAGGACGTCGGCCATCACCACGATCACGAGGAGGGCGAACGCCGCCGCCAGCACACCGTCGACCGTGGAGTTGGTGATGATCTGGCGCATGTCGTCCGCCGAGTGCGCGGGCGCCAGCACGTCACCGCGTTCCAGCGCGTGGGCGTAGCGTCCGCGCTGGGCGAAGAACCCGACGGCGGGGTCGGATGAGAAGACCTTCTGCCAGCTCGCGGTGAGAGTAACGGCGATGTCCCAGAGCAGGGGCACACCGGTGACCCATGCCCACCGCAGTCGCCCCTGCTTGATCAGCACCGTGGTGGCAAGGGCCAGAGCAAGGGCGGCGAGCAGCTGGTTGGCGATGCCGAAGAGTGGGAACAGCTGGTTGATCCCACCCAGTGGGTCCGTCGCGCCCATCAGCAGGAAGTAGCCCCACCCTGCCACCATTAGTGCGCTGCACAGCCAGATGCCGGGCTTCCAGCTGACGTTGCGCATCGGCCGCCACACATTGCCGAGCGCGTCCTGGAGCATGAAACGGCCTACCCGGGTTCCTGCGTCGACCGTGGTCAAAATGAACAGCGCCTCAAACATGATCGCGAAGTGGTACCAGAAGGACCGCATCGCACTGCCGCCGAAGGCCTCGGACAGGATGTGCGAGAGGCCGAGGGCGAAGGTGGGGGCGCCGCCGGTGCGCGATTGCACGGACTGCTCGCCGACCGCGGCAGCGGCCCCTTGCAGATCCGCCGCGCTGAGGGTGAAACCGAGGTGACGTACAGCTTCTGCCGCCGAGTCCGCCGTGGGCCCGAGCAACGCGGCGGGAGAATTCACGGCGAAGTACAGGCCAGGTTCCAGGACACACGCGGCAACGAGAGCCATGACGGCGACGAACGATTCGGTGAGCATGCCTCCGTAGCCGATGAGGCGGATGTGCGACTCGCGCCTGATCATCTTGGGCGTGGTGCCCGACGAGATCAGGGCATGGAAGCCGGACAACGCTCCGCAGGCGATGGTGATGAACAGGAACGGGAAGAGGCTGCCGGAGAAGACTGGCCCGGTCCCCTCGGCCGCGAACTTGCTGATCGCGTCCGCCTTCATCATCGGCATCGCAATGACGATGGCCACGGCCATCAATGAGATGACCCCCACCTTCATGAAGGTGGACAGGTAGTCACGAGGTGCCAGGAGCAGCCACACAGGCAGAACGCTCGCGAGGAACCCGTACCCGATCAGCACCCACACCAGCGTGGTTGGTGTGAGTGTGAACGCGGCGGACCACGACGGAGACTGCGCGACCCAGTGGCCGCCCGATACCGCGGCGAGCAGCAGTACGGCGCCTGCCACACTGGTCTCAAGGACGTGTCCCGGACGGACCACGCGCAGCCAAAAGCCCATGGCGAGTGCGATGGGAAGAGTCATCGCGATGGAGAAGGTGCCCCAGGGCGAGCCGGCGAGTGCGTTCACCACCACGAGGGCGAGCACTGCGAGCAAGATGACCATGATCGCGAGGACGGCGAGGATCGCGGCGACGCCGCCGACCGGGCCGATCTCGTCGCGGACCATCTGCCCCAGGCTGCGCCCGTCACGGCGCATCGACAAGAAGAGCACCACCATGTCCTGCACGGCGCCGGCGGCCACCGCACCTACGACGATCCACAACACGCCAGGCAGATAGCCCAGCTGTGCGGCAAGGACGGGGCCAACGAGTGGTCCGGCGCCCGCAATTGCGGCGAAGTGGTGCCCGAACAGCACTCCTTTGCCGGTCGGGACATAGTCGACGCCGTCCTGAAGGCGTTCGGCAGGCGTGGCTCGAGTGTTGTCCGTACGCAGTACGCGGCGGGTGATCCAGCGGGCGTAGAACCGGTAAGCCACGGCGTACGAGCACAAGGCGGCTACCAGAAGCCAGACGGCGCTGATCTGTTCGCCGCGCACCAGGGCGAGCACGGCCCAACCGGCGGTCGCGGCCAGGGTGACCGCGACCCAGACTGCGATGCGCAGGGCACGGCCACCTCTGGGGCGCGGCGGGTCGGACACCGGCGGTGTTGTTTCGTTCATGGACAACTACCTTTCAGAACAGTCGGATTGACGGTTCTCACACGTCTCTGGCCAGGTACTGGAGCAGGGCGGTGACCGCCGTACTCACGAGACAGACGGCGAAGTGCAGTACGTAGAACAGGGGCACGCCGAACAGGCGCGGCCGGTCGGCCGGAAAGGCCAAAGCCGCCACGGCGCACCCGACCGGCAGGAGCAGCAGGGCGCTCCAGGCTCTACTCCGCGGCAATCCGTGCCTGCTCGGGGCGGACTCGTTTTCCGCGGTCAAGACCACACCTCTTCTCGTGACTGATCCACAAGTTGCGCGGCGCGGGCATCGGGTTGACACACCAACTCGTAAATGTGACGTGGGTCATAGATTTCATGTGTGTTGCTTGACCCTCTCTGGAGTCGCTCTTAGAGTTCGGCGAATCGAACTTGGGTTCTGTCATGCGGAAGCGATGGGGGGCGTCATCGGACCGGCGATCGGTGCGGGCTTCGTGCTCGTCTTGTGCTGTGCGGCGCTGGCCGGAGCCCGCTGGCCCACACGCGGCGCATCGCGCCATCCGGCCCGTTGGGCCCTGCACGGCCGCCGCCTTGGTGTGACAGTCACGTGCCTGCTGCTCGCCGGCTCTCTGTACACGTCGTATACCTACATCGCGGTCCCCGGCCTCATGTTCGGCACCGGCGGCCTCGCCATGTACGCCTTCGCCTACACCATGCTGCTGTCGCCCCTGGTAGCGCTGTTGCTACCCCGGCTGCGGGACGTGACGGCTCGCCACGACCTGCTCACCGCCGCCGACTATGTGCGCGCCCGCTACGGTTCGCACTCGCTTGCACTCGCGATCGCGCTGACCGCCATCCTCGCCACCCTGCCGTACCTGACCCTTCAGGTCGTGGGCGTCGGCGCCGTGTTGGGCGCCATGAAGATCGAGCCACACGGACTCGTCGGTGGTGCGCTGCTCGCTCTGCTCTTCTTGTTGCTCGCGGGTGTCGTCCACCGTGGCGGTCTGCGGGCCTGCGTACGCCTCTCCTGCGTCACGTACGTGTTGGGCGCCGCGGCCGTGGTCGTTCTGCTCGTGCTGGCTGTCGTCCAATTCGGCGCACCCGGACAGATCTTCGACGCGGCCGCCCGCCGCGACGACGCCGCGGGACCAGCTTTCGGCTCGCTGCCCGGCGGCTTTCTGGGCTCCGTGATGCTCGCTGTGGGCACGGCCCTGACGCAACTCCTCTACCCGCACGTCCTCTTGGTGGTGATGGCCGGCCGAGAAGGGCGGACACTCAAGGCGGCTACCACCTGGCTGCCGGCCTGGAGCCTGAGCCTTGGAGTGTGTGCCTTCCTCGGGGTCGCCGCACTCGCCGCCGGGGTGACCACTCCAGCAGGGCATGGGGAACTTGCGGTGCCGGAGCTGATCCGTGAACTAGCCCCGCCGTGGCTGGCCGGAGTGCTCTACGCCGCTCTCGCGATGGCGGGCCTGCTGCCCGCCGCGCTCATGGTGATGGGGATGGCGCTGCTTTGCGTCCGCAACATCTACGTGGAGTACCTCCACCCCACTGCCGCCCCCAAGCGCGAGGTCCGATCCCTCCGCTGGCCCGTCTTCACGTTGATGGCCGCGGCCGTGACGTTGGCCGTGTTCATCGAGCCGCGCGAAGCCGTCCGCCTGCACCTTCTGGGCGACGTGTGGATCCTGCAGATCCTGCCCGCTGTCGTGCTGTCGCTGTTCATTCGATGGTTTCACCGACGGGCTCTGTTTGCCGGGTGGGCGGCCGGCGTAGTCACGGGCACCGGATTGCTCGGCCTCTACGGCTTCCGTGCCCTCGTCGACGTCAGCATCGGCCCGCTGCACATTCCCGTTCACGTCGCCGTGGCCGCACTCGCAGTGAACCTCGCCGTCACCACGGTGTTGTCACCCGTCTTGGACCTGCTCGGCGTGCCCAGGGGAAGGGACGAGACCGGCGGCGCCATGCCCCATGAGCCCATCGATTCCGCATTCGCCTCCGTCGACTGAGTGGAAACAACACTGTGCGACCGCTCCTGCCCCGCCCCGCTCACTCGCCGCATCCTGTAGCGGCCGAGACCCCTCCACCTGCTGAGGCCGGTACTGCCCCCGCTGACGCGGAGCGCGACGACGAGGAGATCCTCGATCTTCGGGAGGCCGACCGCGAGGTGGCGATCGCCCGCCTCTTCGACGTTCACTACGCCCGCCTCCTGCGCCTCGCCGTGCTGGTCGGCGCTGAGGGGGACGCCGAAGACCTTGTGTCCGAGGCCTTCTACCAGCTGCACCGCCGGTGGGAGAAGCTGGCGACCCCCGAGGCGGCCCTGTCCTACTTGCGCTCCATCGTCTGCAATCTCGCACGCATGCGCATCCGGCGCCTCAAAGTCGCCCGCCGGCACACTTACCATGAGCGGGAACGGATGGTCTCGTCCGCGGAGCACCAGGTCCTGCTCAACGACGCCCAGCGTGAACTCGTCGTGGCTCTGCGTACGTTGTCATCGCGTCAGCGCCAAGCTCTCGTCCTGCGATACTGGATGGACCTCAAGGAGTCCGAGATCGCCGAGACGATGAAGATCTCCGTCGGTGCGGTCAAGGCGCACACCGCACGAGGCATGGCGAAGCTGACGAGTGTGATGAAGGAGGAGGCTCGATGAGCCGCGAGACGGAGGACTTGCTCCGCGAAACTTTCCATGACCTCGCGGCTGCGGTACCCGATAGTGCTGCGACCTCCTACCGCAAGGAGCAGGCTCGTTGGCGCCGCCGCGAGTACCGTCGGCGTTGCGTGGTCGCCGTCCTCGTGTTGCTCGTCGTCGTCGTGGTCTGCGCGATCGGCCTGATGATGCTGTCCCATGCCTCGTCGCGCACGGATGTCATCTTTCACGCCATGACCTGCACAAGTTCCTTGACACCCTCTCTCGTCTCTTCGTAGGTTCTCGCTGGACGGAAGTAACTTTCCGAACAGCGGAAACTAACGGGTGGGGTGTCCGTCGTGGCAGAAGGCGTCATCAACCAGGGGACCGTCGCGGCCTTCGCAGGGCTCATCTGCTGCGCGGTGGCGTTCGGAGCACGCCGCCCGCCGCGCGACGAACTGCCGGACCCCACCCGCTGGGCACTCGGCGAGCGTAGCCTTGGAACGGCGGCCACCTGCCTTCTGCTCGGCGGCACCATCTACACGTCGTACACCTACATCGCCGTGCCCGGTCTCATGTTCGGCGCCGGAGAAGTGGCGCTCTACGCACTGGCGTACGTCACGCTGCTCGTACCGTTGATCATGGTGCTGTTCCCTCGCATACGCGACGTAGCCGCGAGACAAGGTGTCATCACCACCACCGACTACGTCCAAGTCCGGCACGGCTCTCATGCCCTGGGCCTGGCGACTACCTTCACCGGCATTCTCGCCACCATGCCCTACCTGGGGCTCCAAGTCGTAGGTCTCGCCGACGTGTTGCAAGCCATGGGGTTCGCCTCCCGCGGCACGGTCGGCCTGCTGGCCCTCGCCGTGCTCTTCATCCTGTTCGCCGTAGTTGCCCACCCAGGAGGTCTGCGGGCCTGCGTACGTTTGTCCCTGGTCAAGGCCGTCTTGATCGGTGCCGCCGCCGTGGTTCTGCTGATCTTGACCTGGACCCGGCTCGGTTCGCCGGGGCACGTCTTCGCCCTGGCCGCCGGACGCAGCGCCGACACCCGGCAAATGCTCACCCGACCACCGAGCAGCTTCACGGGCTACATCACTCTGGCAGTGGGATCGGCCCTGGCCCAACTCGTTTACCCACAGGTCTTCACGGTCGCACTGGTCGCCCGGTCGCGGCGCACGCTACGAGCGGCCACCGCGTTCCTGCCCGCCTGGAACCTCTCCTTGGGACTGTGGGCCTTCTTCGGAGTTGCCGCACTCGCCGCCGGAGTGCACGCCTCATCTGGATACGGCGGTGTGGCAGTACCCGAGTTGATCAACGCCGTCGCTCCGCCGTGGCTGGCCGGGCTGCTCTACGGTGCGCTCGCGGTGGCCGGTCTGCTGCCCGCCGTCCTCATGGCCATGGGGATGGCGCTGCTTTTCGTCCGCAACGTCTACGTGGAGTACCTCAACCCCACCGCCACTCCCAAACATGAAGTCCGGTCCACCCGATGGCCGGCTCTTGCGATCATGGCGGGTGCTGTTGTCTTCGCCGTCCTTCTCAAGCCACAGGAAACGGTCAACCTCCATCTGCTGGGCTGCGTATGGATCCTTCAGACCCTCCCCGCCGTTGTCGTCTCCATGTTCACCCGATGGTTTCACCACCGGGCACTGCTCGCAGGCTGGGCCGTGGGCATGCTGACGGGCACCTGGCTGCTGGTAGGCCGAGACGGATTCTCCACCGTGCTTCACGTCGCCATAGGGCCCCTGCACGCGTCTGTGTATGTCGCCGTGGCCGCGCTTGCCCTCAATCTGGGCGCGGCCGCGGTGCTCACGCCGTTCCTCGACCGGCTTGGCGTCGAGCGAGGCAAGGGCGGTACCGCAGACGGGACCCCGCGACAGCGTCGTGGCTCGAAGTACACCTTCGTCGTTGACTGAGAGCCTCCCCTTGGGACTGAACACGCGACGTCGTCTCCGGGCTGGTCCCTCACCCACGTGGGAGGCAGCGTGCGACTCCATCCCTGAGATTGCGTGGGTACCCCGACTTCGGCCGAGGCGGCGCATCAGGGGGCGAGTCGAGGACAGAACACCATGCGCTTGCCGGCGGGGCGTCATCCGCCCAAACCGTTCAGGCTGAGAGCCTGCCCGCACTCACCGAGACGATCCGAGACCACTGCCCCTCACCGCAACGCCGCGTTGCATGAACGCCGCGACGCCAACCGGCACGGTCCCAGCGCGACACGGACGCCGCACCGCCCATCGAACGCCCGGATGCTTCGCGCAGGGCGCGGCGGCCAGGCCAGGCTGAAATTGGGGTGCAATTCTCGCTGTCGCTTAGCGGTGCTCCGCAAAGGGCGCCTGACGGGTAAATGCCCTGTTCAGGCGCCCCTGTCTCGTGTCTAGAAGAAGCCGAGCTTCTGTGCCGAGTACGACACCAGAAGGTTCTTCGTCTGCTGGTAGTGGTCCAGCATCATCTTGTGGTTCTCCCTGCCGATGCCCGACTGCTTGTAGCCGCCGAATGCCGCGTGCGCCGGGTACGCGTGGTAGCAGTTGGTCCAGACGCGGCCCGCCTGGATCGCGCGGCCCGCGCGGTACGCCGTGTTGATGTCGCGGGTCCACACGCCCGCCCCCAGGCCGTACAGCGTGTCGTTCGCGATCTTGATGGCGTCGTCGTAGTCGGCGAAGGAGGCGACCGAGACGACCGGGCCGAAGATCTCCTCCTGGAAGATGCGCATCCGGTTGGTGCCCTCGAAGATCGTGGGCTGGACATAGTAGCCGCCCGCCAGCTCGCCGTCGTACTCGATGCGTTGCCCGCCGGAGAGGACCTTCGCGCCCTCCTGCTGGCCGATGTCCAGGTAGGAGAGGATCTTCTGGAGCTGGTCGTTGGAGGCCTGGGCGCCGATCATCGTGTCGGTGTCCAGGGGGTGGCCGGTCTTGATGGCCTCGGTGCGGGCGATCGCCGCGTCGATGAACTCGCTGTAGTGGCCCTGCTGGATGAGCGCCCGGGAGGGGCAGGTGCAGACCTCACCCTGGTTGAGGGCGAACATCGTGAAGCCCTCGAGCGCCTTGTCGCGGAAGTCGTCGTCCTTCGCCCAGACGTCGTCGAAGAAGATGTTCGGGCTCTTGCCGCCCAGCTCCAGCGTGACCGGCTTGATGTTCTCCGAGGCGTACTGCATGATCAGCCGGCCCGTCGTGGTCTCGCCCGTGAAGGCCACCTTCGCCACGCGCGGGGACGAGGCCAGCGGCTTGCCCGCCTCGACGCCGAAGCCGTTGACGATGTTGACGACGCCCGGCGGCAGCAGATCCTTGATCAGGTCCATCAGGACGTGGATCGACGCCGGGGTCTGCTCGGCCGGTTTGATGACGACCGCGTTGCCCGCGGCGAGCGCCGGGGCGAGCTTCCAGGTCGCCATCAGGATCGGGAAGTTCCACGGGATGATCTGCGCGACGACGCCGAGCGGCTCGTGGAAGTGGTACGCGATCGTGTCGTCGTCGATCTCGGAGAGGCTGCCCTCCTGCGCCCGGACCGCCCCCGCGAAGTAGCGGAAGTGATCGATGGCCAGCGGGATGTCGGCGGCCAGCGTCTCGCGGACGGGCTTGCCGTTCTCCCAGCTCTCCGCGACCGCGAGGAGTTCGAGGTTCTGCTCCATGCGGTCGGCGATCTTCAGGAGGATGTCGCCGCGGGCGCCGGGCGACGTGCGGCCCCAGGCCGGCGCCGCGGCGTGCGCGGCGTCGAGCGCGCGTTCCACGTCCTCGGCGGTGCCGCGCGCGATCTCCGTGAACGGCTGGCCGTTGACCGGGCTCGGGTTCTCGAAGTACTGGCCCCGGGCGGGCGGCACGTACTCCCCGCCGATGAAGTGGTCGTAGCGGGCCTCGTAGGAGACGACGGAGCCCGGAGTGCCGGGGGCTGCGTAGCGGGTCATCGTGAGGTGCCTCCTGTCTCGGCTGCCCGCCGTTGGGCAGCTTGCGCTCAGGAGGCTAGGAACCCAGACGTTGCAGTTACGTTGCGTACGGATCCCGCGCGCCCTGTTCCTCGTCGAGTGCGGCGAGCCGGGCCAGGACCGGCGGCGTCGGACGGGCCGCCGCGAGAGCCTGCCAGACACCGAGGTCGTCCTCGCCCCACGGGGCGTGCGCCCAGTCGGCGAGCAGATCGGGGTCGCCACGGGCGATGAGGGCCGCGCGCAGCCCGTCGGCCAGCCTGCGCCGTATACGAGCCACCGCAGGGGCCTGCGACGCGGGCAGCAACGGACCCGGGTAGGCCGAGGCCGCCGCCGTCACCGCACCCGATCCGAGTCGGCGCTCCACCGTCTCCAGGTCCGACTCGACCGGCGCCGTGAGTCGGTAGGGGCGCGAGGTGAGGAGATCGGGGCCCAGCACCCGGCGCAGCCGTGCCAGTTCGGCCCGGAGGGTCACCGGCGTCACCGTCTCGTCCTCGTAGAGATGGCAGAGCAGCTCGTCACCGGTCAGGCCCTCAGGGTGGCGGGCCAGCAGGACGAGCAGCTCGCTGTGCCGGCGGCTGAGGCGGAGCTTGCGGCCGGTCGGGGTGAGCAACAGCGCCTCGTCGCGTCCCAGGACGGTCAGCCGCAGCGCCCCGTCGGTGGCGGACGGCGGGGACAGCAGGGCGAGCTGGGACTCGGCGGCCCGAGCCACCGCCTGCACGAACGCCAGGCTGTGCGGATGCGCGAGCCCGTCGCCGCCCGTGATGTCCACCGCGCCCAGCACCCGGCCGGTGCGCGGATCGTGCACCGGAGCCGCCGCGCACGTCCACGGCTGCACCTCTCGGATGAAGTGCTCGGCGGCGAAGACCTGCACCGCGCGGTCCACGGCGACCGCCGTGCCCGGGGCGTTCGTCCCCATCGCCGACTCCGACCAGCGGGCACCCGGCACGAAGTTCATCCGGCCCGCCCGTCGCCGGGCGTCCGCGTGCCCCTCGACCCACAGCAGCCTGCCCTGCGCGTCGCACACCGCCAGTAGATGCTCGCCGTCCGTCGCGAACGTCCCCATCAGCTCCCGGAACAGCGGCATCACCCGGGCCAGCGGATGCTGCGCGCGGTACGCGCCCAGCTCCCCGTCGGTCAGCTCGACCGCCGCCGAGTCGTCCGGGCTGACGTGCGCGCCCGCCGAGCGGCGCCACGATGCGGCGACCACCGGCCGCACCGGACGGACGACGGTGCCCGCGGCGGTGAACCGGTCATGGGCACGGCGCAGCGCCCGCACCCGCTCGGACGCGTCGGCGCCCGGCTCCAGGGCGACCCATGGATCGGTCAACGCTGCCTCCCCGAGACATTCCTGACGATTGACGACGATGGGGCCATCGTCACCCCGGGGAGGGAGGGCGACAAGGAGCGCGGCGCCGGTCTCGTGAGGTGGCACATGCCGCACCCGTGCGTGAAGATCCGCGACGCCCGGCCGGAACAGCGTCGGCCGGGCGCGAACGGCACCCGACTCAGGCCGAGTTGACCAGCCGGATGTAGCGCGTCCAGTCCCAGTACGGGCCCGGGTCCGTGTGCGTGGCGCCGGGCACTTCGACATGCCCGATGATGTGCTCCCGGTCGGCCGGAATCCCGTAGCGCGCGCAGATCGACGCGGTGAGCGCCGCCGACTTCTCGTAGAGCGCGTCCGTGAAGTACTCCGGCTGGTCCACCCAGCCCTCGTGCTCGATGCCGATGCTGCGGGTGTTGTAGTCCCAGTTCCCCGCATGCCAGGCGATGTTCTTCTCGCGCACGCACTGCGCGATGTGTCCGTCCGCCGAGCGGACGACGTAGTGCGCGGAGACCTGCTTGGCGGAGTTCTTGAAGATGGCGAGGGCGTCGGCCCAGGTCTCCTGCGTGACGTGGACGATCACGTAGTCGATCGGGTAGGAGGAGGGCCGGCTGGACGCCGTGTAGTTCGACGTGCTGGCGGGGACGGACTCGGCCGCCGGGTAGTCGACCGCGGCGGCCTGCGCGTCGGCGCGCCCCATGGCCAGGAGGGAACCGGGGACGGCGGCGAGCGCTCCGGCCTGAAGGAGACGGCGGCGGGTGGTTCCAGCGGAGAACGGGTGTCTTGCTCGGTCCATGACGATCCTGCCTTTCGACTGGCTCGGACGGTGGGGGGAGGTGAACCGGCAGTGCTACGGCGCCCGGAAGGGCTCCGGCCGCGGCAGCGTCGCCGCGATCTCACGCAGCCGCGCATGGATCCCGCGGTGCGTCTCGCGCGTCGGCAGCCACTCCTTGCGGAGCTTGGCGACGCACGTGTAATTGGTGTCGCAGACGTTCGCCAGCGGTGACTCGACCGTCTGCGACGCGAACTGGTAGGCGTCCAACTCGCTGAAGCCGTAGTCCCGTTCGAGCCACCGCACCAGGTCGAGCTGCGATATCCGGAACGCGTCCTCAAGAGGGCGGGCCGAGCCCGTCGAGACGATGTGGGTGTCCGACTCGATGCGCGGCCACGGGGTCGCCACGCCCTTCAGCAGTTCGACGATCACGACGGTGTGCATCGCGCACTCCACCGCGACCCCGCAGGTCTCTCCCTCGCCCTGGCGGGCGTGGCCGTCGCCCAGACTCAGCAGCGCGCCCTCCACGTTCACCCCCAGGTAGCAGGTGACGCCCGCTCTCATCTCGGGGGTGTCCATGTTTCCGCCGTGCGCGTCCGGCACCAGCGCCGAGCGCACTTCGAGGCGGGCCGGTGCCACGCCGACCGTGCCGTGCATCGGGTCCATCGGCAGGTCCACGGTGAAGTCGCCGTCGCGTGCCGTGAACCGGGCGGTGCGCCGGTCGCGGTCGAGGTGCCAGATCCAGACCTGCTCGGGAAGCGGCGGTTGCAGGGTGGCCGTGGTGGGGGTGGAGGTCAGCGCGCCGAACAGCGGCACCGTCGTGGACGCCGCCCAGTCCCGGGCGGGCTCCACGGACACGAAGTGCACGGCGACCGTGTCGCCCGGCTCGGCGCCCTCGATGAGGAAGGGGCCCGTCTGCGGATTGAGGTGCCCGGGTGTGCAGACCTGCGACACCAGGTCCTTCTCCGAGCGCACCAGGCCGCCGAAGCAGTCCTCCGTGTACAGGTCGAGCACCGTGCCCGGGGCGATGCGGGCGACGGGCGGCACGCCCCCGAACGTCCAGGCGTAATCGCCGGGTTCGGGCCGGACCGTCAGCATCCGGGGGTCGCTCATCGGGGGAGTGCTCCGCTCTGTGTGGGGTGGTCGTCGTCCGGTGGCGGGAGGGGGCCGGACGCCGACGACCGGACCCGCGCACGACCGTCGGAGGAGCGGGAGCACGACGCCTCCCGTGAAGTACCGTACGGGGCCCTCGGGTTGGCGCGGAAGAGGGCACGACGGATCTGTGGACAACCCGCGCTTTGTGTATAACCGCATGTCAGGGGCGCTTCAGAGGTTCGGACCACTGGCAGTCGACACGGTCACCCGCGGTCCGCCGTCCGCCGCCTGGACCTAGCCCGCGGTCCCGACCTGGCCCACCGTCCCCACCGGATCGTCCAGCACCCCGCGCACCACCGAATGCGCCGCCCCCAGCAACGGCCCGTCCGGCCCGAGACCGGACACCAGTACGCCGTCCGCCGGGGCCGCCCGCCGCCGGTTCAACTCCTTCTCCAGCGGCGGCAGAAGCCAGGGCGCGAGCCGGGACAGCGCGCCGCCGAGCACGACCGCGCGCGGATCGAGCAGGTTCACCGCGCCGGTCAGTGCGATCCCGAGAGCGGTGCCGGCGCCGCGCAGCGCCCTGCGGGTGGCGGCGTCGCCGTCCCCGGCCCGCTCGGCGAGCAGGGAGACCCGGTCGGGGCCCGGCGCGATGCCCGCCGCGCGCAGCACCGCCCCTTCGCCCGCGTACTGCTCCAGGCAGCCGCGTCCGCCGCACGGGCAGGCCGGCCCCTCGGGCCTGACCGGCATGTGGCCCAGCTCCCCGGCGAATCCGCGTGTCCCGCGCAGCAGTTGTCCGTCCACGACGAGCGCGGCACCGATGCCGATCTCGGCCGACACGTGCAGAAAGTCCGCGGGGGCGCCGTCGGCGAGCCACAGTTCGGCCAGGGCGCCGAAGTTCGCCTCGTTGTCGACCGTCAGCGGCACGTCCACCGGCAGCAGCCTGGCGACGTCCGTGTCGTGCCAGTCGAGGTTGGGGGCGCGCACGACCGTGCGGGTGTCGCGCCCCACCAGGCCTGGTACCGCCACCGCGAGACCCGCCGGACGGAGCCCGGCCGTCTGCGCCTCCGTGCCCACCAGCCGTACCATCTCGGCGAGTTCGGCCAGCACCGGCTTCGGGGCGCGCCCCCGGTTGTCGACCCGGCGCTCGGCACGCGCGCGTACCGCACCGCGCAGATCGACGGCGCACACCGCGAGATGGTCCACGCCCACCTCGGCCCCGAGTCCGGCAGGACCCCGGCCGCTGACCGTGAGCGCGGAGCCCGGCCGGCCCACGCCGCCGGGGCGCTGCGGGCCCAGTTCCTCCAGGAGCCCGGCCCGGGTCAGCTCGTCGACGAGGGTGGAGACCGCGGCCCGGGTCAGCCCGATGTGCTGGGCCACCGACGCCCGCGACAAGGGTCCTTCGGCGGCCACCGTGTGCAGCACCCGGGACAGATTGCGGCGACGCATGGCCTGCTGGGTGTCCGGCGTCCCCGGGCGCGATCGGTGCACTGGTGCGGTCATGCGCTCATCGTCGCAGGACCGCCCGGGCGGCGTGGGCCCGGCCCGCCGTAGACGTCCCCGCCCCGCTCGCTCACCGCCGCCCCAGCAGCGGCGCCGCATCGGCCAGGACCGCCGAGATCCGCTGCATCGTCTCCTCGTCCCGGGTCACGGGGTCCAGGACCGGGCCCCGAGCGGTGTCCCAGCGCCGGGCCACCGCGGCGGGGTCCTCGCCGGTGAGCAGGCCGGCCGCCTGAGCCGCCGCGCCGAGCGCCACCAGCTCGCGGGCCTCGGGCACCTGGACACCCCGCCCGGACAGCCGACGTACCGTCTCCTGCCAGGCCCTGCCGCGCGCGCCGCCCCCGATGAGCAGCAGGGGAGCGGTGGGGTCGGCGCCCTCGGCCTCGCCTTCGAGCACCCGGTCGAGCGCTTCGAGCAGCGCGTGCACGGCTCCGTCGTAGGCCGCCTGGAGCAGTTGGCCGCCCGTCGTGTCGTGCCGCAGCCCGGTCAGCAGGCCGGAGGCGTCCGGCAGCGCGGGTGTCCGCTCGCCGTCCAGATAGGGCAGCACGGTCGCCTCGCCGCCCTGCTCCACCGCCTCCCGGTCGAGGCCGAGCAGCGCCGCGATCCGGTCCACGGCGAGCGTGCAGTTCAGGGTGCAGGCCAGCGGCAGCCAGTCGCCGCGCGCGTCCGCGAACCCGGCGACCGTCCCCGACGGGTCCGCCGGCCGGTGCCGCGACACGGCGTACACCGTCCCGGAGGTGCCGAGGCTGAGCACCGGGGTGCCCGGCCGCAGCCCGAGGCCGAGCGCGGCCGCGGCGTTGTCCCCGGTTCCCGCGGCCACCAGCGTGCCCTTGGAGAAGGGCAGATCACCGTGGGTGTCGCGGACCGTCCCCGCCACCTCGCCCGGTGCGACCACACGCGGCAGCAGCGCCGGATCGAGCCCCACCCGGGCCAGCACGTCGTCGTCGTACACCTCGGTCGACGTCGCCCACCACCCCGTACCGGACGCGTCGCCGCGGTCCGTCGTGCCCGTGCCGGTCAGACGCCCGGTCAGATAGTCGTGGGGCAGCCGCACCGCCGCCGTCGCCCGTACGGCCTCCGGTTCGTGCTCGGCCAGCCACGCCCACTTGGAGATGGTGAAGGAGGCGGCCGGAACGCTGCCGAACCGCTCCGCCCACACTTTCGGGCCGCCGAGGTCGTCCACGAGCCGGCGGACCTGCGGCGCCGAGCGCACGTCGTTCCACAGCAGCGCCGGACGCACCGGGCGGCCCTGCGCGTCCAGCGTCACCAGGCCGTGCTGCTGCCCGCCGACGGAGACCGCGGACGCCTGCCGAGCCGCGTCCCCGCACTGGGCGAGGGCCTCGCGCAGCGCTCCGTACCACTCCTCGGGATCGCTCTCGCGGCCCGCGCCCGTCGTCACCGTGTGCGGTGCCTGCCCGCTCGCCACCACGGCGCCGGTGGCTACGTCGACGACCAGTGCCTTGGTGGACTGCGTGGAACTGTCGATCCCTACGACGAGGGGACCGTCGGCAGTGGACATGCGGCTCTCCTGACTTGGACGAACGACGTGCACGAGTGACGTGCGCGTACGACGTGGACGGACGTGTGCGAACGGTCCGGGTGCGGAGGGCGTACGCGAGGCTCGTACGAACTCGTACCCGTGGTGACCCTTCCCAGCGGCGTGCCCGCATACTAATTTGTAAAGTGCCATGACGAAATGGCTGTGCGGCACGCGTTGCCGCGCACCGGGCAACGGCGAGGGAGCCGCGAGATGACGTACCAGCCCACTCCCGACGACAAGTTCAGCTTCGGACTGTGGACGGTCGGCTGGCAGGGCCGCGACCCGTTCGGCGACGCCACCCGGCCCGCGCTCGACCCGGTGGAGTCGGTGCAGCGCCTGGCCGAACTCGGCGCGTACGGCGTCACGTTCCACGACGACGACCTGATCCCGTTCGGTGCCTCCGAGACCGAGCGCGAGTCGCACATCAAGCGCTTCCGGCAGGCGCTCGACGCCACCGGCATCGTGGTGCCGATGGCCACCACGAACCTGTTCACCCACCCGGTCTTCAAGGACGGCGGCTTCACCGCCAACGACCGTGACGTGCGCCGGTACGCGCTGCGCAAGACGATCCGCAACATCGACCTCGCGGCCGAACTGGGCGCGGAGACGTATGTCGCGTGGGGTGGCCGCGAGGGCGCCGAGTCCGGTGGCGCCAAGGACGTCCGGGACGCCCTCGACCGGATGAAGGAGGCCTTCGACCTGCTCGGTGAGTACGTCGTCGAGCAGGGCTACGACCTGAAGTTCGCCATCGAGCCGAAGCCGAACGAGCCGCGCGGCGACATCCTCCTGCCCACCATCGGCCACGCGCTGGCGTTCATCGAGCGGCTGGAGCGGCCCGAGATGTATGGGGTGAACCCGGAGGTCGGTCACGAGCAGATGGCGGGCCTCAACTTCCCGCACGGCATCGCGCAGGCGCTGTGGGCGGGCAAGCTCTTCCACATCGACCTCAACGGCCAGACCGGCATCAAGTACGACCAGGACCTGCGTTTCGGCGCCGGCGATCTGCGTGCCGCGTTCTGGCTGGTCGACCTGTTGGAGAGGGCCGGCTACGAGGGGCCGCGCCACTTCGACTTCAAGCCGCCGAGGACCGAGGGCTTCGACGGGGTGTGGGCCTCCGCCGCGGGCTGCATGCGCAACTACCTGATCCTCAAGGAGCGCGCTGCCGCCTTCCGTGCCGACCCCGAGGTGCAGGAGGCGCTGCGGTCCTCGCGCCTGGACGAGCTCGCGCAGCCCACCGCGGCCGACGGCCTCTCGGCGCTGCTCGCCGACAGGAGCGCGTTCGAAGACTTCGATGTGGACTCCGCCGCCGAGCGCGGCATGGCCTTCGAGCGGCTCGACCAGCTGGCGATGGACCACCTGCTGGCCGCGCGCGGCTGACCTCCTGCCGGGCCGGCGCGCGCTTCCTGGGGCACGGCCACACCGTCCCTGCCCCAGGAGCCGCCGCCCGGCGGAGCTGCCGGTCCCCCAACGCGGCAGGGGACCGGACCGGATCCGACTAGAGCGCGCCCTTGGGGAGCTTCACGTACGTCACCCGGGTCTCGATCCCGCTGTCCACGAGCCGCCCGTTCGCGTCGAACGCCCCCGTGCCGTCGGTCATCCCGAAGTCGTTGTCGTTGATCAGGGCCAGCGTGCCGTGTCCGACGACCGCCACTCCCTCGATCTTGTCCGGCACCCCGTCGACGGTGTTCAGGTCGACCACGAGCCGCTTCCTGAGTACTGGCACCCCGGCGGCCGCGGGGTCGTCGAGCTGCTCGAGGGACGGCGACGTCGTCGCGTCGTCCCAGCGGTCGCCCAGAATGTCGGCGCCACGCGTGAGCCGCACCTCCTGGAGACGGGCCGCCTTGTCGGTGCGCTCCTCGACGAGCAGCCGGTCGCCGCCGAGCGCCACGACCGAGGAGATCTTCAGCTCGGAGGTGTCGTCCTCACCCGGGTCGACGTCGCCCACGGCGTCGAAGCGGTACGCGTACTCGGCCGTGACGGCCTGCTTCTTCGGGGAGAAGCGGACCAGGCGAGTGGTGCGCGAGGCCTCCCCGGCGGCGCTGTCGGGCAGCGACAGCGGGCTCTGCAGCGCCATGACCAGATCCCCGTTCGGGAGCAGCGCCAGGCCCTCGAAGCCACGGTTGATCTTCCGGTTCAGGAACACCGACGGCAGCGCCTCGACGACCGGGTAGTCGGCGCCCTTCAGGTTCAGCCCCTTCGGTACGTAGCGGGTGAGGACCTTGCCGCGCGCCGACACGTGCACGAGCGAGGGCCCGTACTCGTCGATCAGCCAGAAGCCGCCGTCCGCGGCCCGCACGATGCCCTCGGTGTCCAGACCGTTCGGGTCGTACGACAGCGGGGTCCTCGCGTCGTAGGTGTACGGCTTCTCGTCGCGGCCCTCCTGGTTCGACAGGCCGGTGACGGCCTTGCCGGACCGGGTGGTGACCGGGATCGCGTCGATGACCTTCACCCGGTCGCCGACGACGCGGATCTTCACGATCGCCGGGTCGAAGCCGGGCACGGGAAAGGTGCGGCGCTTGCTGCCGTCGACCTTGATCTGCCCGTTGGGGCCGCGGTCGGTGACCGTCCAGAACTCGCCCTTGCGGCCCGTCGGGTAGATGTCGGAGCCGATGCCGCCGAGGTCGACGCCGCGGTCGTCGGCGACGGTGCCCGGCAGCAGCCCGTTGCTGAAGTCGCCGAGCGGCAGGTCGCCGAGCGTGGCGCTGCCGGTGACGTGGGCCGTGCCGGACGGCTTGCCGGAACCGGCCTGGGCGCCCGTCGCGGTCCCGGCGACGGCGAGCGCGGCCAGCGCGGCCAGCGCGGCGAGCGGCACACCCGCGGCGACGGTGCGGCGTACGCCACGGGCGCTGCGTGAGCCGGGGACGAGCGGGGACATGGTGCCTCCTGAGGCGCGGGAACACGGAACGGCAGGGGACTGTGCGAACGGGTCGATCAACGCGATCTGCGCACACGGTCGACCCCGGCGCCGAACACCAGGTGACGGCAGGGTGAAGAGAGGAGGTGGCGGAGGGTGAACGCGTGGTCGTCGACGTACCCGCCCCCTGAGCGAAGGTGATCGATACGATGACGCCCACCCCGGCGCCACCCGCGCCGGGCCGTGCCACGGGGGAGGCCCACGTCATGCGGCAGCACGTCGACCGGCGCCACGCCATGGTCCTCCAACTGGTCCGGGAACACGGCACGTTGCGCGTCGCCGACCTCGCGCGCGAACTCGGTGTCTCGCCGGTGACCCTCCGCCGCGACGTGGAGGCCCTCGCCGCTCAGGGCAGGCTCCGGCGGCTGCACGGCGCCGTCGTTCGCACGGAGGAGAGCGCCGGACCACCGGCTCCCGAACCGGCGCGGGACCGCGGCGTCGTCGTCGGCATGGTCGTGCCGACCACCGAGTACTACTACGCGGATGTCGTGCGCGGCGCCCGCGAGGCGGTCGAGGCGCGCGGCGCCCGGCTCGTCGTCGCCCTGTCGCAGTACCTGCCCGGCGAGGACAGCGTGCAGGCCGACCGCCTGCTGGCGTCCGGCGCGCACGGGCTGCTGCTCACCCCCAGCTGGGAGACCGGCAGCCCCGGCCCGGGGGAGGGGCTGCGGATCACCGAGCGAGCCGTACCGACCGTCCTCGTGGAGAGGTCCGCGCCGCACGGCCACCCGGCGGCGGCCATCGACCGGGTCCGCTCCGACCATGCCCACGGCGCCGCCGAGGCCGTCCGCCATCTGGCCGCACTCGGCCATCGCGGCATCGCGCTGGCCGCCCAGGACTCGCCCACCACCGCCGAGTTGCGGCGCGGCCACGAAGCGGCCGTCGCGGCGCTCGGGCTGAGCGCCGCGCCCGCGATGCCGCGGCCGCCGCTGCCCGTCGGCGAGGCCGAGCGGTTCGAGCGGACCTTCGCCTATCTGCGGACGTCCGTTCAGGAGCACGGGGTGACCGCCGCGATCCTGCACAGCGACGTCGACGCGATCGTCCTCGTACCCCGGCTGCGCGCCCACGGCATCCGGGTCCCCGGCGACCTGGCCGTCATCACGTACGACGACGAGGTGGCGGCCCTCGCCGACCTGCCGCTGACCGCGGTCGCCCCGGCCAAGCGGACCGTGGGCCGGCGCGCCGCCGACCTGCTGCTGTCCCGGCTCGCCGGGCCGTCAGGCGCCCGCGAGCCGGGACAACACCTCGACATCCTGCCCGAGTTGCGCATCCGGGAGTCGTGCGGCGCGTCGCTCAGGCCAGTTTCACGGTGACCTTCTGGGTCTGTCCTCCGGTCCCGCCGAGATCACCGAACGTCAGAGTCAGCTCCCGTCCCGGCGTCGCCCCGGTCACCGAACCCGGCTTCGACGTCACGGACGCGACCGGCCGCCGCCAGACCAGTGTGGCCGCCTTCACCGACCGGTTCGGATCGCTGACGCACACCGTCGCCGTGCCGTCGCGCCGCTCCCTGATCTGCACGACCAGCGGCGCGTCGACCGTCACTGGACCGACCGTGCCCGGCTCCCAGAACACGGCCGACACGAGACCGAGCGAAGGCACCCGAATCCCCTGCCGCACGGGGGAGTTGACCGTGACCTCGGCCCAGTCGCGGTCCGCCGCCCGCGCAGCGGTGCGCGCCTCGCTCGCACCCGGCAGCAGCACATACGCGTAGGAGGCGTCGGCCGGATCCGTGCCGTGGTCGGTCAGCAGGGTGACGTACCGGCGGGTGACCGGATCGGCCGAGCC
Organism: Streptomyces sp. NPDC001904; assembly: GCF_040297005.1. Taxonomy (NCBI): domain Bacteria; kingdom Bacillati; phylum Actinomycetota; class Actinomycetes; order Kitasatosporales; family Streptomycetaceae; genus Streptomyces; species Streptomyces sp. NPDC001904. Next base: position 92,581 of record NZ_JBEOYI010000022.1, on the reverse strand, counting down.
GCCGCCGTTGATGCTCTGCCACGTCGCCGTACGCTCCTCTCGCAGCGCCGTGAGTGCCGCGCCACCGGGGAAGACGTAACCGCCGTGCCCGGCCAGATGCGCCCAACGGGCGCCCTGGACCGACGTGTTCGAGCCGAGGGCGGCCGCCCGGGTGCGACCGTCCACCGTCAGGCGCGCCGTGCCCGAGATCCCGAGGCTCCGCGTGTCCACCACGCTCTCCACGCCCGCGCCGTCCGTGCTCGTGATGCCGGCGCCGAGGCACACGACGGCGTCGTCGAGGAAGAACCACGCCTTCTTCGCCCGCAGCGTCGACGACAGGCCGCGGGTGTCCTGGGCCACCGCCGCGTACGTGCCGTCCGTCGTACCGCCCACCCAGGTCGTGGCGGGCCGGGCCGCGCCCCACGTGCCGCCCTCACCGTCCGCGAGCGCTTTGCGCGAGACCGTCGTGCCGGGCAGCCGGTACGGGTCCACGGTCGGCCAGAAGCCGTCGCTGTACTGTCCGCCGCCCGCACTGTCGCCGGCGGCCCACCAGTACAGCATTCCCGAACCGGTGTGCCAGCCGTGGATGTTCTCGCCGTTGCCGTTCTCGTAGAACGTGATCGCCTTCGACGCCATGGACAGCGAAGCCGTGAACCGGTTCGAGCGGTGCGTCGCCCGCGCCATCGACGGGAACAGCCGGTGCCCGGCCGGCTCGGCGGCCGCCTTCACCCCGGCGTCGCCGAGCAGCGCCGTGACCCGGGAGAGCGCGGCGACCCCCAGCGTGCGGCCGCTCGTCACCTCGCTGTACCGGTCCCGCGTGAACCAGCCCTTGGCGAGCGCCGACCAGCGCGCGTTCTCCTCGGCGCTCGCGCCCTGCCCGAGCAGCAGGATCGAGGCGATGATCCCGTGGCCCCGGGAGTGGTCGTCCTGCTGGACCTTCAGGGTGTCGGTGGCGACGAGGCCCCGGCTGATCGCGCGCCCCGCCACGTTGTCCATCACCAGACCGTCGTGCAGGAACGGTGCGTAGGCGGCCTCCACCGAGTCCAGGAAGATCTGCCGACCGCTGTCGGTGATCGCCCACGTCGACCCGCCGAGCAGCGCGAACAGCCGGCTGAGTCCGTCGATGAGGACCGCGCCGTACGACCCGGTGTACGGCACGTAGGTGTGCTGGATCAGTGAGCCGTCCGCGTACAGGCCGTCGCCGGAGGTGACGTACGGGAACACCGGCGAGACCGCGTCACGGGCGAGCGCGATCTTCGCGGCCGTGCCGCCCAGGACACCGCGCAGCGCGAGGACCCGGCACAGGTCGATGCGGTTGGCGCCGGTGCTGGTCCCCGAGTACGACGCCACGAGCGAGTCCGGAACGAAATGGTCGACGGCCTCGATCGCCGCCGTCAGCTGCGCGGCGCTCAGGTGCTCGTACATCAGCACGCAGATGTCGAGCAGCCGCTGCGGCGCGCCGATCTGGAAGTTGTACCAATTGCCGTACTGCTTCTGAGACGCGTTGTAGACCTGTGCGCCCAGGTGGTCGACGGCCGTGAGCACGGCGGTTCTGAGCGACGCGTCGCCGGTGAGGCCCGTCCCGGGCTGGCAGAAGGCCTCGGCCATCGAGCGGACGCGCTCGTAACTCGTCTGGATCTTCTCGGAGTAGGCGAACGACTCGGTGTCCGTGTCGGGGTCCGGGTCGCCGAACACGGCGTCGGGCCACAGCGATCCGGTGGCGGGGGCCATCGCGTCCCGCCAGGCCCTCGCCTGGGTGCCGAAAGCGGCGAGCTTCGACTTGAACGGTTCGGCGGTCGGGCTGAAGCCCTCGCCGAGATACAGCGCCCGCCACTTCGCCCGCAGCGCGGCGAACTCGTCGTCCGCGGACGCGTCCGCGGCGGCGGCCGGGCCGGGAACTCCTACGGTGAGCGCGGCCCCGACGGCCGCCGAGGTGGCGAGGAAGGCGCGACGGGACCAGGGCAGGGACGGCGACGTCATGAAGAGCTCCGGGAGGCTGGAGGGTCCGCTGGGAGTAAGCGGTTTCTAGCACCCGGTGAATCAAACGCTCAAGAGAAGCGGCCAAGTTGATCGTTTCGATCGTTCGAGAGGCGGTGGAGCCGGGCCAGCTCAGGCCCCGACCCACACCGTCGTGATGTTGCAGAACTCCTTGATGCCGTGGCCCGCCAGCTCACGGCCGTATCCGGAGCGCTTGGCGCCGCCGAACGGCAGTGCCGGGTGCGAGGCCGTCATGCCGTTCACGAAGACACCGCCCGCCTGGCTGTCCTGGACGAACCGGTCGATGTCGGCCTCGTCGCCGGTCCACAGGTTCGAACTCAGTCCGAACGGGGTGTCGTTGGCGACCGCGATCGCCTCGTCCAGGTCCGCGACCCGGTACAGCGTCGCGACCGGCCCGAACGTCTCCTCGCGGTGGATGCGCATCTCGGGTGTCACATCGGCGACCACGGTGGGCTCGTAGAACCAGCCGCGGTCCGCGAAGTCCTTCGGCCGCTGCCCGCCGCACAGCACGGTCGCACCGCTCTCGACGGCGTCGTCGACCAGCTCCTCCAGATCGGTGCGGCCCTGCTCGCTGGCGAGCGGCCCCACGTCCGTCGCCTCGTCCAGCGGGTCGCCGACACGCAGCTCGCGCATCCCCGCCACGAACCCGTCCCGGAACTCCTCGAAGACGTCCTCGTGCACGATGAACCGCTTCGCCGCGATGCACGACTGCCCGTTGTTCTGCACCCGCGCCGTCACCGCCGTCCTCGCGGCCTTGGCGACGTCCGCCGACGGCATGACCACGTACGGGTCGCTGCCACCGAGCTCCAGCACCGTCTTCTTCACCTCGTCACCGGCGATCGCGGCGACCGAGCGGCCCGCGGGCTCGCTGCCGGTGAGGGTCGCGGCGGCCACCCGCTCGTCGCGCAGGATGCCCTCGACCGCGCCGGACCCGATGAGCAGCGTCTGGAAGCAGCCCTCGGGGAAACCGGCGCGCCGGAACAGATCCTCCAGGTAGAGGGCGGTCTGCGGCACGTTCGACGCGTGCTTGAGCAGGCCCACGTTCCCGGCCATCAGAGCGGGCGCGGCGAACCGGACCACCTGCCACAGCGGGAAGTTCCACGGCATCACCGCGAGCACCACGCCGAGCGGCCGGAAGCGGACCAGGGCGCGGGCGGCCCCGGAGTCCTTCACGTCCTGGTCGGACGGGTGCTCGTCGGCCAGCAGCCCCTGCGCGTTCTGCGCGTACCAGCGCATCGTCTTCGCGCACTTCGTCGCCTCGGCGCGGGCCGCGGCCACCGGCTTGCCCATCTCCGTCGTCATCACCCGGGCGATGTCGGGGGCGTCCGCCTCCAGCAGATCGGCCGCCTGCTGAAGCAGGCGCGCCCGCTCGAAGAACGTACTCGTGCGGTACGTGTCGAACGTGCGGGACGCCAGCGCGAGCTTCTCCTCGACGGCCTCGTCGGAGAGGGCGTCGTACGTGCGCAGCGTCTCGCCCGTGGCGGGGTTGACCGTCGCGATGGGCATGGGGCGACCTCCTGTGCGGGGTTCCTTCGACCTTCCCGCGCCGCACCGGGCCGCGCAACGCGGGACAACGCCGAGTACCCGGCCGGCCGCGCGTCAGACCTGCTCCGCGAGCCGGACCAGGAACGCCGCCTGCGCCTGCACGATCACTGCCCGCGCCGCCTCCAGGCCGAACCAGGCCACCCGGTCCAGCTCCGGGAACTCGGCGGTCCGGCCGCTGCCGCGCGGCCACTCCATCGTGAAGGTGCCCGGCACCATGTCCGCCGGATCGAGATCGCCCTGCACCGCCCACACGGTCACGTGCTTGCCGCCGGACTGGACCACCTCCCCGAGCGGCAGCGGCGCCCCGGCCGGCGCGGGGAGGCCCAGTTCCTCCTCGAACTCGCGCCGCGCCGCGTCCCAGGGCGTCTCGTCGTCGCCGTACTCGCCCTTCGGGACGGACCACGCGCCCGCGTCACGGCGCGCCCAGAACGGGCCGCCCATGTGCCCGAGCAGCACTTCGGGCCCGTCCGCCGTCCGGCGGAAGAGCAGGATTCCCGCGCTGCGTCTGGTGACCATGCGATCAGTCCCGGTGGTGGTGGCGGACAACGGCTCGTGAGGGCGGCGGCGCGGCGGATCAGGAGGGCAGCAGGTGCGGCTGCACACCGCGTGCCGTGGCGTCGGCGAGATGCTGGCCGAGGCGCAGTTGCAGGGGTCCCGGCGGTCCCGTCCGCTCCGACAGCAGGCTGAGCGAGCCGACCGCCCGCTCCGCGGTGCGCAGCGGCACCGCGACCACGCACGCGAAACCGAGCGAGCGGGCCATCGCGGTGTACGAAGGCCAGTTGGCCCGCGCGTACGGGTGCGCGAGCGGCACCCCGCGGATCGGCTGGGCGCAGGCGCGGCAGTCGGCGCCGGGGCCCTCGCCCCAGGACAGCGCGGCCCGCTCCAGGCGCAGCCCGCGATTGTCGGACGCCGCCACCTCGACCCGCCCGGTGGGCGGCTTGAGAACGGCCGCCGCCGTCTGCACCTCCAGCAGGGTGACGCAGCAGGCCACCAGCGTGGCCAGGGCCTGCGGCCCGCCGCGCGCCGAGGCGTCCGCCACGTCGACGAAGGCCGTCGCCAGCCGTTCGCTGTCCACCTGATACACCTCGTACGGCACACCGCGCATGACGTCCCCCTCGCTCCGCTCCGAGCACCCCCACCGCACCGCCGCCCGCCCGGTGACACCCCGGGACGGGCGGACTTTGCAGATGGGGTATGCCCAGTGAATGGAGTGCCCGAACCGTCTCCTCGCCGGTGAACGGCTCCCTACATGTGCACGGCGCCGCCGTCGCCGGACAACTGCCGGGGCGGCCCGGGACGGTAGAGCACCAGCGTCACCACGAAGCCCACCGCGAAGAAGATCGCGGACCACGTGTACGCGGTCGAGTAGCTCTCCATCGCGGCCTTCGCCTGCACCTGCGGGGTGGGCTGCTTGCCGACCAGGTAGCTCGAGGCCGCGCTCGTCGCCAGCGTGTTGAGCAGGGCCGTGCCGATCGAACCGCCCACCTGCTGGCTGGTGTTGACCATTGCGGAGGCGACGCCCGCGTCGTGCGCGGCGATCCCGGCCGTGGCCAGGTTCATGGCGGTCGCGAAGATCAGACCGAGACCGATACCGGCCACGAGCAGCGGCGGCAGCACGTGCGGCGCGTAGCTGCTGTCGAGATCGAGCGCCGTCAGCCAGGCCATACCGGCGGCGGCCAGCGCCATGCCGAGCGGCACGATCGGCTTCGGGCCGAGCCGGGGGACGAGGGAGTTGGTGGCGATGACCGACGAGACGACCATGCAGGCCACCATCGGCAGGAACGCCACACCCGTGAGCACCGGCGAGTACTGCAGGATCTGCTGCAGGTAGTACGTCAGGAACAGGAACACACCGAACATGCCCGCACCCGAGATGAACATCGCGAGATAGGACGCGCCGCGGTCCCGGTCCAGGATCACCCGCAGGGGCAGCAGCGGATGCGTGGCGCGCGTCTCCCACCACGCGAACGCGGCGAGGAGGACCACACCGACCACGAGGAAGCCCCAGGTCAGCACATCGCCCCAGTCGTGCGTCTCCGCGTTGCTGAAGCCGTACACGATGCAGAACAGACCCACCGACACCAGGATCGTGCCGGGCACGTCCAGCTTGGGCCGGTCCGCGGGCCGGCCGCCGTGCAGCAGCCGCGCCCCGCCGAGCAGGGCGATGACGGCGAACAGCAGGTTCACGTACAGGCACCAGCGCCAGTCCAGGTACTCGGTGAGGACACCGCCCAGCAGCAGACCGACGGCGCCGCCCGCGCCCGCGATGGCTCCGTAGATGCCGAACGCCTTCGCGCGCTCCTTCGGGTCCGTGAACGTCGTCGTCAGCAACGACAGCGCGGCCGGTGCGAGGAGCGCGCCGAACAGACCCTGGAGCGCCCGGGCGAACACCAGCATCCCGAAGCTCGTCGCGGCGCCGCCGAGCGCCGAGGCGGCGGCGAATCCGACGAGTCCGGTCAGGAAGATGGCCTTGCGGCCCACCAGGTCGGCGACGCGCCCGCCGAGCAGCAGGAGGCTGCCGAAGGCGAGCGCGTACGCGGTGACGATCCACTGCCGGTTGCCGTCCGAGAACCCCAGATCCTTCTGCGCCGAAGGCAGGGCGATGTTCACGATCGTCGCGTCCAGCACGACCATCAGCTGCGCGAGTCCGATGACACCGAGGATCAGCCAGCGGTGTTCGTGGTTGCCGCCGCCTGCGTACGGCACGTCACCTCCGCCCGCGGACGGGGTTCCTGTGCCGGCCTCGGCGGCAGCGGACGATTCGGGCGTGCGATCCATCGGTGGCCTCCAGACCCCCAGGACACCCCCCGACCTCGCCACCCACGCTAAGCGCCCTGCTCACGGACGGCGACCGGGGAGAGAACGAACCCGTTCTCTCCCCGGTCGCCGTCCGTGCGGGCGGTACGGCGTCAGCGAATCTGCTCGTCGACCTGTGTGGTCTCCTCGGCGGCCCGCGGGGCCGGCACGGTCACGGGCTCCGGCGTCCTCGCCCGGAAGAACCGCTGCGCGATCGGCTGCGTGTACCGCGCGGTGAGCGGCCCGACGATGACGAGGATCAGGACGTACGCGGTCGCCAGCGGACCCAGACGGGGCTCGATGCCCGAGGTCACGGCGAGGCCGGCGATGACGATGGAGAACTCGCCGCGCGCCACGAGCGCGCCGCCGGCCCGCCACCGGCCCTTCACCGACACGCCGGCCCGCCGCGCGGCCCAGTACCCGGTGAAGATCTTCGTGCAGGCCGTCACCACGGCGAGCAGCAGCGCGGGCAGCAGCACCGGCGGAATGCTCGCCGGATCGGTGTGCAGCCCGAAGAAGACGAAGAAGACGGCCGCGAACAGGTCGCGCAGCGGCAGCAGCAACTGGTGCGCGCCCTCGGCCACTTCGCCGGACAGCGCGATGCCGACGAGGAAGGCGCCCACGGCGGCGGACACCTGCAGCTGCTGGGCGAGACCGGCCACGAGGATGGTCAGACCGAGCACCACCAGGAGCAGCTTCTCCGGGTCGTCGCTGGACACGAACCGGGATATCTGCCGCCCGAACCGCACCGCGGCGAACAGCACGAGCCCCGCCGCGCCCAGCGCGATGGCGAGGGTGAGCCCGCCGGCCGCCCAGCCGACTCCGGCCAGCAGGGCCGTGATGATGGGCAGATACACGGCCATCGCCAGGTCCTCGAGCACGAGGATGCTCAGGATGACCGGTGTCTCACGGTTGCCCAGCCGTCCGAGGTCGCCGAGCACCTTGGCGATGACACCGCTCGACGAGATCCAGGTGACACCCGCGAGCACCACGGCGGCGACCGGGCCCCAGCCCATGAGCAGCGCGGCGGCCGCGCCGGGCAGGGCGTTGAACGTCATGTCGACGAGCCCCGCCGGGTACTGCGTCTTGAGGTTGTTGACGAGGTCGCTCGCCGTGTATTCGAGCCCGAGCATCAGCAGCAGCAGGATGACCCCGATCTCGGAGCCGATCTCCACGAACTCCTCGCTCGCGCCGAGCGGCAGCAGACCGCCCTCGCCGAACGCGAGACCGGCCAGCAGATAGAGCGGGATCGGCGAGAAGCTCAGCCGCCCGGCCAGCCTCCCGAGCAGCCCGAGGGCCAGGATGATCGCACCGAACTCGATGAGGAAGACAGCGGAATGCATCCGATCACTCCCGCCCCAGGATCGCGGCCGCCGCCTCGACGCCCTCACGGGTGCCGATCACGATGACGGTGTCGCCACCCGCGAGCCGGAAGTCCGGGGCCGGCGACGGTATCGCCTCGGCTCGGCGCAGGACGGCCACGATGGAGGCACCGGTCTCGGTCCGCATCGCGGTCTCGCCGAGCAGCCGGCCGTTCCAGTGGGAGGCGCCCGGTATCTCGATCCGCTCGGCCACCAGGCCCAGATCGGTGGTGTGGAGCAGATTCGGGCTGTGGTGCGAGGGCATCAGCGCGTCGATGAGATACGCCGCCTCACCCGAGGTCAGCTTCATCGACAGGGCGCACGCGTCGGGATCGTCGGCCTGGTACGCGCTGAGCGTGCGGCCTCCGTCCCGGTGCGCGACGACCGACAGACGGCGCTGTTCTCGGGTGGTCAGGTCGTAGCGATGGCCGATCCCTGGCAGTGGTGTCCTGCTGAGCCGTGAAGCGGGCACGTCTCTCCCCTTGTCCGTGCGTGCATCGTGTGAGGGCCGCGCGGGCCGCGGCCCGTCGCCCGTTAATTGGCGAATGCATCTTTCAATGTTGCAGTCACCTTATACGGCTCATCTTTTGGCAAAGAAAAAGTCAGGAGTCCGTACCTGCGGATGCGTCGGCGTCGGCGTCGAGGAGATGCGGGTGCGCGGCGAGGACGGTGTCGACCGTGTCGGCCTGCTCGGCCGTCTTGTCGTCGCGGTACCGCACGACACGCGCGAACCGCAGAGTGACACCCGCCGGATAGCGCGTCGACCGCTGCAGCCCGTCGTACGCGATCTCGACGACCAGTTCCGGGCGGACGGTGACGACGTGACCGTCGTCCTCGACGGCCAGTTCCCGCAGTCGCCCGGTCTGCCAGGCCAGCAGCTTGTCCGTGAGCCCCTTGAACGTCTTGCCGAGCATCGCGTACGAGCCGTCCTCGCGCCGGGCCCCGAGATGCAGGTTGGAGAGCTTGCCGGTGCGCCGCCCGTGCCCCCACTCGGCGGCGAGCACCACCAGGTCCAGGGTGTGCACCGGCTTCACCTTCAGCCAGGAGGCACCCCGGCGGCCCGCGCTGTACGGCGCGTCCGCCTCCTTGACGACGACGCCTTCGTGCCCGCGGGCGAGGGTGTCGGCGAAGAACCGCTCGGCCGCGGCCCGCTGCCCCGCGTCGGAACCGTCCTCGACGACGTACCGGCGCACCCGCATCGGCTCCGGCACCAGCCCTACGAGGTGTACGTGCCGCTCGCCGAAGGGCAGATCCAGCAGATCGGGCCCGCTCGTCACGTCCTGCCCGCCTGTTTCCGCCTCCGCGTAGAGCACGTCGAAGAAGACGGGGGAGAGGGGGAGTGCCTCGGCGGCGCGGGCCACGTCGACGCGCGAGCCGACCCGCCCGGCCACCTCCTGGAAGGCGCGCGGCCTTCCGGTGGCGTCGAGGGCGATGACCTCGCCGTCGAGAATGAACCGCTCACCCGCGAACTCCCGCACCGCGGCAGTGACTTCGGGCAGCCGTTCGGTGATGTCGTCGAGCGTGCGGGTGTAGACGTGGACGTCGTCGCCGTCCCGGTGCACCTGGACCCGGATGCCGTCGAGCTTCTCCTCGACCACGCACGCCCCGAGCTTGTCGAGCGCGGCCTCGACCGTCGCCGCGCTGTGCGCCAGCATCGGCTGCACCGGGCGGCCCACGGTCAGCCGGAACGCGTCGAGCGCGCCCGGCCCGTCCGCGAGCAGTGCCTGCGCCACCGGTTGCAGCCCGCCCGCGAGCATCACCGCGCGCCGCACGTCGGCCGGGGGTGCGTCCGTGGCGCGGGCGAGCCCCTCGAGCGCCACCGCGTCCAGGGCGCCCTGGCGCACCTCACCGGTGACCAGGCCGACGAGGAAGCGTTGCTCGTCCGCGGTGGCCGCGCCCATCAACTCCGCCACCAGCCGCTTGCGTTCCGCCTGCGACCCGGCACCGGTGACATCTCCGACGGCGCTCAGCGCCGCGTCCACGTCCTGCACGCTCAGCCGCGGCTGTTCGGCGGGCGCGACCGGGTCGGCCAGCACCCGCCAGCCGATCCCCAGCCGCCCCTGCGGGAGGCGTCCCGCCAGATAGGGGATGACGATCGGGACGTCGTCGGGCGAGGCGTCCCGGAACAGCTCGGCGAGCAGCGCGATCTTCCGCGTACGGGCCGAGGTGGCCGCGACGTCCTGGGACACCTGAGCGAGCCGGGCGAAGAGCATGCAGCCATCGTGCAACGGGGAGCGGGGTGGCGCATGGCCGGTCGTGACGGGTGCGTGATCGGCCGGCAGAGGGAATTTGAACGGTTTCGCGGTTTATGCCGGATGATGGAGGAGTGAGTGGCACAGGTCACACCGGCTTTTTGCGGAACGCCGTAACGCGTCTCCCGGCCGCCGCGTCGAACCGGCATCGGGAAGCCGTAGCGCAGCAGCAGAAAGGGAGCCCGCCATGCCGACCACCCTCCCCGTCACGCTGGAGCAACCGACCCGCGCCCGGCTCGTCACCGCCGGGAACGCCGCACCGGAACGCGGCCTCACCGTCGCCCTGCGCTACGCCTCGTCCGACCCGCTGGCGATCAGCCTGGTGTTCCCGGCCGCGTTCACCCTCACCGGCACCGAGGTGACCTGGGCCTTCGCCCGCTCGCTCCTCGACGACGGCCTGCGCGCCCCCGCGGGGACCGGTGACGTGCACGTCTGGCCGAGCGGCCGGGCCCGTACCGCCGTCGAGCTGCACGCGCCGCGGGGCCTGGCGGTCGTCGAGTTCGGCACCTCGGCCCTGCGGCGTTTCCTGCGGCGTTCGTACGCGCTCGTGGCCGCCGGTGACGAGGACCTGACGGACCAGGTCCGCCGCACACTCAAGGCCTTCTTCGGGCCCGACGACGGCGGGGCGGTCACCTGAGACGTCCGCGGCGGGCGCGGGCGTCAGGCGGCGCCGAGCTCCTTCTCGACGGCGGCGACGACCTCGGGCGCGTCCGGGGCGGTCTGCGGCGAGAAACGGGCCACGACATCGCCGGACCGGCCGACGAGGAACTTCTCGAAGTTCCAGCGGATGTCACCGGTGTGCCCCTCGGCGTCCGGGGTCCCCACGAGGTTCGCGTACAGCGGGTGCCGGTCGTCGCCGTTGACGTCGACCTTCTCCGTCAGCGGGAACGTGACGCCGTACGTGGCCGAGCAGAACTCGGCGATCTCGTCGGCGCTGCCGGGCTCCTGCCCCATGAACTGGTTGCAGGGCACGCCCAGCACGGTGAAGCCCCGCGCCGCGTACTGCTTCTGGAGTTCTTCGAGCGCGGTGTACTGCGGGGTGAGGCCGCACTTGGAAGCGACGTTGACGATCAGGACGGCCTTGCCTTCGTACTGCGCGAGGTCGGCGTCGCCGCCCTGGAGCGTAGCGATCTGGATGCTCTCGTAGACAGACATGATCCGGAGCGTACGCCGTGATCGGGCCGCGGAGGGAAGGGGCCTGCGCCCGGTCCGCCGCCGCACGGGTCCGGCGCCCGGACCGGGCGCTCGAAACCCCTTGCGCGGCATGGGTCGGCCGGGGCTTGCTTGTGCCGATCAACGCAGGATCCGAGCGCGCTGCCCAGGAGAGACATGACAAGCAGGTTCACGGAAGTTGTCGTCGACTGCCACGACCCGGAGAGGCTCGCGGCGTTCTGGTGCGCGGTGGTGGGCTTCGAAGTGATCGACCGGAGCGACGGCAAGGTCGAGATCGGTTCGTGGGTGCCGACGGTCGAGGACGTGCGAGGCCGTGAAGAACCGGCTCCACATGGACGTCAGCCCGATCGACTGCACCAGGGACGACGAGGTGGCCCGGCTGCTCGGCCTGGGCGCCGCCCTCGCCGATGTGGGTCAGGGGTCCGACCGGAGCTGGGTGGTCATGACCGACCCGGAGGGCAACGAGTTCTGCGTCCTGCGCACGTTGGCGCCGGAGAGCTAGCCCGTCGTACGGCCGTCCGGAGCGTCCGCTTGCACCGAAAATCGAACACGTGCTCTATTGAGGACATGCGGAACTCCGTCACCGATGACCTTGTCCAGACACAGCGGGAGTGGACCGAGACGTACGAGCGACTTGCGCGGCAGCCCGGCCGTACCGCGTTGCGGCGGCGATTGCTGCACCTGTCCCGGGTGCTGGCCGGCGAGCGGCTCAGTCCCGGGGAGCAGGCCGAGCTGCGGCGCAGGGCGCGGCAAGGGACCGGTCGCTCGTGACGGGGGAGCGGGGCGACGGCTCCGGCGGCGGTTCGGCGGACGACGGGCTTCCCGAGATAGTCGTGCAGCGTCCGGCGCCGGGCGGAGGCCGCCGGGTCACCGTCGGTGCCGTGCGGCTCGGGCTCGCGCACAGCGACCGGGATGTGATCGAGTTCCTGCGCCGCGCCGGGCTCGACGACGCCGATCAGCTCGTGCTCGGGGACTCGCCGGTCATCCAGTGGCGCGGCGGGCGTCCGCACGAGTACGGGGCCGGGTGAGGCGGCGCGGGGTCAGGCACGCATGAGCCGGGACGAAGAGCAGGCCCGGGGCCGCTTCACGGGCTCGCCACCGGCGGACGGCGCAGATGGCCGCGCGCTACCAGTTCCACCGTCGTGGCCACCGCGATCGCCTGCACCGCCAAGAGGGCGACCAGGACGAAGAGCTGCACCGCGCCCGCCATCACCGGCGACGCGCCGCCCAGCAGCATGCCGACGAACGCTCCGGGCAGGGTGACCAGACCCACCGTGCGGGTCTGGTCGAGGCCGGGCAGCAGCGCGTCCGACGCCGCCGGGCGGGCTATCTCCAGGCGCGCCTCGTGCGGGAGCAGGCCGATGGCCAGACATGCCTCCACCTCGCCCCGGCGCGCCGCGAGCTCGTCGAGGGCGCGCCCGCCCGCCAGCACCGTCGCCGTGAGCGCGCCGCCGATGAGGATGCCGGTGACCGGGATCAGGGCGATGCCCCGCACCGGGACCAGCCCGCAGAGGACCAGGGCGCCGACGACCGGCGCCACCGGCACCGCGATCGGCAGGGCCGCCCAGGCCCAGCCGGGGCCCGCGGTGATGCGGCGGCCCGCCGTCCGCGCGGCCACCGCGAACATGAGCAGCACGAAAACCAGCAGCGCCGCTCCGTGCCGCACCACCCAGCCGATCACCAGCGACACCGCACCCAGCTGCAGGGCGGCCCGCACCCCCGCCGTCGCGATGTCCCGGGCGCGGCGCCAGGAGGCGTCGGGCGCGAGCCGGAAGACGGCGGCCACCGCGGCGGCCACCAGCAGCAGGGCGACGAGGACCACCGCCAAGGTGGTGCCGACGGGCAGCAGCGTGGTCGCGGCGGCGACGGGAGCAGGCACGCGGGCAGCCTAGAACGGCCGTGCCCGCGCACCGGAACTGTGCCGCGTCATGATCATGGGTGAGGATGGGGGACGTAAGAACGTGTGCGGCAACCGCGAAGAGAAAGAAGGCTGACCGTCATGGCGCAGCAGGTGCAGGGCGTGATCGCACGGGCGAAGGGTGCTCCGGTGGCGATCGAGACGATCACCGTGCCGGATCCCGGTCCGGGCGAGGCCGTCGTGAAGGTCCAGGCGTGCGGGGTCTGCCACACCGATCTGCACTACCGGGAGGGCGGGATCAACGACGACTTCCCGTTCCTGCTCGGACACGAGGCCGCAGGCGTCGTCGAGTCCGTGGGGGAGGGGGTCACCGAGGTCGAGCCAGGTGACTTCGTGATCCTCAACTGGCGCGCGGTGTGCGGGCAGTGCCGGGCCTGTCTGCGGGGCCGCCCGCAGTACTGCTTCAACACCCACAACGCGAAGCAGAAGATGACGCTGGCCGACGGCACCGAGCTGAGCCCGGCGCTCGGCATCGGCGCCTTCGCCGAGAAGACCCTGGTCGCCGCCGGCCAGTGCACCAAGGTCGACCCGTCCGCCTCGCCCGCCGCGGCCGGACTGCTCGGCTGCGGCGTGATGGCCGGCATCGGCGCCGCCATCAACACCGGCGGGGTCGGCCGCGGGGACTCCGTCGCCGTCATCGGCTGCGGCGGTGTGGGCAACGCGTCGGTGGTCGGTTCCCAGCTGGCCGGCGCGTCGAAGATCATCGCTGTCGACGTCGACGACAAGAAGCTGGAGACGGCCCGCAAGCTCGGCGCCACGCACACCGTCAACTCGCGCACCACCGACCCGGTCGAGGCCGTGCGCCAGCTCACGGGCGGCTTCGGCGCCGACGTCGTCATCGAGGCCGTCGGCCGCCCCGAGACGTACGAACAGGCCTTCTACGCGCGCGACCTCGCGGGCACCGTCGTCCTCGTCGGCGTGCCCACGCCCGAGATGCGCATCGACCTGCCCCTGCTCGACGTGTTCGGGCGCGGCGGTGCGCTCAAGTCGTCCTGGTACGGCGACTGCCTGCCCTCGCGTGACTTCCCGATGCTCATCGACCTGTATCTGCAGGGCCGCCTCGACCTAGACGCGTTCGTCACCGAGACCATCGCGCTCGAGGACGTCGAGAAGGCGTTCGAGCGGATGCACCACGGTGACGTGCTGCGCTCGGTGGTGGTGTTCTGATGGCGGACAGCAGCACCGCGCGCATCGAGCACCTGGTCACCTCGGGGACGTTCTCCCTCGACGGCGGCACCTGGGACGTCGACAACAACGTATGGCTCGTGGGTGACGACGAGGAGGTCGTCGTCATCGACGCCGCGCACGACGCGGACGCCATCGCCGCCGCCGTCGGCGACCGCCGGCTCGTCGCCGTCGTGTGCACCCACGCCCACGACGACCACATCGACGCCGCGCCCGCGCTGGCCGAGCGGACCGGCGCGCCGATCCTGCTGCACCCGGCGGACCTCGACCTGTGGAAGCGCACGCACCCGGACCGCGGGCCCGACGCCGAACTCGCCGACGGGCAGCGGCTCACCGTGGCGGGCGTCGAGCTGACCGTGCTGCACACCCCGGGGCACTGCCACGGTGCGGTCAGCCTGTACGCACCCGCCCTCGGCACGGTCTTCACCGGCGACACCCTCTTCAAGGGCGGACCGGGAGCGACGGGACGCACCTTCAGCGACTTCCCGACGATCATCGACTCGATCCGCGAGCGGCTGCTCACGCTGCCTCCCGAGACCGTCGTGCGCACCGGACACGGTGACAGCACCACGATCGGGGCGGAGGCGCCCGACCTCGACGACTGGATCTCGCGGGGTCACTGAGCGGCGAGAACCGCGGGGAGACGAGGTCCGCGGGCGGTGCTCAGCAAGGTGCGAGTACCGCCCGCACCGTCTTGCCGCCCTGCGGATGCGGCTCCACGCTCCAGCGCCGGGCCAGTGCACGGACCAGCGTGATTCCCCGGCCCGACTCGGCGGACTGCGACGCGGGCTTCAGGCGGGGCAGCCCCGGACCGTCGTCGTGCACCGCCACCGTCAGCTCGTCCGCGTCGATGCGCAGGCTCATCCGGCAGCAACTGTCGGACGCCCGGTTGGCGTTGGTGACCAGTTCCGTCACCACCAGCTCCGCGTCCGCCGCCGTGTCGTCGGTGCACCCGGCCAGGAACGACCGGGTCAGTCGGCGGGCCAGACGAGGGGCCCCGGACCCCTGCGGCATCAGATACTCCACGCGTGCGGTACGCCCCTGGGCGTCCGTGAACGCACGCATGACGATCACTCCCTTTCTCCAAGAGCCTTCAGGCCTCTGTGGCCTCGTACGACCTGTACGGCCTCAGTGGGTCTTGCCGTACTGCGCCCTACTGCGACAACGAGGCCCATTCCCGGAGAACTTGATCCCCATGCAGGTTCGTCTCGAGGGCTCGGCCACCGGCCGGCCTACACCGATGTCCTGTCCTTCACCTGCCCGCATCCGGCGGAATCAGACAGCCTCAGTCGCTCTCTGTGGGGTGGGCCAGCGCGTCGAGGAAGCGCTCCAGGGCCGGCGAGGACGCGCCGTCGCCGCAGCGGGCCCGCTCCACCTGGGGAATCGACGGCTTGCCCGGCTGCGGGACCTGCGCCTCTATGTCCTCGGTCAGGTGCAGCCGTTCCAGGGCCCGCTCCGCGGCCGAGCGGCGAACGTACTCGATGACTGTCACACCCAGGTGGTCCGCGTGTCTGCTGACCGCGTCGTACTCGTCGGGCGTGAAGAGCTCCCGCAGGAGCGCGGTACCGTCCATGGGCCGCATGATGCCCGTCCGGTCCGGGCCGCGTGGGCGGATGGCATATTCACCCCCCGTTCGCGTGGAGTTGGTGCATGCGGGTGGCGCGCGGGATCAGAACCGGTCGGGCTCAGAACCGGTCGGGATCGGCGGCCGTCCAGTCGGCCGACCAGGCCGGCGGCGGTCCGGCGGTCAGCTCGTCCGGCTCCAGCCAGTCGTAGAGGCGCGCGTAGGGGTGCAGCTCGTGGGGTGCGATGCGCCGGATCAGCTGGTGGGGACCGAGTTCGCGCGGGTCGCTCACCCCCATCGCGGCCATGATCTGGGCCGCGCTGCGCACGGTGGCCCGCTGGAAGCGGTGGACGCGCACCGCCTTGTCCGGCACGTCCAGCGCCCGGGCGCGGTGCGGGTCCTGGGTCGCCACGCCGACCGGGCAGGTGTTGGTGTGACAGCGCTGGGCCTGGATGCAGCCGACCGCGAACATCATCGCGCGGGCCGCGTTCGTGAAGTCCGCGCCCTGGACCAGGCGTTTGACGATGTCGGCACCCGTGGCGACCTTGCCGCTCGCGCCGATCCGGATCCGGTCGCGCAGCCCGGTGCCGACCAGGGAGTTGTGCACGGTGATCAGGCCCTCGGTGAGCGGCATGCCGAGGTGGTCGGCGAACTCCAGGGGAGCCGCGCCCGTGCCGCCCTCCGCTCCGTCCACGATCACGAAGTCCGGAGCGGTCCCCTCGGCGAGCATCGCCTTGCAGACCGCGAGGAACTGTGCGCGCGAGCCGACGCACAGCTTGAACCCGACGGGCTTGCCGCCCGCGAGATGCCGCAGCTCGGCGAGGAAGAGCACCAGTTGGCGTGGCGTGTCGAACGCGCGGTGGTAGGGCGGTGACACCACCGTCTCGCCCTCGGGCACCCCGCGTACGCGGGCGATCTCCGCGTTCACCTTGCTGCCCGGCAGCACCCCGCCGATGCCCGGCTTCGCGCCCTGCGACAGCTTGACGGACAGGCACCTGACCTGTTCGTGCGCGGCCTTCTCGGCGAACTTGGCGCGATCGAAGCCGCCGTCGTCGGTGCGGCACCCGAAGTAGCCGGTGCCGATCTCCCAGACCAGGTCGCCGCCGTGCGCGAGGTGGTGCTCCGACAGGCCGCCCTCACCGGTGTCGTGCGCGAAACCGCCCAGCGCCGCCCCCTGGTTGAGCGCGCGGATCGCGGGCGCCGACAGGGCGCCGAAGCTCATCGCGGAGACGTTCAGGAGCGCCATGTCGTACGGGCGTGAGCAGTCGGGGCCGCCGATCCGCACCGTCGGCGGACGCTCGGGCGGGTCCACGGGCCGCAGCGACGGCACCAGGAACTCGTAGCCCTGTTCGTACACGTCCCGCTCGGTGCCGAACGGCTCCTCGGCCGAGCGGTTCTCCGCGTACTTCGCCCGCTGGTAGACGATGTCGCGCACGTCCCGGTCGTAGGGGCGCCCGTCGTAGTTGCGCTCGATGAAGTACTGCTGCATCTCCGGCCGCAGCGCCTCCATGAGGAAGCGCAGATGTCCGAGGAGCGGATAGTTGCGCAGGACGGAATGGCGCGACTGGACGAGATCCCACGCGCCCAGCGCGGTGAGCGCGAGCAGCGGGCCCGCCGCGCACCACCACCAGGGGGAGACGAGCAGCGACAGGGCCAGCGCCCCGGCCGCGGCGGCGACGACGAGGACGAACACGAGGTAACGGCGCACGGTCCGAGTCAAACGCACCCGGCGCCGATCCGGCCGCGCCGACACAGCGCGGCGGGGTGGACCCTCGACGATGATCTCCGCTAAGTTAGGTGAGGCTTACCTAAGGGAGGTTCGGATGGGTGTCCGACAGATCGCTACCGCCGTCCCCACCGCGGCGGCCCGCGCGCGCTCCGTGCTCGCCGCCGCGTGGACGTGCGGCGTCACCACCGATGTGGGGCAGGACGACCTCGTCGGCGCCCATCGCGTCGCCGCGGAGGACGGCACGGTACGCATCAGTCCGCCGCCGGACAGTGTGCTCGCCGCGGCCGTGCTGTGCGCGCCGCACGGACGGCCCACGACCCTCCTGGAGTTCGCCGACGCGGCGCCCGTCCCGGTCCGCGACCGGGTCCGCGCCCGCGTCTGGCTCTCCGGCGAGCTGGTCCCGGACGGCGAGGAACTGCTGCTGATCCCCGCACGGGCGGTGCTGCAGACCCGCTCCGAGCGGATCGGCATCGACCTCGACGACCTCGCCGCGACCGCCCCCGACCCGCTCGCCCTCGCCGAGCCGCGGCTGCTCACCCATCTGGCCGAGGCCCACCCCGAGGCCGTCGAGCAGTTGACCAGGCTGATCGCGCCCGACAGCCTGCACGGCGTCGTCCGCGTCCAGCCCCTCGCCGTCGACCGGCACGGGCTGACGCTGCGTCTGGAGCGCACGCGCGGCCAGGCGGACGTCCGCATCCCCTTCCACACCCCGGCCGACGACCTGGGTTCCCTCACCGAGCGCATGCACTGTCTGCTCGCCTCGGCGCAGTCCGTCAGCCGCCGGATGAGGTGACCTTCTCCCCGCGCGGGACCTCCTGTCCGGACGCGCCCTTCTGGCGGGGCCTGCGGAACGCCCACTCCATCCGCGGCTCGACCACCGGACGGAACACGCGCCGCACCGGCTCCGTGCACAACACGGTGATCAGCGCGACGGCCGCCACGGTGACGGCCACCTCGCCCGCCGGAGTGTGCAGCCACGGGTGGGCGTACCAGTCCCCGAACCGGGAGGCCTTGATGACGAATCCGTGCAGCAGGTAGGCGTAGATCGTCCCGGTGCCGAGCGCCGTGAACCACAGTCGGCGGCCCGGCACCCAGGCCAGGAAACAGGCGGTGAGCACGAGCGCGAGGACGAACAGGGCGGGCGTCGCCCACAGGCCCGCCCACGCCGGCACCCCGCGCCCCACGACGCTGCCGCGGTGGTAGAACCAGCCCGCGTCGAACCAGGGCGCCACCCGGTACGCCACCACGACGGCCGTGAGCAGCACCGGCAGCGCGGCCAGCCGGAACCGCCAGGTGCGCAGCCAGGAGAAGTGCTCGGGCCTCAGCACCAGACCCACCACGAAGAACGGCAGGAACTGCAGCACCCGTTGCAGCGCCAGGTCCCCGCCCGCGCCCGGCCACATCGACACGGCCGTGCCCACGGCCAGTGCCACCGGCACGGGATGGCGCAACTGGAGCCAGAGCGGCGTCGAGAGCCGCCAGACGAACAGCGCGGCCAGGAACCACATCAGGTACCAGGGATCCAGCAGGCTGATCGGATATCCGGGATCGTCCTGCGCCCACCGGTAGAACAGCGTGTACGCCACCTCGAACACGACGTACGGCACGACGACACCGGTGACCAGTCGCTTCAGACGCCGGGGCGCCATGTCGAAACTGCGCGAGAAGTAACCGGATATGAGGGCGAAGGCCGGCATGTGGAAGGCGTAGACGGTGAGGTAGAGAGCCGTCACCGCGCGGGAGCCGTAGGTCAGGGGTTCCCAGGCGTGCCCGCACACGACGAGCACGATCGTCAGGTACTTCACGTTGTCGAAGTACGACTCGCGCGCCCTGCTCCCGTCGCCGGTGGCCTGTGCTGCCTGCTGTCGCATCGAGATGCCGCGCCCCTCCTGCTGCGTGGGTCAGGTCCCCGCCTGCCCAGCCGGGGCCGTTCCATGACTCGCGACAGGAAAGGGCCCCCGGTGACGAGAGACGGGAACGTCGCCGGGGGCCCGATACGGGGTGGTGTCGCGGGATCAGACGGCGGTGTAGGCGCCGTCGACCAGGTGGTAGCTGCCCGCGATGAACGACGCGCGCTCCGACAGCAGGAACACGATCAGCTCCGCGACCTCCTCGGCCTTGCCGAGACGGCCCGCCGGGTGCAGCGCCACGAGACCGTCGTAGGCGGCCTTGTCCATCTGCTGGAGCAGCGGGGTGTCGATGAAGCCCGGGCCCACCGCGTTGACCCGGATGCCCTTGGCGGAGTACTCGGCCGCCGCCGTCTTCGTCAGACCCACGACACCGTGCTTCGCCGCCACGTACGCGGGGGAGCCGGCGAAGCCGACCGAGCCGAGGATCGACGCGACGTTCACGATCGCGCCGCCCTTGCCGGCGGCCTCGATGACGGGCAGCTCGTAGCGCAGGGAGTAGAAGACGCCGTCCAGGTTGGTGCGGATCACGCGGTTGTACGCGTCGATGTCGTACGCGCCCGTGGGGGTGCTGGGTCCGCCGATGCCGGCGTTGTTCACGGCCAGGTCGAGTCCGCCGAAGGTGTCGACGGTGAACTTCACCGCGGCCTCGACGGAGGCGGCCTGCGTCACGTCCAGGGCGACGGCGGCGGCCTCGATGCCCTCGGCGGCGAGGGCCTCGGCGGCCTCCTTCGCGCCCTGCTCGTTGAAGTCGGCGATGACGACCTTGGCGCCGCCGCGGCCCAGGCGGCGGGCGGTGGCCAGACCGATGCCCGAGGCGGAGCCGGTGACCAGGGCGGTCCTGCCGGCGAACTCGGTGGCGTAGTCGGTCGATGCGGGGGCGGGGGTGGTGCTCATGGTGCGTGTCACTCTCTGGTTGCTTCCTCGGAGGTCGCCGCCGATCGGGCGGCCTCCCCAATGAGGGCGTCGTAGGCCCGCGCCACCAGGTCGGCGAGGTCTTCGGCGTCCGTGCTGTCGTCGCGCGCCCAGGTGCGCAGCGCGGCGGTCAGCACGCCGGCCGCGGCGCCGACCACGACCTCGGGGCGCAGGTCCCGGGCCGGATCGGTGCCGAGCCGGTCGGCGATGATGCGTACGGACTCGTCCTGGGCGTCGACCCGGATGCGCTCGTACGCGGCGAACAGGGCGGGCTCGCGGTCCACGGCCGCGTACAGCAGCCGCTGCTCGGGCCGGTGGTGCCAGCCGGGGATCGCCCGGTCGGCGAGCCAGTCGGCGACCGCCCTGCGGTAGGCGAGCAGCGGGGACTCCGCGGCGGGGCGCTCGCGCAGCGCCGCGTTGATCCGGGCGCCGTCCGCTCGGGTGAAGTCGAGCGCCGCGTCCTCCTTGCCGGAGAAGTGCCGGCTGAAGGTGCGGCGCGTGACGTCCGCGCGCTCGGCGATCGCCTCGACGGTGACCTCCGCGAGGCCCCGCTCGAGCACCAGGGCCACGGCCGCCTCGGCCAGTGCCTCACGGGTCCGCCGGGCCTTCAGCTGCCGGCGGTCCGCAGGGGGCGGGGTGGTGGGCTCGTTCGCCTTCATGCCTCTGACGATACACCTTTGTGTCCCGATGGGACATGAGTCTCAGGGGGACATTTTTTGGGAAGCGGGGATCAGCCGTGCCAGTGGCCGTGGAGAGCGGCGGTGGTGAAGCCGGGGCCGTAGGCCACGACAACGCCATGGCTTCCCGTGGCCGGAGGCGCCATGTGCGTACGTTCGAGGACGCGAAGGACGCTGACCCCGCCGATGTTGCCCTCGTCGGCCAGCGTGTCCATCGAATGCCGGGTGTGCTCCTTGCCGAGTTCCAGGGCGTCCGCCGTGTCGCTCACCATGCGCGGGCTGCCGGGATGGATCGCCGCGAAGTCGACAGGGCGACCGTCGAGCCAGCCGATCAGAGCGGGGAAGGTCGCTGTCGGCGCCTTCGGGGCCAGCTTCGTGGAATCGAAGTGCATGCCATGGACGTCCAGGCGTCCCCGGTAGCGGTCGAAGCTCTCGGGCAGCGTGTATTCGAGGGTGTCCTCGATGGCGAGACCGGGGCCGAGCGGAGCGGCACTGACCACCGTGGCCGCCGCCGCGTCGGCGAAGAGCGCCTTGTAGATCATGGCCTCGATGGTCGCCGCCGTGTGGTTGTACGCGCTCGACAACACCTCCGCGGCCACCACCAGCACCTTCTCGTGCGGCCGGAGGGCCACCAGGTCGGCCGCGCGGAGCAGGGCGTGCGCCCCGCCCGCGCACGCCATGGTGGTCAGGGGGATGCGACGGGTGGTGGGACGCAGCCCCAAGCGGTGGATGAGGTGCACGTCGAGGTTCGGGACGGCATAGCCGGTGGCGTGGGTCGTGACGATGGCGTCGATGTCCCCGGGAGTGAGGTCCACCGCCTCGAGTGCGGCGATCGCCGCCCGTTCAGCCATGTCGACCGCATCGTCGAAGGCCGCTCGAGTGCGCGCGTGCACATCGGCTTCCCCCGAGACGGTGGGCGAGTCCAGCGGCCGGCTGAAGTACCGCGTGCGCACCCCGCAGTTGTTGACGACGCGGAGAAAGGCGCCGAGGCGAGGGTGCTCGCGATGGTGCGCCCGTATGTCGTCTGCTATCTCCTCCGTCGTGACCTTGTGAGTGCCGAGGACGGAGCGAGGTGGTGAAACGTAGGCGGGCATGCGACTGCTCCCACTGTGCCGGGCGGAGTGCGGGGGGTGCGCTCAAAATACTTGACGCCCGGCGTCGTACGTCTAGTGGTCGGGGCCGTCGATGATCGGGGCGGGAGCGCGGAGCAGTTGCCGTTGGTGGACGGGTCGTTGGTATCCCGGTCGGAACACCAGGATGAACAGCCGCGATCCGGGCGCGGTCATGGGCTGGGCCGCACAGATCGACACCCAGCCCGGCCCCTTGGTCGCATGGCGGATCGGCCGCTCGTGGCCGTCCGCGTGGATGAGGGTCGCGCCCGTCTCGTAGGTCGCCGCGGTCTCCGGATCGGCGAGGACCTCCTTCTCGATCTGGAGCAACGTCTCGTCGTTCGGGCGCGTGGCGAGGGCCGCACGAAGCTGGGGCAGTACCCAGGGCGCCCACGCGTTGTGCCAGTCGATCAACAGCTCCCGTCCCTGGGGCTCGAGAAGCATCCACCGCATGGTGTTGGCCGGCACGCGAAGGTCGGGGAACAGCCTGGCGAACGCGTTGTTGTAGGCGATGAGGTCCCAGGAGGCGTCCGAGACGTACGCCATGTGGGTCATGCTGTCCAGCGCGTCCTGCCAGAAGCCCGGAATCTCCTTGCCCGACGACTGGTGAAGCGGTCCGGGCGGATCCTGGAGCAGGGCGTAGCGGCACAGGGAGACCCACTCCTGCTCGTCCAGGTCGAAGAGGAGGGCGACATCGCGCAGGAGGACGGTGGGCGGATTGGGGTAGCTCCCCGACTCCAGCCGGTGGTACGTCCCCAGTGTCCGGTGCAGCAACTGGTCGACCTGGTGCTGGGAGAGGCCCGGTGCGCGTCGGCCCTGGCCCGTGGGGCGGGTGAAGCCGTGGGACTCGGGGGCTATGAGGGCGCGCCGTTCGCGGAGCAGGGCGCGGAGCGCCTTCTTGTTCATGTCGGTAATCCCTCTTCGTGCACGCTGAGTTGAGCGTGAGCAGTCTAAATACTCCCAACATCTTTGGTAATAAACATTGCCCGAAGAAAACGATCAGACGGTCCGTCATGATGAGCCGTGCGGGGTTGCTCACCTGGCAGTTTCATCGGCTGTGTGCAGGTAGACACAGTGATGCGGCACCTGTGCCGGGCGGCTGGAAAATGGCCGAAATTTCCTGGCGGAGAGTAACCCACGAGCCTCTGGGCCGACTGAGGAAGAGAGAGCTGGACCGGGCCACGTATTTCGTCGGATGTGGCCGGAAAATGCGTTGTACGACGCACGTCCCGCTCTCGACCGCAGGCGGATCCGGAGGTCACTGGCTGCGGTCGGTGCCGTCACTCGCCATTACGTAGCGGCCACGGCACCGGCCGCGCCCGGTCATCGCGGCGCTTTTCGGCCCCGCCTCACTCCTCCGGCTTGCCGACCTGTCGCACGTAGTCCTCCGCCGCCGCGTCCAGGCCGATGTCGTGCTGCGCCCGCTCGGACAGGAACCAGCGGTGCTCCAGGAGTTCGTGGTACAGCTCCGCCGGATCCATCGGGGTGGGCAGTCGGTCGCGGATCGCGCGGACCGTCGGCCGGAACACATCGCGCACCCAGCGGTGGGCCAGCACCTCGGGCCGGGCGTCGGGAGCGTCGTCCTGGGTCGCCATCCAGCTCTCCAGATCGCTGAGCAGCCGCCGCGCCTGGTTCTCCTCCGCGTCCATGCCGGTCAGCCGCAGCAGCTGCCGCTGATGGTGACCCGCGTCGACGACCTTGGGGACGAAGGTGACCTCGTCGCCCCGCGGGGAGCGCGAGATCTGCATCTCGGCCACGTCGAACCCGAGATCGTTCAGCCGCCGGATGCGCCGCTCCATGTAGTGGTGCTTGCCCGCCGGGTACACCGAGGTGCGCGTCAGCTCGCTCCACAGGTTCGTGTAGCGCTGCTCGATCTCCGTACCGAACTCGATCGGGTCGATCGAGGGGTGCAGCGCCCCCGAGGCCTCCAGGTCGAGCATCTCGCCGCTGATGTTCACCCGGGCCAGCTCGATGTCGTACTCCCGCTGCCCCTGGCTCAGCTTCGGGTGCAGCTCGCCCGTCTCGGCGTCCACGAGATAGGCGGCGTACGCGCCCGCGTCCCGGCGGAAGAGCGTATTGGACAGGGAGCAGTCGCCCCAGGCGAACCCGGAGAGATGGAGCCGGACCAGCAGGACCGCGAGCGCGTCCATCAGACGGTGCACCGTCGTCGGGCGCATCGTCGTCTCGAACATCGACCGGTAGGGCTGCGAACCGCCCAGGTGCCGGGTGATCAGCACCGGCTCCAGGGGCGCGCCGTCCGGCTGCTCCCGGCCGGTGACCACGGCCAGTGGGTCCACCGCCGGTATCCCGAGCCGGTCGAGCGTGCGCAGCATCTCGTACTCGCGCAGCGCCGGCCGCTCGGCGAGCTCCTTGACGGCGACCACCTCGTCACCGGCGCGCGCATAGCGCACCACGTGCCGGGAGATACCGCGCGGAAGCGGCACGAGGTACTCCTCGGGCCATTCCTCCAGCGGAATGTGCCAGGGCAGGGCGAGCAGGAGCACCGGGTGCTCGGGGTTGGTGGCGCTGATCTGGAGCGGCATGCGCACAGGGTATTAAGTCGGTTGGCGACGATGCCCGGGCGGCCTACGCTGCCGATCATGCTGCCCCGCGTGGACACCGACGAGGACTGGCGCCGCGTCGTCCCGGACGACGCCCTGCTGCGACCCGGCGTACTCGACCTCTGCGCCCGGCTCGGTTTCGCCGGCGCGGACCCGGAGCGCTTCACCGAGGGCAGCCAGCCGGTCTACGCGGTCGACGGCGGGCACGTCCTGAAGCTGTTCCCGGCCATGGCGGCCGGGGACGGGATCCGCGAGAGCCGGACGCTGGAGTTCCTGCACGGGCGGCTGCCCGTCGCCACCCCGGAGCCGCTGGCCTCGGGCACGTACGACGACGGCTGGCACTACGTCCTCATGTCCCGGCTGCCCGGCCGGGACCTCGCCCTGGCCTGGCCCGGACTGCCGCCCGCCGAACAGGACCGGCTCGTCGAGACGGCGGGCGGACTCCTCGCCGCGCTGCACGCCCTCGACCCAGGACCGCTCGCCGACGACATCGGCCCCGGCGACTGGGACGGCTTCGTCGCCGGCCGCCGCGCCGCGTCCGTGCGGCGACAGCGCGAGCGCGGACTCCCCGAGGAGTGGTGCGGGCAGATCGACGGATTCCTCGACGCCGCCACCCCGCGGGCGGGGGAGCGGCGGGCGCTGCTGCACACGGAATTCATGCGGCAGCACCTGCTCGTCGCCCCCGACCGCGCCGGCCGGGCCCGGCTCAGCGGCCTGCTCGACTTCGAGCCCGCGATGACCGGCGACCCGGACTACGACCTGGTGGCCGTCGGACTCTTCGTGACCCGCGGCGACCGGCGGCTCATGACCCGCTTCACGAAGACGTACGGCCGCACACCCGACCCGCGAGCGGTCATGGCGTACACACTCCTGCACGTGTACAGCAATCTGCCCTGGTACCTGCGGGAAGTCCCGCCGCCCGACGGGGTGCGCGACCTCGCCTCACTCGCCGAGACCTGGTTCGGCACCGGCTGACGGCAGCGCGCGTTCGGCGGCGCTCAGGATCTCCGTGAGACGCAGTCCGAACCGTGCGTCGCACGGGGCCGGGACCCCGGTGCGCACCGACTCCAGCAGGACGTCGACCGCCGCGGCGAGGGACTCCTGCGCGTTCCCGCGACCGGACGGCATCGCCGACACCCCCGCCGTCCCCCGCAGTTCGACCGTGACCCCGGCCGCCTCCGGGGGAGCGGTCAGGCTCAGCGCCGCGGTGCTCGACGCGCCGGAGTCGTGCCGCAGCAGCAGGTGCACCGTGTCGCCGGGGCCGCGTCCGGCCGTCACCGAGGACACGTCGCCGAGCAACGGCAGCAGCACCGACAGGGCGTGCGGGCCCACGTCCCACAGGGCGCCCCGCTCCGCCCGCCACGGCGTCGTCGCCCGGATCTGCGCGTCGTCACCCGGGGTGTACAGCGCCCCGTACCAGTCGGCGCGACCGGTGAACCAGCCGTCCACGGCGGCCTGTTCGGCGATCCAGGCCGCCGTGGCGGGGGCGTAGCGCATCGTGCAGAACACCACGGACGCCACCCCCGCGGCGTCCACGGCGTCGACGACCGCGCGCGCCGCCACCGGCTCGGTGGCGAGGGGCTTGTCGAGCAGCAGATGGCAGCCCGCCGCGGCGGCCCGCGCCGCCAGCGGCGCCTGGACGTCCGGCGGCACGGCGAACGCCACCGCGTCGCACGCCGCGAACAGCGCGTCCACGTCGTCGTACGCCGTCGTCCCCTGCGCGGCGGCCAGCTCGGCCGCGGCCTCGGGCCGGCGTCCCCAGACGCCGACGAAATCCGTGTACTTGTGGTCCCGCAGGACCGGGGCGTGGGTGCGGCCGGCCCAGGAACCGGTGCCGACAAGTCCGCAGCGCAGGACGTCTGGTGAGGTCATGGCGGCAGTATGGCGCGACCGGGGCGGATCCGCGCTGGGCCAGGGGTGGCGACAGGCGGCCGCCGGTTGGTGAATACTGATTCACCCACCGGGTGAATGGGCATTCACCCGTCTCGTCGGCCCGGCGCCGCGCCTCCCGCGCCGCGCCCGCGCACCCGCAGGAGTCCCATGGACCACGTCCCGATACCGACGCTGCCCGAACAGGCCGTCCGGCCCCGCCTGCGGGAGCGGCTCACCATCCCCGTCCTCGCCTTCGGCGGCATCCTCATGGCCGTCATGCAGACGGTCGTCGTCCCCCTCCTGCCCGACCTGCCCGAACTCACCGGAGCGTCACCGTCGGCCGTCTCCTGGATGGTCACCGCCACCCTCCTCGCGGGCGCCGTCCTCACGCCCGTCCTCGGCCGGGCCGGCGACATGTACGGCAAGCGCCGGGTCCTGCTGATCGCCCTCGCCCTGATGACCACCGGCTCCGTGCTGTGCGCGCTGACCTCCGACATCCGCGTCCTCATCGCGGCCCGCGCGCTCCAGGGCGCCGCCGCGGCCGTCGTGCCGCTGTCGATCAGCATCCTGCGCGACGAACTCCCGCCCCACCGCACCGGATCCGCCGTCGCCCTGATGAGCTCCACCGTCGGCATCGGCGCCGCGCTCGGCCTGCCGCTCGCCGCGCTCATCGTCCAGTACGCCAACTGGCACGTGATGTTCTGGGCGACCGCCGCACTCGGCGCGGTCGGCCTGGCCGCCGCCTGGTGGGCCGTGCGCGAGTCGCCGGTGCGCAACCCCGGCCGTTTCGACGTCCTCGGCACGCTGGGCCTCGCCACCGGACTGGTCTGCCTGCTGCTCGGCGTCTCGCAGGGCGGTCAGTGGGGCTGGGGCAGCGCCCGGATCCTCGGCCTGTTCGCCGCCGCCGTCCTGGTCCTCGCCCTGTGGTCCTGGCACCAACTGCGGACCGCCCGCCCCCTGGTGGACCTGCGCCTCGCCGTCGGCCGCCGGGTCGGGCTGCCGCACGTCGCGGCCCTCCTCACCGGCTTCGCGTTCTACGCCAACTCGCTGGTCACCGCACAGCTCGTGCAGGCACCCGTGGAGACCGGCTACGGCCTCGGCCTGTCGATCGTGGCGACCGGCCTGTGCATGCTGCCCAGCGGCGTCATCATGCTGCTCTTCTCCCCGGTGTCGGCCCGCATCTCCACCGCCCGCGGCCCGCGCGTCACCCTCGCCATCGGCGGCCTCGTCCTCGCCCTCGGCTACGCGATCCGGGTCGTCGACAGCACCGACCTGTGGGTGATCCTGGTCGGCGCCGCCGTCGTCTCCACCGGAACCACCCTCGCGTACTCCGCCCTGCCCACCCTGATCCTGCGCGCCGTCCCGCCGACCGCCACCGCCTCGGCCAACGGGGTCAACGTGCTGATGCGCACCATCGGACAGTCCGTCTCCAGCGCCGCCGTCACCGCCGTCCTCGTCCACCACACGATGCGTCTCGGCGGCACCGACGTGTCGAGCCTGCACGGCTACCGGCTCGCGTTCGTCATGGCCGGCGCGGTCGCGCTGGTGGCCGCCGCCGTCTCCTTGTGCGTACCGTCCGACAGAGGGGCCGAGCAGACCGTCGCGGGCGCTCCGGCCCCGCTGGCGACGGCGAAGGGAGCATGAGGCGATGACCATGGCGCAGCCCGCCGTCCGGCGCGACGCGGAGGCGAGCAGGGCCGCCATCGTGAAGGCCGCCCGGCATCTGCTGGCCCGGCACGCGCACGGCGACATCACGCTCAGGGCGATCGCCGACCGGGCCGGAGTCAGCCCGCCCCTGATCCTCAAGTACTTCGGCAACAAGGACGCCCTCTTCGCGAGCGTCATGGACTTCGAGGCCGACGTCGACGTCCTGCTCGACGCGCCCCTGGAGGAGCTCGGCCGGCACATGGTCCGCTGCGTCCTCAGTGGCCAGTCCGAGCGCGGCGCCGACCCGATCCTGCGCATCGTGTTCGCGCCGCTGCACGGCGCGCAGGGCGACATCCTGCGCGCCAACTTCCGTACGCAGGTCAGCGAACGCCTGGCGGCCCGCCTGTCCGGCGCCGACGCCGGGCTGCGCGCGGAACTCGCCGTGTCGCTGCTCCTCGGCCTCGGCGTGATGTACGGAATCGCCCGCGGCCCGCAGGTGCGGGCCGCGGACATCGAGGCGGTCGTGGACCGCTACGCCCCCGCGGTCGAGGCGCAGCTGACCCCCTCGGGGTGACGTCAGCCGCCGCGTACGGTCACCGACTCGCCGAACGTCACCACGGTCTCGAACCCATCGGCCCACCGCACGGCCAGCTCGCCGTCCGTGACACCGGCCCCGGCCACGACCCCGTCGAGATCGGCAGGGGTGTCGGCCGCGCCGAGCAGCGCCAGCGCCGCGAACACGGCCGTCCCCTCGACCGGCGCCGACAGCCGGGGCACCCGCACCCAGGGCTCGTACGCCGTGCCCTCGGGCGCCCGGACACGGTCCGCCGGGCCCCACCCGTGCAGCCCGGTCAGCTCCGAGCGGAGCGCGTCCGTGGCCCATCCGGTGAGCGTCACCCGGGAGCCGTGCGGCGCACCGACCACCCGGTGCACCCGCAGCTCGTGGGCGCCCCGCGCCACGGTCACGCTCTCGACGCGCAGCCCCGGATGCATCGGCGGTCCCGAGACGAACGCCGGCCGGAACCAGGACGCCGCCCAGCCCCATCCGTCACCGTGCCCGGCGCCGAGCGGATGCAGCCTCCTGCGCACGCTCGCGACGCCGCCGACCTCGACCGACAGATGGTTGTCCGCGATGTTGGTGAGGGACGTCGGCCCGGTGTGCGTGGAGTACGCCTGACGGCCGTAATGGGCGTCGTTCTGGGCGGCGAACTCGCCCTCGTGCGGCCGGACGTGGTCGCTGCCGTGGTTGTGCAGCCGCACGATCCCGTCGGCCTGTGTGGACTGCACCAGCAGACCCGGTGCGGGCAGCGCAAGGACCCGGTCGGGGCCCTCGCTGGGCGCGGGCTCCTCCGGCGCCGTCCAGAGCGGGTCGCCCTCCGGGGCGAGCAGCGCCACGAACCCCTTCGACGCCCAGTACGGCGACGCCGGGCCCGAGTACGGCTGGAGCGTCGCGTCGTGCGGGCCGTGCCAGCCGAGGCTCAGCAGGCCCTCGTCGGTGACCGCGCCGCGCTCCAGGAAGTAGCGCAGGTTGCCGCTGATGAGACGCCGTGACGCGCCCGGCGTCAGCGGGGTGTGCCCGGTGACCGCGCCCACGCCGACCGCCGCCGACGCGGCGAAGCGGTAGGCGAGCGAGCGCCCGAAGTGGAGCGGGGCCCCGTCGCCGCCGAACAGCAGGGAGAAGCCCTCCAGGTGCTCGCGCAGTCGCGGGCCGAAGCGCGCCGACAGCGCCGCGTCGCCCGACAGGTGGGCGTGCAGCAGCGGATACAGGTGCAGCGCCCAGCCGTTGTAGTGGTCGAAGGCCCGGCCGTCGCCGTCCGCGTACCAGCCGTCGCCCCGGTACCAGGTCTCCATCAGGTCCAGGGCCCGGTCCATGGCGCGGGCCGTCGCCGCGTCGCCGCGGCCGACCTCCTCCAGGAACGACGCCACTGTGAAGGGGAACAGATACCAGTTGTTCGGGGCGGGCGTGTGGTCGATCGCGCCGCGCAGCCACTTCTCCGCCCGGTCCTGCGCCGCGTCGTCGAGCCGGTCCCACAGCCACGGCCGGGTCAGCCTCAGGCCGAGCGCCACGGACGCCGACTCCACCATCGGCTGGCCCTGTACGTGGTGGTCGAGGATCAGCGGCCACGACTCGGCGTCGTCCCGGCCGGGGGTGCGGGTGCCCGCGGTCAGTCCGCCCGCGTACCGCTCCAGCCAGTTGTGCGGGTCCTTGCCGTCGGCGCCCGCGACCCGGAATCCGGCCGCAAGGAAGGTGCGCGCGTACCCCTCCAGGCCGTCCGAGCGGACCCCGGACGCGGAGGGCCGGCCCGGCAGGTCGAGCAGGGCTCCCTCGGGGGTCGCCCAGCGCCAGGCGGCGCCGAGGAGACCGTCCGCGACGGCCTCCCAGTGGGCGCGGGTGTAGCCGGTGAACGGGCTCAGCTCGCGGTTCTCGTCGGGCAGTTCGAACGGGATGGTCATGCCAGGAACGCCAGCCTCTCGCGTCGTACGGGATGGGCGAAACCGTCGCCCGCGGCCCACCGCGCCACCTCGGCCACGGCCGTGTCGGCCAGCCGCTCCCACTCGCTGCCCTGGGAACCGGCGAGGTGCGGGGTGATCAGCGCGTTCGGGCAGTCCCACAGCGGGTGCTCCGCAGGAAGCACCTCCGGATCCGTCACGTCGAGGACCGCCCGGATGCGGCCCGCGCGCACCGCGTCGGTGAGCGCGTCCTGGTCGACGACGGCGCCGCGTGCGGTGTTGATCAGGACGGCTTCCTGACGCAGCGAGTCGAGCAGGGGGCGGCTGACGAGTCCGCGCGTGGCGGGCAGCAGCGGTGTGTGCACGCTCAACACGTCGCTACGGGTGAACAGTTCGGGCAGTTCGACCCAGGTGACGCCGAGTTCGGCGGCCTCGGCGGGGGACACGTACGGGTCGTGCAGCAGCACCTCGAAGTCGAACGGCTTCAGCAGCTCGATGACCCGGCGTCCGACCAGGGACGCCGAGAGAATGCCCACGGTGCGGCGGTAGTTGCCGACATGGCCCGTGGTGACCAGCCAGTTGTCGCGGGTGCGGTTCGTGCGGAAGTCGCGGGCCCGCTCCAGGACGTGTTTGCCGTGCAACAGGATCATCGCGAGGGTGTACTCGGCGACCGGCAGCGCGTTCGCCGCCGCGGCGGACGACACCGCGATGCCCCGCTCCCAGCAGGCGTCGGTGACATGACCGCGCACCGAACCGGCCGCGTGCACCACCGCTTTCAGCCGGGGCGCCCGCGCGAGGACGTCCGCGTCCAGCTTCGGGCAGCCCCAACCGGTGACGAGGATCTCGGTGTCGGCCAGCACCTCCGTCGCCCGCGCCGTCGACAGGTCGGACAGGGCGGGCAGCGGCGCGACGTCGCCGACCTCGGTGAGCGCGGCCAGCGACCGGGGCGTGAAGACGGCCGCGGCAGCCTGGGGGGACATGGCCAACGCCACGCGGGGCAGGGTCACTTGACCGCCCCCGCCGTCAGGCCGGCCTTCCAGAACCGCTGGAGGAGGATGAACGCGAGGACAAGGGGGAGCACCGCGAGAAGCGAGCCCATGATCACCACCGGATAGTACTCGGGAGAGACGGTCGCCTGGCTGTTCCACTGGAACAGACCGAGGCTGACGGGGTACAGATTCTGGTTGGACAGCATCACCATCGGCAGGAAGAAGTTGTTCCAGATCGCGGTGAGCTGGAAGAGGAAGACCGTGATCAGGCCCGGTGCGAGCATCCGCAGGGAGACCCGCGCGTACGTGGTCAGCTCGCCGGCGCCGTCGACGCGGGCCGCCTCCAGGACCTCGTTCGGCACATAGCCCTGGGAGAAGATGCGGCCCAGATACACGCCGAACGGATTGAACAGGACGGGGGTGAACACCGACCAGAAGGTGTTCACGACGCCGGCCTCGGACGCGATCAGGTACAGCGGCAGCGCCAGGACGGTCTGCGGCACCATGACCGCGGCGAGGACCAGGCCGAACAGCTTCTCCTTGTGCCGGAAGTGGTACTTGTCGAAGGCGTAGCCGCAGGCGACGGAG
Organism: Streptomyces sp. NPDC001904; assembly: GCF_040297005.1. Lineage (NCBI taxonomy): Bacteria > Bacillati > Actinomycetota > Actinomycetes > Kitasatosporales > Streptomycetaceae > Streptomyces > Streptomyces sp. NPDC001904. The sequence continues at coordinate 60,365 of NZ_JBEOYI010000022.1, read as the reverse complement.
ATCATCGATCCGATGGCCGCGCCGAGCACCGCGTACAGCAGGCTGTTGCCGTACCAGCGGCTGTACAGGCCGCCGTCCATCGCGAACAGGTCCTTGAGGTTCTGGACCAGGGAGAAGTCGCCGAAGGAGAAGATGCTGCTCTGGAACAGCGCGTCCCGGGTCTTGGTCGAGGCGAGGACCAGCCACAGCGCCGGCAGCACCGTGTAGAGCACCGAGATCACGACGATGACATTGACCACGGCCCGGCCGAGGAAGCGTGGCCGCAGCAGGGACGAACTGCTCAACTCGGCTGTGGTCATCGGGCGTTCTCCTCTGCGGCCTCGACACGGTTGGTCCAGCGGGTGACGCCGTAGGACACGGCGATCGTGATGATCAGGAGGATCACCGAGGCGGCCGCCGCGAGCGAGTAGTTGTTCCGGCTGAACGCCGCGTCGTAGATGTACATGCTCGGCGAGAACCGGGCGCCGACCATCGCCGACGACTGGTGCAGCAGCGCCGGTTCGGTGAACAGCTGCAGCGCCCAGATGAGGGTGAACATCGCGACCATGACGATCGAGGACCGCACCAGCGGAGCCTTGACCTGCAGCGCGGTGCGCACCGGCCCGGCCCCGTCGACGACCGACGCCTCCAGGACCTCGCGGGGGACGGCCTGCAGGGCGGCGTAGAAGACGACCATGTTGTAGCCGAGGTTGGACCACAGCGCGATGTTCACGATCGACGGGAGCGTGGTGTGCAGGCCGAGGAAGTCGATGGTGACGTCGCCCTTGGCGAAGGCCTCGATGATCGGGCTGATGCCCGGGGTGTACAGGTACAGCCAGATCAGCGCGGCGATGATGCCGGGCACCGCGTGCGGCAGGAACAGCCCCAGCTGGGCCCAGGCGCGCAGCCGGACGACGCCCGAGTCGAGGAGCAGCGCCAGCGCGAGCGAGCCGATCACCATCAGCGGGATGTAGATCAGGCAGTACAGGCCGACGGTGCCGAGCCCGGACAGGAACGACGGGTCGGTGAGCACGGCCCCGTAACTGCGCAGGCCGACGAAGACCGTGCGCTCCGGGCCGAAGCCGAGGCCCGGTTGGTCGTCGCTGAAGAAGCTCAGCCACACCGCCGTGGCCACCGGGATCAGGAAGACCAGGACGAGCAGCACGAAGAACGGGGCCATCAGGACGCCCGCGGCGCCGCCTCGACGGCGGCCCGCCGTGCGCTGCGCCCGGCGCCCGGAGGCGTCCTGGTCGCGTGGCGGCGCGGACGCCGTCGCGGGGGCATGGGTGGTCGCGGTCATGGGAGTCACCTGCCTTTCGGAGTGCGGGCGTTCATGTCGTGTGCTGGGTGGTCTTGAGGCCGAGCGCCTTCAGGTCCGGCATCGTGCCGTCCTCGGTCGCGCGCATCGACGATTCGAGCGTGCCGGAGCCGGCCGCGGCGCGGGTGAAGGCGTCCTGCATGACCTGGGCGGTCGCGGTCATCCGCGGGCCCCACACCCAGCCGTCGCGGATCTTGTGCGCCTCCTCCTCGAACAGCCTGTAGATGTCCTGGCCGCCGTAGTACGTGCGGTCGAACGCGGCGCGGCCGACCGGGATCAGTTCGGAGACGGCCGGGTACTGGCTGCTGGCGCCGCTGGAGAGGCGGGCCTTGAGCGCGTCGGGGCTGGAGACCTGCCACTCGATGAACTCCATGGCGGCCTCGGGATGGGCGCTGTCCTTGGTGATGGCGAACGTCGAGCCGCCGTTGGTGCCGAGGGCGGGCCGGTCGGGGTCCCACTGCGGCTGCGGGGCGATGCGCCACAGGCCCTTCTGCTCGGGGCGGGCGTTCATCTGCGCGCCCGCGTCCCAGGCGCCGCTGTGCCGGGTGAGGACCAGGCCGTTGCCGATCTGGGCGTCGTTGGCACGGCTGTTGGGGTTGTTGGCGTAGACGAGGTCCTCGTCGAGGAGGCGTTGCCAGTACTTGGCGACGCGCCGGGTGGGCGCGTCGGCCAGCGAGACGTTCCAGGCGCCCTTGGAGGTGTCGAACCACTGGGCGCCCGCCTGCCAGCACAGTCCGGCGAACAGGCCCATGTCGATGGGGAAGATGCACGCCTTGCGCCTGCCGCCGGTGCGGCGCACGGCACGGGCGAGGTCGGCGTACTCGTCCCAGGTGGTCGGTACGTCGAAGCCGTATTTGTCGAACAGGTCCTTGCGGTAGTGCAGGACGGTCGGCTCGATGTCGAGCGGCACGCTGAACGTGCGGCCCTCGAAGGTGGTCTGGCCGAGCGCCTGCGGCAGCAGCTTCTTGCGCAGGTCGTCGCTGATCAGCGACGTGATGTCGCGGGCGACGCCGTCGATCGCGTACCCCGGGACCTGCGGGTACTCGATGGTGGCGACGTCCGGGGCGTTCCCGGCCCGCGCGGCGTTGCTCAGCTTGAGATAGCCGCCGCCGTTGCCGGACGGTATCTGTTCGAAGCGGACCTGGATGTGGTCGTGGGTCTTGTTGAACTGGTCCACCACTTCCTGGCTGCCGCGCAACGCGGACCAGAACGTGATGACGGTCGTGCCTTTACTGCCTTTGGTACCGGTCTTGCTGCTGCTCTGCGGCGACGCGCTGTCCGATCCGCTGCAGGCGCCGAGGGCACCCGTCAGCGGCAGCGCGGTGATCGCGGCGAGCATGGATCGACGGCTCTGTCGACCAGGCATGGGCGCCTCCCGCGGCTCCTGCGTGTTCGAGTCACGGGAATCCTGATCGGCTGAGCGGTATCGGTCAATAGATCGATCAGAAGAAAATGAAACGGTCAAACGCTCATCGCTGGCCGTCAGTTGTGCCGGCCTGCTGCGTGGAGCCGCGTACCTTCAGATCCGGCAGCACCTCCATCCGCCGGGCCGGACCCGACGACGCCCCCCGCTCCAGGCGGCGCAGCAACAGCTCTGCCGCCGCGCGGCCGATCTCCGCCTTGGGCGGGGACACGGCCGTCAGCGGCGTGCTGCCGAGCCCGGCGACCACGTCGTCGTACGCGATCGCCGAACAGTCCTCCGGCACCCGCACCCCGCTGTCCCGCAACTTCTGTACGAGCATCAGCGCGTCCACGTCACCGTGCAGGAGCGCCGCCGTCGCTCCCAACTCCTCGAGCAGAGAAGGCAGGTCGACGGGCTGCTCGGCGGCCGCCGCGTCCGGGTCGGGAGCCGCCGTCGGGGTGCTCAGGGCGACGGCCCAGCGGTCGATGTCAGGATGCGCGGCGGCGATCTCGGTGAACGCGGAGCGCAGGGCCCGCGCGGTCGGGCTGTCGTCGCGCGCGGCGAGCACGATCCGCCGGTGACCGAGACCGGTGAGGTGGTCGAGCGCGAGATGGACGCCGTACCAGTGGTCCGTGCACACCGTGTCGACGGCATGCAGCGCGCTCCCCGCCCGGGGCCTGCGCTCCATCAGGACCGCCGGTACGGGCAGCCGCGCCAGCCAGGCGTAGTCGGCCTCCTCCGTGGCCCGGCTGCGCCAGCGCGGGGCGATCAGCAGGCCCCGCGCGCCGTCCGCCAAAGCCCGCTCCACGATGGGCTGTTCGGCACCCGCGACGGGGGGCGCGATGTGCAGGCCGATCCGGATGCCGGCCTCCTCGAACGTGGTCCGGGCGCCGTGCAGCATCTCGTACAGATAGGCGTGCCGCTCCGGCACCACCACGGCGACCGGGCCGCCGTCGGGCGGCGGGTCGGCGGGCGGGATGGCCTGTGCGGCCTCCGGCAGCATCGGGCGCGCGACGCCGTGGCCGCGGCGCAGCTTGCCATCGCGGGCCAGTTCCTCCACGTCGCGGCGGAGCGTCACCACCGACACCGCGAGTTCCGCGGCGAGATCGCTGACCCGTGTCGCGCCGCGCGACTGCACCACGGCGAGAATCCGCTGCCGCCTGAGATCGACCGGTTCGCGCATGATGGTGGCCCCCTCGCAACCCGCTGTTCGTTTGAGTGTTTTTCTGAACGGTTCGGCGGCAGCATAACCAGGGGACCGGGGGCGGGGTCAGCCCCCGGCGGACTCGGGTTCCGGCGGGAGCGTGTCGAGAACGATGCCGAAGTGCTGGTCGTACGCGGCGAGCACGGCGGCGTCGGTGTCGAGGGTGCGTTGTGTGCGCTGTCCGGCATCCGTCGTCGTGAGCGTATGACCGCTCAAGGTGATGCGTCCGGTGTCGGTGGGGCGTGAGCAGACCAGGGACTGGGTGAAGTGCGAGGCGGGGGAGGTGCGGTGGTACCAGGAGCCCGCCTCGAAGTCCCGCAGCTCACGCGGTCGCTGGTCGAGCAGGTACTGCGGGCTGCCGTCCTGGAGCACGAGCAGATCGCCGTGCGCGGCGTCCTCGATGCGGAAGACGCCGCCCGGGTCCTGCTGCTCGCCGCGCTCGTCGTACACCAGCGGCTCGGCGCAGAACGCGCCGAAGCCGACGTCCGCGAGCCGGTCCGCGCCGTCCGCCGTGCGCACGCGCAGCGCCATGTGGTCGTAAGGGATGCCGGGCCGGCCGTCCTTGCCGACCACACGCGCTTGCAGCAAGGTCACGGTGAAGCCGAGGGCATCGAGGAGCTCCGCGAACGCCCCGTTCAGTTCGTAGCAGAAGCCGCCGCGGCGCCGGTCGACCACCTTGGCGACGAGCGCCGCCGGCTCCAGGACGACCTCCTCGCCCCTGTGCACCGACAGATTCTCGAACGGCACCGACCACAGGTGCGCCCGGTGCAGCGCGCGCAGCGCCCCGGCGGTCGGCGCGGCGGGGCGCTCGGCCCCGATGCGGTGGAGGTAGGCATCGACCCGGCTGTGATCCATGGGACCAGTGTGGCGGACGCCCGGTGTGCCGGGGCCCGACGTCAAGGGGATGTGTCGTGCGGATCCAGGTCGTAGATGCGCTCAAGCAGCCACGCCTCGTTGCCCGCGAGGCCCGCTCTGCGCAGCGCTTCGTCCGCCTCGGCGATCGGCACGGCGAGCACCGAGGCGGTCGCGGGCGGCTCCGAGCCGGAGAGCGCGGCGCGCGCGGTGTGCAGCAGCCGCAGACAGGCCTGCGCCGCGGCCAACTCGTGGTGCTTCGCCGATCGGCCGTGTGTGTCGAGATTCCAGGTTCCCTGCATGACACCACTCTTGCGCACGGGTCTGACAATCCCTCGCCAATGGGGCGGGACTAGGCTCGCGTGCGGTTGAAGAGTCCATCGAAAACGGGTCCAGGACCTACGGAGACGAGGAGGAACGCACTCGTGTCATCGCACGCACTGCCGCTGTTCGATCCCGCGGCGGGGCAAGGCGCGCGGCAGTTCGCCGAGTTGGGGCTCGCCCTCGTCCTGTCGACGCTGATCGGCGCCGAGCGCGCCGTCCAGCAGAAGAGCGCGGGCCTGCGCACGCACACGCTCGTCGGCGTGGGCAGTGCCCTGTTCATGGAAGTCTCCCAGCACGGCTTCAACTCCCTGCTGGGCATGGACGGCGTCGCTCTCGACCCGTCCCGGGTCGCGGCGCAGATCGTGTCGGGCATCGGATTCATCGGCGGCGGGCTGATCTTCGTGCGGCGGGACGCCGTCCGGGGCCTCACCACGGCCGCGACCGTCTGGCTGACCTGCGCCATAGGGATGGCCTGCGGCGGCGGACTGCCGCTTCTCGCGATCGCCGCGACGGCCTGTCACTTCCTCGTGGTCCGGGGCTATCCCTGGGTGAGCCGCCGCATCCCGGCCATGACCGCCGAGCGGCGCACGGGGCTGCATCTCGCGTACGAGGTGGGCAGCAGCGTCCTGACGCGCGTTCTGGAAGAGTGCACGGGCCGCGGTTTCCGCGTCCTCGAAGTGCGCACCGACCGCACCGACTGGGACGGCGGTTCGGGCCGGCGGGGCACCATCGCCGTCCGGATGGAGATCGAGGGCGCGGCGGAGGTGCCGGGCCTCGTCGCGGTGCTGGCCGAACTGGACGGGGTGCTCGACGTCGCGTCGCTGGAGACCGCGGCGGACGAGTAGCGGGGCCGCCGGCCGGGGACGGCGATGACGGTGCGGCCGCGCAGATCCGGCGTGCCGGGAGCACCGCCGAAGGGGGCCCCGCCGTCGTCGGAGCCCCGATACGTGTCATGGTCACTCATGCGCGCACCCTGACCAGGCACGCGCGGGCTACCGCCGGGTGAGGTTCAGCCGCAGCCCCTGGGGCATCAGCGTCAGCCGCTCCGTCACCTTGAGCCGGTAGGCGGGCTCGGGCCGCAGGTCGTAGCGGCGCAGCAGCAGACCGAGCACCAGCGTGGCCTCGTGCAGCGCGAACTGGCGCCCGATGCAGGCCCGCGCACCCGTCCCGAACGGTTTGAAGACATGTCCCGGCCGGGCCCGCACGGCCTGCGGCGCGAACCGGTCCGGGTCGAAGGACTCCGGATCGTCGCCCCACGCCACCGGGTCGCGGTGCAGCATCGTCGTCAGGACGAGCGCCCAGGCGCCGCGCCGCATCGGATGGGTCCCGCCGAGCGTCGTGTCGGATACCGCCTCGCGCGCGAACGCGGGCGCCGTCGGCCACAGCCGCAGCGACTCGTCGAGGACCCGCCGCAGATAACGGAGCTTGGCGACCTGCTCGTACGCGGGTACGTCCACGGCGCCCCAGACCCGGTCGACCTCCTCCCGCGCCGTCGCCAGCACGCCGGGGTTCTGCGCGAGGTAGTGCAGGGCGAACGAGAGCGCGCCGGACGTCGTCTCGTGCCCGGCCACCAGGAACGTGATGACCTGGCGGCGGATGTTCTCGGGCGCGAGCCGCTCGCCCGTCTCCGGGTGCGCCACGTCCAGCATCCGGTCGAGCAGATCGCCGGGGCCGCCGCCGGAGGCACGGCGCGCGGCGATCACGTCGTCGACGGTGCGGTTCAGATAGGCGCGGTCCGCTGCGTTGCGCTTCTCCGCGCCGCGCTGCAGTGCCGAAAGGAGCGGCGGCACCACGTTCCGGCGCTGTGCGAACGACAGCGCGCCGACCATGGCGGTCACGAACGGATGCAGCTTCTCCCGCTCGAAGGACCCGAAGTCGTGCCCGAATCCGGTGCGCGCGATCGTCTCCAGGGTCAGCTTGGTCATGTCGCCGGGGACGTCCACCGAACGGCCCGCGGCCTCGCTCGCGTCCCACGCGTCCGTCAGCTGCCCCGCCACGTCGAGCATCAGCGGGTGATAGCCCTCCATCGCCTCCCGGCTGAACCCGGGCGCCAGGATGTCGTGCGCCAGCTGCCAGTTGGGCTCGCTGTTGTACGCGGTGAACAGGCCGTCCCCGGCGAGAGGGCGCAGATTGGCGACGCCGAGACCGACGTGCTTGGCGAACCGCGACTCGTCGGCCAGCTCCGCCGCGAGCTGCGCACCCCACACGAAGACGATCTCCTTGCCGAACGCCTTGCGGCGGAAGATCGGCCCCAGGTCGGCGGCGATCCGCATGGAGTCCTGCAACGGCGTACGGACATTGGCGCCCACGACATCACCGATGAGCGGCACCCGGTGCGGCGGGTGCGGGATCCGGTCCAGGCGCGGCCAGCCCTGCTCGGCACTGCGAAAGCCCCGAGGCAGCGTGGCGCCGGCCGACTGTGTCATCTGAGCCATCGAGCCCATCTCCCCTGCGCCACCGATGGATTGAGGCACCGAAGGCAGCTTGTTAGACGTGGATTCAATAATGCGCCTCAGTGTGCGGCTGTTATTGAACTCACGTCAAGTAAGCAGCCGTTCGTCCAGTAGGGTGCGGCCATGACGGCAGAGCGGACGACCCGGCGCAGAATGAGCACCGAGCAGCGCAGGGAGCAACTCCTCTCCGTGGGCGCCTCGTTGTTCGCGCAGAGTCCGTACGACGACGTGTGGATCGAGCGGGTCGCCGAGATCGCGGGCGTCTCCCGCGGGCTCCTCTACCACTACTTTCCGAACAAACGGGACTTCTTCTCCGCGGTCGTGCGCCGCGAGAGCGAACGGATGCTGCGGCTGACCGCCGCGGTGCCCGGCATTCCGGTGCGCGAACAGCTCGGCGCGGGGCTCGACACCTTCCTCGGCTATGTCGCCGCGCACGCCGAGGGCTTCCGCGCCTTCCATCGCGCCGAGTCCGCGGGCGACCCCACCGTGCGCGCCGTCTACCGCGACGGGCTCGCCGCGCAGGAGCAGCAGATCCTGGCCGCCCTCGCCGCCGACCCCGAGATCACCGGCACACTCCCGGAGCCGGCCGCGCTGCGCCTGGCCGTGCGCGGCTGGCTCGCCTTCCTCGTCGCCGTCTGCCTGGACTGGCTCGACGAACCGGAACTCACCCGCGAGCAGGTCCGCGACCTCTGTGCGCGGGCGCTCCTGGGCGCGCTCTCGGGCGGACTGTGAGGTCGTAAGGAAAACTTGCAAGGCTTCCTGTCTATCTCCTACGGTGGAGACATGTCAGGAACGCAGGGACCCGCAGCACCCGAGCCGCCCGGCGAGCGCGTCGCCGCCGATCTCGCCACCATCGTCGGCCGGCTCTCACGGAGGCTGCGCACCGCGTCGCCGGACAGCCTGCTCACCCCGACCCAGCGCACCGTGCTGGCCCGCCTCGACACGGACGGTCCCGCCACGACGGCGGCACTCGCCCGCTCCGAGTACGTGAAACCGCAGTCGATGCGGCTGACCCTGGGCGCCCTGGAGGAGCGCGGCTTCGTCGCCCGCACCCCGGATCCGACCGACGGGCGGCAGTCCGTCGTCTCCATCACCGACGGCGGCCGCGCCACCCTCGACGCCGTCCGCGCGGCCAAGCACAGCTGGCTCGCCCAGGCCCTGGCCGCCGAGTTCGACCCCGCCGAGCGCCGCCTCATCGCCGAGGCGATCGTGCTGCTCGGCCGGCTGGTGGAGCGGTGAGCGGTGACATAGCGGCGACGGCCACCACCGCACCCGCCCCCACCGGCGGCGGATTCCGCGCCCGCCTCACCGCGCCCCTCCTGCTGGGCTCGGTCCTCAACCCGCTCAACACCACGATGATCTCCACCGGCCTGGTGGCGATCGGGCACCACTTCGGAGTGGGTGCCGCCGACACCGCGTGGCTCATCTCCGTGCTCTACCTCGCCAGCGCCGTCGCCCAGCCCGTGCTCGGCAAGCTCGCCGACGCGCTCGGCCCGCGCCGCGTGTTCCTCACCGGCCTCGTCGTGGTCTGCGCCTCCGGCCTCGTCGGCATGTTCGCCACCGCCTTCGGCTGGCTCGTCGTCTCCCGCCTGCTGCTCGGCATCGGCACCTCGGCCGCGTACCCCGCCGCGATGGCCGTCCTGCGCGACGAGGGCCGCCGGGTCGGCCGCCGCCCGCCGCGACCCGTCATGGCCCGGCTCTCCTTCGCGGCGCTCGGCAGCGCGGCCGTCGGCCCCACGCTCGGCGGACTGCTCGTCACCGTCGTCGGCTGGCGCGGCATCTTCGCCGTCAACGTCCCGGTGTCCGTGATCGCGTTCTGCTGCGCCGTGCTGTGGATCCCGGCCGACCCTCCCCGCGGCACGGACGGCGAGCCCGCCCCCAGGCTCGCCCTCGACCCGCTCGGCATCGGCCTGTTCTCCACGGCCCTGACCGTCCTGGTCTTCTTCCTCCTCGACCTGTCCCACCCCCTGTGGTGGCTGCTCGCCCCGTTCGCCGTGCTCAGCGCCGCCCTGCTGTGGTGGCAACTGCGCTGCCGGACGCCCTTCATCGACGTGCGGATGCTCGCCGGGAACGGACCGCTCGCCCGTACCTACCTCCGGCACGGCCTGAGCTATCTGCTCATCTACTGCGTCATGTACGGGTTCACCCAGTGGCTCGAGGAAGGCCGCGGCTACTCCTCCGGGCACACCGGGCTGCTGATGCTCCCCATGTCGCTCGCCGCGCTGGTCTGCTCCTTGATCGGCGCCCGCACCAAGGGGATCCGCGCCCCGCTGATCGTCGCGAGCGCACTGCTGACCGCGGGAGCGGCCCTGCTCGCCTTCGTCTCCGGTGCCACACCGCTGGCCGTGCTGCTCCTCGCGGGCGCCTGCTTCGGCATCCCGCAGGGCCTCATCGGCACCAGCAACCAGGCGGCGGTCCAGGAGTACGCGCCCGCCGCAGACATCGGCGCCGCGGCGGGCCTCCAGCGCACCGCCCAGTACATCGGAGCCATCACCGCGTCGAGCCTGATCGCGCTCGCCTACGGACAGCGCGCCGACGACGCGGGACTGCACCTGATGGCGACGGTCTCGGCCGTCCTCGGCGTCCTGCTCGTCGCCCTCACCGTGACGGACCGGGCGCTGCGCAGACAGCGGTGAGCGCCTCCGCCCTCCGTCACCCGGTGAAGAAGAGGCCGCCCGTCGGCTCCTGGTGCCCGTCGGCCTGGTGCCAGTAGTCGCGGGTCTCCACCACCAGACCGTCCGCCCGGAACCGTACGAACACACACCCGGCCAGCGTCGTGGGCCTGCCGTCCTCCTCGGCGAGCACCCGGAACTCGGCCACCGCGACCGGCCCGGGACCCACCACCGGCGCCGCGAACCGCACCTCCACCGGCAGCTCCTGCGCGAACGACCACCGCAGGTAGTCGGCCAAAGCGTCCCGCCCGCGATGCGGCTCCCGGAACGGCATCGACCGGTGCACGCAGTCCGGCGCGTACAGGGCGAGCAGCGCCGCCACGTCGTGCCGCGCCCAGCCGTCCTGCCACACCTCGACGAACCGGCGCGCGGCGGCCCCGGCGCTCTCGTTGTCCATGCGCTGCTCCCGGTGTCGCCCCCGCCGTCCCGTCGCCCGCCACAGTAGCGGGGGAACCGGAGGGAGCCGTCCGGTGGCGGGTCCGGTGCGGTAGTGTGACCGGGCCCCACTGCGCCACGAGGGAACGAGGAGGTGAGCCCGATCTTCGCTGTACCAGGTCAGGAGCTCCCTGCTCGCGCCGCCCGCCACGACCGCTCACGCTGAGCCGGTCCGCCGCGCGACGGCCGGGAGCCCCGTCGGCGTCCCGAGAGGTCACACCACACCCATGTCGCTCCCCCCGTCACCCGAACCGCCTCCACCCGCCTTCCTGGTGTCCGCGCTGCGCGCCGCCGGCTGTGTCTTCGCCGAGGACGAGGCCCGGGTCCTGCACGGCTCCGCCCGCGACCACGCCGAGCTGACCGCGATGGTGGAGCGGCGGACCGCCGGACTCCCGCTGGAGCACGTCGTCGGCTGGGCCGAGTTCTGCGGGCTGCGGATCGCCGTCGACCCCGGGGTCTTCGTGCCGCGCCGCCGCACCGAGTTCCTGGCCCGCCAGGCCCTCGCCCGTACCCGGCCCGGCGCCACCGTCGTCGACCTGTGCTGCGGCACCGGCGCCGTCGCCGCCGTCCTCGCCGCACGCGCCCCGGGACGGTTGCACGCAGCCGACCTGGACCCGGCCGCCGTCGAGTGCGCCCGCCGCAACCTCGCCCCGCTGGGCGGCGAGGTCCACGAGGGCGACCTCTACGACCCGCTGCCCGCGGAGCTGGCGGGCCGGGTCGACATCCTCATCGCCAACGGCCCCTACGTCCCCACCGGCGACCTGCCGCTGCTGCCGTCCGAGGCCCGCGACCACGAGCGGCAGCTCGCCCTCGACGGCGGCAAGGACGGCCTCGACGTGCTGCGCCGGGTGGCCGAGCAGGCGCCGCGCTGGCTCGCACCGGGCGGCCGGCTCTTCGTGGAGACCAGCGAGCGGCAGGCCGACACCGCGCTGGCGGCGGTACGCTCCGCCGGCCTCGCGGCCCGTCTGGTCGAGGACGACGACCTGTACGCCACGGTCGTCGTCGGCACCCGTCCGGCGCGCTGACCCCGGCTCCGCGCAAAGGCGTGGTCCCGGTACCCGGAGTGCTCCGGGTACCGGGACCACGGTGGGGGAGGCGACGGCCTCACGTCCGTGCCCGAGCGGTCAGGTCCCGTACGAGACCTTCACCTTCTCGAACCCCAGTGAATGCAGCAGCCCCTCCAGCATGTCGGTGGTGTTGCCCTCGGCGCGGCCCGTGAGACCGCTGTCCTTCGCGGCGTCACCGATGTGCCGGGCGGCCAGCTTGCGCACCGCCTTCTCGTCGTTGGGGTTGTCCGAGAACAGGTCGCCGAGCCGGTCGAGCAGCCCACGCTGCTTCGACACCGCGTAGGACCGGTCCGTGTCCAGAGCGGGCTTGCCGAGCTGGGCGTGCGGCAGATGCAGCGTCGCCGACGTGCGGTCCTTGTTCACCTGGACGTCTCCGGGGTCCACCTTTCCGAGATCGACGTACGCGTCGACGGTTCCCGCCCCGATGTACAGGGTCCGGGTCCCGCGGATCGCGTCCGGCAGGTACTTCGTGTCCTTCTCCAGGTCGACGACGACCTGGAAGTTCCCGGATGCGGCGTCGTAACGGCTCATGTCCCGCACCGACTTGAGCAGCGCGGGACCGGACCGGTCGTGGGTCTCGGTGCCGAAGAAACCGTCGAGACGGTTCATCAGGCGCAGCCCGGTGGCGACGAGCGCCACCACGACGACAACCACGACGGCGGCCTTCGCCCACGGGGGGAGCGCAGCAACAGCCCTCGGCTTCATGAGGGAAACCTCCTTCCCATGGAGCCCGAGTTCCCGCGACGGACCCAGATCACGCCTGTCGCGGTGCCGCCTTCCCGGAGCAGGTTCCCCGATGGAGCGGTTCGTACGAAAGGTCCCGCGGGCTGCGCGTGCCGCTTCGGTCGTGCCCCTGCCGCCGTCCTGACCGCGCGGGGTCACCTCCGTACGGGCCGGTCGCCCGACACCCGGGACCACCAGACGCCTTCGCCGTGGGTGAGTCCCGGCAGGGCCGGCTCGATCTCCCGCACCGCGCGCGCCGTCAGCTCTCCGGTGATCAGCCAGGACGTGTCGCCGCCCGTGATCCGCCCGAACTCGGCGCCCAGGGAGGCGAGGTGGGCGCTCACCGGGGCGAGCGCGTCCAGGGGGACCTCCGCCTCGAAGGTGTGCACGGGCTCGAAGACCCGGGTGCGGGCCCGTTCCAGGGCCCGCCGCAGCACGAGCGCCGTCACCGTGCGGAAGTCGCCCGCCACGCTCACCGGTGAGTCGAAGCCCGAGCGGATCAGGGTGACATGACAGTCCGTCACCGGCCAGCCGAACGGTCCGCCCGCGCCGAGCCCGGCCCGCACCGTGTCCTCGACGGCCTGGTGGAACGCCCGGGGCAGGGCGCCCAGTTCGGTCTCGTACGTGAAGACGCGGCCGGATCCGGGCGGCCCCGGCGCGACCCGCAGGCCGACGGTCGCGGGCAGCCCGGTCGTGCTGCGGTGCCCCATCTCCTCGACGCTCTCGCCGCTGCCCACCGGCCGCTCCACGCACCGGATCCGGCTCGGCTCGAACACCGCCTCGATGCCGAACTCCTCGGCCAGCGTGGCCCCCAGAACCTCCTTCTGTACCTCCCCGTACAGCAGCAGCCCCGTCGCGCCGGCGGCGGCCGGACGGGCGTGGATCAGCGGATCCTGGTCGGCGAGGTCGAGCAGGGCCGCGCGCAGCGCCGCACCCTGTCCGGGGCGCACGGCCCGGGCGACGGTCTCCAGCGTGGGCGGCGCGAACCGGGAGCGGTCGCCGTCGGTCCGGCCGAGCCGGTCGCCGACCCGGATGCCCGCGACGCCCCGGACCTCGGCGATCCGGCCGGGCCCCGCGACATCGCCCTCCGCCCCGACGACCCGCAGCCCGGTGAGGCGCGCGGGCACCGACTCGGTGCCGCCGTCGGCGTCCCGGCGCAGGAACGTCACCTTCTGCCGGGCCCGCAGCTCACCGTCGTACACGCGCAGGCTGCCGACGCGTTCACCGGCGGGTCCGCGCCGCACCGCGAAGACGGTCGCGGCGGGCGGCGCCGACGTGTCGGTCCCGCCGGACGCGGGCAGGAACTCGAGGATGGCGTCGACGAGTTGCCGCACGCCCTGGCCGCCGAGCGCGGACCCGAACAGCACGGGATGTGCCCGGCCCTCGGCCGTCCGGGCGACCAGCGCCCGGCGCAGTGCGTCGGGGGTCGGCGGCGGCCCGTCGACCAGCGCGGCAAGGACCGTGTCGTCCACCTCCGCGAGGGTTCGGGCCGCCGCGTCGTCCAGGTCCCGGTCGGTGACCTCGGCGCGAGGGGTGCCCGCGTGGCGGACCCGGGACAGCGGGACCACGTACGGGGTGAGTCTGCGGCGGATGTCGTCGAGCAGCGGGCCGGTCCGCGCGCCCGCCCGGTCGACCTTGTTGACGAACACGAGCGTGGGCAGCCCGAGCCGCCGCAGCGTCCTGAGCAGCACCCGGGTCTGCGCCTGCACGCCCTCCACCGCGGAGAGCAGCAGCACGGCCCCGTCGAGCACGTCGAGGGCGCGCTCCACCTCGGCGATGAAGTCGCTGTGGCCCGGGGTGTCGATGAGGTTGATCTGGGTTTCGCCGACGGTGAACGCGGCGACGGCCGAGCGGATCGTGATACCGCGCCGCCGCTCGATCGTGCCGGTGTCGGTGCGGGTGTCACCGGCGTCGACGCTGCCGAGCCGGGCGATGGCACCGGTGTCGAACAGGAGCCGCTCGGTGAGGCTGGTCTTACCGGCGTCGACGTGGGCGAGAATGCCGATGTTCAGGGTGGTGCGAACCTGCGGGGTCTGCATGGAAGGTCGAGTCCTCGAGAATCGTCCGGCGTGGGCGCTGAACTGCTTCGAGGAATCGGCGCATTCCGTTCTCCTGCTCAGGTGAGGGCTGTGACCCGGCCATACTGCTCACCTCGCCGGGGGAGCGCGCAACTCATTTTCCCGGCGGCTCGAACCGGCGTACGTAGCGCTTCTGCCACGGGGTCTCCACCGCGTGCGGGCTGTAGTGGCGTCGCACGTACGTCACCGCCTCGGGTGCGGGGACGCCGTCGAGCACCGCGAGGCACGCGAGCGCCGTCCCGGTCCTGCCGCGCCCGCCCGCGCACGCCAGCTCCACCCGCTCGTCCACGCTGCGCCGCCACGCTTCGGCCAGCACTTCGCGGGCCCGCCCGCGGTCGGCCGGCAGCCGGAAGTCCGGCCAGCGCAGCCAGGTGAACTCCCATTCGGTGGGCGGGGGTTGCTTACCCAGCAGATAGACCCCGTACGAGGGGTGCGGGCCGGGCGGCAGCGGTACGCGCAGCCCGCGTCCCCGCACCAGCCGCCCCGACGGGAGACGAAGGACGCCCGGCGCGTCCGGATCCCAGGTCATCGCGCGTCCCGTGCGGCCGAGAGCAGGAACGCCGCCAGCCTACGGGCGCGCCCGAACGCGTCGGGGAACACGTCGAGGCCGTCCGAGACGAGCGCGCCCTCGTGCAGCAGCATCAGGGAACGCCCCAACTCCCGTGCCGCGTCCGGCGACACCTCGTGTGCGAGGCGGATGAAGAGGTCCAGCATCCACTGCTTCTGGCCGGTGATGACGGCGTACGCGGGGTGGGCCGGATCGCTGATCTCGGCGTGCGCGTTGACCATGCTGCAGCCCTTGCCGCTGTGTGCGGCCATCCACTCCCGTGACGCGTCGAACACCGCCAGCACCCGCTCCGTGGGGGTGAGAGCCACCGGATCGTGGTGTCCGGCCAGAAAGGCACGCCAGCGGGCGTCCCGGGTGGCCAGGTAGTCGACGACGATCTGCTCCTTGGAGCCGAACCGGTCGTAGAGCGTCTTCTTCGTGACCCCCGCCTCGGCGGCGATCAGATCGACGCCCACCGCGTGGATCCCGCGCTCGTAGAACAGCCGCGACGCGGTCTCCAGGACCCGGCGCGCGGCGGGGGTGAGATCGGGGCGGTCCGGATCGACGGCCGAGGCGACGTGCGGGGCGGAGGGGGCCGGCGGGACAGGCATACCGCAAGACTATACCGATCTGTATAGTCGCGGTCATGGTGCTGAGGTAAACAGATCTGTCTACCCGTCTTCGCCGTCCCGCCCGCTGCCGTCCCGAGGTGGTGTCCCGACCATGAACGTGTTGCTGTCCATCGGCTTCGTCCTGACCTGGAGCTCCGGTTTCATCGGGGCCAGACTCGGCGCCGCCGAGGCGAGCGCCGTGACCACCCTCATGTGGCGGTTCCTGCCGCTGGCCCTCGTGCTCGCCGCCGTCGGGGGACGCCGGGCGCTGCGCGAGCTGACCGCGCGCGGCCTCGCCCGGCAGGCCGTCGTCGGGGCCCTCTCGCAGAGCGGGTATCTGCTGACCGTCTACTACGCCATCCAGCTCGGCGTCTCCAGCGGTACCACCGCTCTCATCGACGGCACCCAGCCCCTCGTGGCGGGCGCCCTCGCCGGGCCGCTGCTGCGCCAGTACGTCACGGCACGCCAGTGGGCGGGCCTCTGCCTCGGCCTCGCCGGCGTCGTGGTCGTCACCACCGCCGACGCGACCGCCGTGACAGGGGTGCCCCCATGGGCGTACGGCATTCCGTTCCTCGGCATGATGTCGCTGGTCGCGGCCACCTTCGTGGAGAGCCGCTCGACCACGCGGGTCGAGCCGATGGTGGGACTCGGCGTGCACTGCGCGACGAGCGCGGTCGTCTTCACACTCCTCGCCGTGACCACGGGGAACGCGACGCCGCCCGCCGCGCCGTCCTTCTGGCTCTCCCTGGTCTGGCTGGTCGGCCTGTCCACCTTCGGCGGGTACGGCCTGTACTGGATCGTGCTGCGCCGCGACGGCCTCACCCGCGTGAACACCCTGATGTTCCTGATGGCGCCGGTCACCGCCGTGTGGGGCGCCCTGATGTTCGGCGAGCCCTTCGGGGTGCGGACCGCGCTGGGCCTGGCCCTCGGACTCGCCGCCGTGGCCGTCGTCCGGCTAGGAGACCGTGGGCGGGACCAGGTGCCGGTTGGGGCGGATCGCGGCCTCCGCGAGCTCCGGGACCTCGGCGACGACGACACCCGCCTGCGCCAGGACACCGATCCCGTCGGCGCCCGGCACGAACGTGTCGGGTTCGCGCCAGGCGGTCACCACGCGTCGTACGCCCGCGTCGACGATCAGCCGCGCGCACGGCTTCGGCCGTGAGGCGCGGCGGGCACACGGTTCCAGGCTGCTGTAGACGGTGGCCGCCACCAGGCGCGGATCGTCGACGGGGAGCTTGGCGAGCGCGGCCTCCTCGGCGTGCACGACGGGGTCACCGCCCTCCCGGGAGTGCCCCCGCGCCAGCTCCGTGCCGTCGGCCGCGACCACCACCGCGCCCACGCTGAACGCCGTCCCCGACGGCGGGCAGTCCGCGGCCAGGTCACAGGCGAGGCGCAGCCAGTGCCGGTCCGCCGCCGTGGGCACGTCCGTGGCGCCGGGCACCGTCGGCGCGTACCGCGTGACGATCACATCGCCGACCCGCTCCGTGCCCAGGACCCGCATCCGGCTGCGCGGTCCGCCCGGATAGGCGCCGGGACCGAACAGGCGCGGCGCGTCCGGCTCGCCGACCACCAACGGGGCGACGGCGAGCCGCAGTTCGTCCGCGAGGCCCAGCTGGAGCAGCTGGGTGTGCACCCGCGCCCCGCCCTCGACCATCAGCCGCCGCACGCCGCGTCCGCCCAGATCGTCCAGGAGCGCCGCCCAGTCGACGGCCGCCCCCAGCGCCACCACGTGCGCCGCGTCGCCGAGCCGGCCGCGGGCGACGGCCGCGCCCCGGTCCGTGGAGTAGACGAGGCGCTCGCCGCCCGTCGTCCAGAACGGATCACCGGGGTCGAGTCGGCCCGATCCGCTGACCGTCACCTTCAGCGGGAACGCGGGCCGCCCGGCGGCGACCCGCTCCGCGCGGCGCGCCTCGGAGTTGACCAGCAGCCGGGGCCGGTCCGTGCGCAGGGTGCCCGCGCCGACCAGGATCGCGTCGCTCGCCGCGCGGACCGCGTCGACCCGGTCGAAGTCCTCCGCACCGGACAGGAGCAGCCGCCCCTCTCCGGTGTCGTCGAGGCACCCGTCGAGCGACACGGCGGCGGACAACAGCACATGAGGGCGGGGCATGGCGACTCCGTGACCAGGCGGAACGTACCCCCCGACCCTACCGAGGGGACGGCGGTGTCCCGTCACCGAAGGGCCGGCCGCCGAGCCGCTCCCGCCCGTGCGGGGCGGCCCAGCCCGACGGGTCGGGGCCGAGCGGCACGATCCCGGTCGGATTGATCCCGGTGTGCACCTGGTAGTAGTGCCGCTTGATGTGGTCGAAGTCGACCGTGTCGCCGAAGCCCGGCGTCTGGAACAGATCCCGCGCGTACGCCCACAGCACCGGGTCCTCGGTCAGCTTGTTGCGGTTGCACTTGAAGTGACCGTGATAGACGGCGTCGAACCGCACCAGCGTCGTGAACAGCCGGACATCCGCCTCCGTGATCGTGTCCCCGACCAGGTACCGCTGCCCGGACAGCCGCCGCGACACGATGTCGAGCCGGCCGAACACATCGCCGTACGCGGCGTCGTACTCGCTCTGCTTGGTCGCGAACCCGGCGCGGTACACGCCGTTGTTGACGTCCTGGTAGATCTCCTCCATGACGTCGTCGATCTCGTCGCGCAGCGGCTCCGGGTACAGGTCGGGGGCGCCGGGACGGTGCAGTGCCGTCCACTCGGTCTCCAGGTCGAGGGTGAGCTGCTGGTAGTCGTTCGTCACGAGTCGCCCGGACGGCACGTCGACGATCGCGGGCACGCTGACCCCGCCCGGACTGTCCTTCTCGCGGGCGTCGTAGGCCTCGGCGAGATAGCGGATGCCGAGCACCGGGTCGCGGCCGTCGGGGTCCAGCGTGAACCGCCAGCTGCGGTCGTCCTGGATCGGGTCGGTGACCGCGAGCGACAGGGCGTCCTCCAGGCCGAGCAGCCGCCGCACCACCAGCGCCCGGCTCGCCCAGGGGCAGGCCAGACTGACGACGAGCCGGTAGCGGCCCGCCTCCACCGGCCAGCCGTCCCGCCCGTCGGCCGTGATCCGGTCGGCGAAGTGACTGCGGGAGCGTGAGAAGCCCTTCTTGCCGAGCGAGGCGTTGCCGTCCATGAGACATCTCCCTGAAGAACCGGAAACGGACGTCCACGAGCCTGCCCGGGAAACGCGGGACGTACCACCGATGCGGCAAGAGGCGACGCCCCGTGCGCGGTGAGAGGCTGGAAACGGCTCATGGGACGCCCCGGACACCCCGGATCCCTCCAGAACGCTTCGGACCGCGGAAGGCGTGCGCGCATGACGACCCTGACCGGCGACTACCTGACCCTCGACGACGGCCGCCCCGCCGTGCGCCTCACCCGCACCTACCGGCGTCCGGTCGAGAAGGTCTGGAGCTACGCGAGCGACCCCGCCGAACTGGCCCGCTGGTTCCCCTCGACGTTCGAGGTGGACGAGCTGCGCCCCGGAGCCGTGATCCGCTTCTACGACGACCCCCACCTGCCCGAGTCCACCGGCACCGTCCTCGCCGCCGACGCCCCGCACCACCTCTCCTACACCTGGGGCGCCGACGAACTCCGCCTCGACGTCGAACCGCTCGGCGACGGCGACACCCGGCTGACCCTGATCAACGTGCTGGAGCGCGCCGACACCGCGGCCCGCAACGCGGCGGGCTGGGAGGTCTGTCTGCACGCCCTCGACGCGGCCGACCGGGGTGAGGCGGAGGCGCCGTCGGGGCCCGCCTGGAAGGAGCTGTACGACGCCTACATCGTGGCGGAGTTCCCGTCGGGCGCGCCGGTCCCCGGCCTGGACGACGCCACCTGAGGCGGCCACACCCCGGGCAGCAGAATGCCCGACGCGTAGGCGCGCGCGACCAGTTCCGTACGGTTCGCCGCGCCCCACCGATGGGACAGCCGCCGCAGGTGGTACGTGACCCCGTCCGTCGTCAGCCCCGTCTCGCGCGCCGCCCGCGCGGTCGTCGCCCCCGCCGCGAGCAGCGCCAGGATGCGCTCCTCGTTCGGGTGCAGCGCCTCGGACGGCGGTGACGGCGCCACCGGATCGACCGTCGGCGCGGCGATGCGCAGCATCACGAGCAGATCCGGCAGCGCGTCCGGGGCGTCGCTGACCGGGTCGACGATCAGCTCGCCGTGGCGCCGCGCGCCGTGCGTGTCCCGCCAGGTCACGGACACCGTGTAGCGGGAACGACGGCGCAGCTTCAGGGCCTCGGCGATCCGCTCCACCTGGGTGGCGTCCAGCGGCGGAAACAGATCCAGCATGTCCCGGCCCTTGAGCCGGCCCGGTGTGGTGCCCCATTCGGCGGCCAGCGTCGCGTTCGCCAGACGCACGGAGCCGTACGGATCGCACACGGCGACCGGCATCGGGATCCGGTCGAACAGCACCATCGCGCGATTGCGCCACACCACCGCGTCCACGGACCACCACCTCCCGCCGGGCATGTCACGGACCGGCGTCCGGCACAACCCCGGCACGCCGTCGGTCACTACACAATCATGTAGTGGACCTGCGACGACCGGCGGGGGAGCGGCAGCAAGCTGGAAGCTCCGATCCACCGCTCCGCGAAAGGCAGTTGTCGCACCATGCCGCACAACGCGCTGCTCCCGCCGCCCCCCACCGACGGCCTTCCGCTCATCGACATCTCCGCCACCGGCCCGGGTCCGGCCCCGCTCCAGCAGGTCATGGGCCTGATGCGGGAACACGGCCCGGCGGTCGTGCGCCGACTGCACGGCCGCGACGCCCTGTTCGTCGCCGACCTCGACCTGGTCACCGAAATCGCCGACGAGGACCGCTTCGCCAAACACGTGGGCCCGGCCCTGCAGAACGTACGGGAGTTCGCCGCCGACGGCCTGTTCACCGCCTACAACGACGAGCCCAACTGGGCCCGCGCCCACGACATCCTGATGCCTGCCTTCGCGCTCGGCTCCATGCGCGCGTACCACCCGGTGATGTACCGCGTCGCCCGCCGCGTCATCGACAGCTGGGACCGCGCGGCCCGCGACGGCAGCCCCGTCGACGTACCGGGCGACATGACCCGGATGACGCTCGACACCATCGGACTCGCGGGATTCGGCTACGACTTCGGGTCCTTCGACAGCGCGGAGCCCCACCCGTTCGTCGAGTCGATGGTGCGCTGCCTGGAATGGAGCATGAAGCGCCTCGCCCGCGTCCCCGGCGGGGACCACGCGGCCGCCGACGCGGCGTTCCGCACCGACGCCGACCACCTCGCGCAGGTCGTCGACGACGTCATCGCCGCCCGCGTACGAGGCGCGGCGGCCGGCGACGACCTGCTCGGCCTCATGCTGAGCGCCGCACACCCCCGGGACGGCTCCACGCTCGACCCGGCGAACATCCGCAACCAGGTCATCACCTTCCTCATCGCCGGACACGAGACGACGTCCGGTGCGATGTCCTTCGCCCTGTACTACCTCGCGAAGCACCCCGCGGCCCTCGACCTCGTCCGCCGG
The DNA here is from genome assembly GCF_040297005.1 of Streptomyces sp. NPDC001904. Lineage (NCBI taxonomy): Bacteria > Bacillati > Actinomycetota > Actinomycetes > Kitasatosporales > Streptomycetaceae > Streptomyces > Streptomyces sp. NPDC001904. The sequence continues at coordinate 39,218 of NZ_JBEOYI010000022.1, read as the reverse complement.
GAGGTCGACGGCCTGTGGGGCGACACCGCCGACCCCGAGCCCGGCTTCGACGACATCGGGCGCCTCACCTACACCCGGCAGGTGCTCAACGAGGCGCTCCGGCTGTGGCCGACGGCCGCCGCCTTCAGCCGGCAGGCCCGCGAGGACACCCTCCTCGGCGGACGCATCCCGCTGCGCGCCGGGCAGGGCGTCACCGTTCTCGCGCCGATGCTGCACCGGCAGCCCGTCTGGGGCGACAACCCCGAGGGCTTCGACCCGAACCGGTTCACCCCCGAGGCCGAGGCGGCCCGCTCCGTACACGCCTTCAAGCCGTTCGGCACCGGTGAACGCGCCTGCATCGGGCGGCAGTTCGCCCTGCACGAAGCCACCATGCTGCTCGCGATGCTGGTGCACCGCTACCGGCTGCGCGACCACGCCGACTACCGGCTCACGGTGAAGGAGACCCTCACCATGAAACCGGACGGCTTCACCCTCACCCTCGCCCCGCGCACCCCCGCCGACCGCCGCCACGGCCCACTGCCCGGCGCGGGTATCGCCGCCGGTGCCGAACGGGCGACCGAAACCGCCGAGTTGCCGGTGCGCGTGCGGCCCGGAACGAGCGCGCTGTTCCTGCACGGCAGCAACTACGGCACCTGCTCGGGACTCGCCCGGCAGCTCGCCGACGAGGCCGGAGCGCTGGGCTGCACGACCGAGGTCGCCCCGCTGGACGTCTACGCGGGCGCCCTGCCCACGGACCGCCCGGTGATCATCGTCGCCGCGTCCTACAACGGCCGTCCCACCGACGACGCGCGCGCGTTCGCCGCCGCCCTCGACGACATCCCCGACGGCGTCGTCTATGCCGTGCTCGGTGTCGGGGACCGCAACTGGGCCGCGACCTATCAGCACGTCCCGACCCGCATCGACGACCGCCTCGCCGCCGCGGGCGCCGACCGCCTGTGCGAGCGCGCCGCCGCCGACGCCTCCGGCGACCTGAACGGCACCGTGCGCACCTTCACCGCCCGGCTGCGCGCCGCCCTCCTGGAGCGCTACGGCGACCCCGACGCCACCGGCGCCGCACCCGCGCCCTCCGCGCCGTACGAGGTCCGCGTCCTGACCGGCGGCCCGCTCGAAGCGGCCGCCGCCCGGCACGGCCTCGGCGAGCTGACCGTCACCGAGTCCTACGACCTGACGGCGGCCGGACACCCCCGCGCCAAGCGGTTCCTGCGCCTCGCCCTCCCCGAGGGGACGACGTACCGCACCGGCGACCACCTCGCCGTGCTTCCCTCCCACGAACCCGCCCTGGTGGACCGGGCCGTGGCGGCGCTCGGCCTCGATCCGGAGACCCTGCTCGACCTGCGCGACCACCGGCCCGGGCGGACCGGACTCGCCGTCGACCGCCCGCTGACCGTGCGCGAACTCCTCACCCGGCACGTCGAGTTGCGCCACCGGCCCGCCCCTGACGCGGTGGCCGTGCTGGCCGCCGGCAATCCGTGCCCGCCCGAGGCGGCCGCCCTGAAGGCGCTCCCGGCGGACGATCCGCGCACCTTCGTCGAACTGGTCGAGGACCACCCGGCGCTGCGCGGCGCGCTCACCTGGCCGGCACTCCTGGACGTGCTTCCGCCCCTGCGGCCGCGCCACTACTCGATCTCCTCCAGCCCCGCCACGGGCAAACCGGGACACATCGACCTGATGGTGTCCGTCCTCGACGCGCCGGCCGCATCCGGCCGCGGCCGCCACCGGGGTACCGGCTCCACCCATCTCGCCGGACTGCGGCCCGGTGCGGTGGTCCTCGGCCGCGTACAGCCGTGCCGCGACGTCTTCCGCATCAGTCCCGAGGCGCCCGAACCGGTCATCATGGTCGCGGCCGGCACGGGCCTCGCCCCGTTCCGCGGCGCCGTCGCCGAGCGCGCCGCCGGGCTCCCGCCCGCGCTCGTCTACTTCGGCTGCGACCACCCCGACCGCGACTTCCTGCACGCCGACGAACTGCGCGCGGCGGACGCCGCGGGGGCGATCTCGCTGCGGCCCGTCTTCAGCGAGGCCCCGGTCGACGGCCACGCTTTCGTACAGCACCGCATCGCCGCCGAGGCCGCCGAAGTGGGCCGGCTGCTGGACGCCGGGGCGCGGGTGTACGTCTGCGGCGACGGCGCCCGCATGGCGCCCGGGGTGCGGGCTGCCTTCCGGGCGCTGTACCGGGAGCGCACGCCCGGCGCGGACGAGAGCGCGGCCGAGGAATGGCTCGCCGGTCTCGTGGCCGAGGGGCGCTACGTGGAGGACGTCTACGCGGGCTGAGGACCTTGGCCGAAGCCTGACGTAGCGGGATCGTCACAGAGGGCCCAGAATCAGATACATGTCCTTTATGTCCGCGGGTGTGACGTGGCTGGGACTGGGCCTGACGGTCGGTGTGGCGGGCCTGGTGACCTACGGTCTGGCGACCTTGCCGTGTTCGGCGACGGTCCGCCAGGAGGATGCCGAACTCGTCTGTCGCCCCGCCCGGCGCCTGGCGCTGGGTCTGGGAGCGCTGGCGGTGTCGGCGGTCGTGGTCGGGACGGTGCTGCTGGTGTTCGCCGTCACGGACTTCCGCTGAGGCCCTCCGGGCCGCCGCACGGACGGCCCGAAGGGATGTGCTCAGCCGGCGTCAGGCGCCGTCGCCGCCCCCGTAGGGGCGGGTGATGACCTCCATGCCGTGGCGCACGGGATCCATGAAGTAGACGCCACGACCGCCGTCGTTGTGGTTGATCTCGCCCGGCTGCCTGCCGTGCGGATCGGCGTAGTAGGTGATTCCGGCGTCCTCGATGCGCTGGAAGATGCCGTCGAACTCCTCCTCGGTGACGAGGAAGGCGTAGTGCTGCGTCACGATGGACTCCGCCGGGATCGACGCGAAGTCGAGGGTGACGCCGTTGCTGAGTTCGAGGGCGATGAACGGGCCCCACTCGGCCCCCACCTCGAGACCGAGGATGCGGGCCAGGAACTCGGCCGACTCCCGGTTGTCCCGGGCGTGGACGATGGTGTGATTGAGCTGGACGGACATGGTGGATTGCCTCCAGAAGGCAACTCCGGCACCTCCATGCCTCACCCGGTCGGTGACCGGCACGCGATGCGGCCGGGAGTATAGGCACATCCCGGTGCGCCCGGCCACCGACGGGGCGGAGCGGTCAGTCCAGGGCCAGTTCGGGGTTGTACATGTCCAGCCAGAGCGCCAGGTCGAGCGTGCGCTCCAGACCGCGCCGCGACGCCTGGGTGATCTGCGGGGCCTCGCGGTGCGCGGCCCGGTGCACCCGGTCGCGGTCGACGAGGTCGAAGACCCGGTGCGAGGGGCGCGCCAGCAGGTCCTTGGTGTGGTCCTGGAGCGCGATCGCGTACTTCGGGTCCTGCGTGGAGGGGTACGGGCTCTTCACCCGGTCGTACACCGACTTCGGCAGCACGTCCGCCGTCGCCTCCCGCAACAGGGACTTCTCCCGGCCGTCGAAGGACTTCAGGGCCCAGGGCGTGTTGTACACGTACTCGACGAGCCGGTGGTCGCAGAACGGCACGCGCACCTCCAGGCCCACCGCCATGCTCGCCCGGTCCTTCCGGTCGAGCAGCACCCGCACGAAGCGGGTCAGGTGCAGGTGGCAGATCTGCCGCATCCGGTACTCGAAGTCGCTCTCGCCGTCGAGCCGCTGGATGCCGCGCACGGCGCCCGCGTAGTTGTCGGCGACATAGCCGCCCAGGTCGAGACGGCGCGCGAGGTCCGGCCGGAGCACGTCCGCGTCGTCGCCCATGTGCCGGCCCATGCTCACCAGCCACGGGAAGGTGTCCGCGGCGCGCGCCTCCTCGTCGAAGAACTGCAGATAGCCGCCGAAGACCTCGTCGGCGGACTCGCCGGACAGCGCGACCGTCGAGTGCTCGCGGATCGCCTTGAACAGCAGATACAGCGAGGCGTCCAGGTCACCGAAGCCGGCGGGCAGGTCACGGGCCCGGATGACCCGGGCGCGGACCTCGGGGTCGGCCAGTGCGTGCGAGTCCAGCACGATGTCGCGGTGGTCGGTGCCGGACGCCTTGGCCACGTCGTGCACGAAGGGGGTGTCGGGCGTGCCGCGCAGCTCGTCGGCGACGAAGTTCTCCGCCTGCCCGAGGAAGTCGACGGCGAAGCTGCGCACCGTCTCGCCCCGCCCGGCCAGCTGCTGCGCCGCGATCGCGGTCATCGCCGAGGAGTCCAGGCCGCCCGAGAGCAGCGTGCAGCGCGGGACGTCCGAGACGAGCTGGCGGCGCACGATGTCGTCGAGCAGCTCACGCACCGTGGCGATGGTCGTGTCCCGGTCGTCGGTGTGCGCCTTCGTCTCCAGCGTCCAGTACGCGCGTGCCCGCAGCCCGGACCGGTCCACGGTGACGACCGTGCCCGGCTCGACCTCGTGCATCCCGTCCCACACCGCCTGACCCGGAGTCTTCACGAACGTGAAGAGCTCGCGCAGTCCCTCCAGGGAGACCCGGCCCCGGGCGAGCGGGTTGGCGAGGATCGCCTTGGGCTCGGAGCCGAACAGGACGCCGTCCGGGGTCTCGTAGTAGTAGAAGGGCTTGATGCCCATCCGGTCGCGGACCATGACGAGCCGGTCGACGCGGCCGTCCCACACGGCGAACGCGTACATGCCGTTGAGCCGTGCGGGCAGCTCCTCGCCCCACTCCAGGTAGCCCCGGAGCACGACCTCGGTGTCCGAGTCGGTCCTGAACCGGTGCCCCTTGGCGGCCAGTTCGGAGCGCAGCTCGGTGTAGTTGTAGGTCTCGCCGGAGTACACCATCGCGACCGTGCCGCCCGGTGTCTCCACGGTCATGGGCTGCCGTCCGCCCGGCAGGTCGATGATGGCGAGCCGGCGGTGGCCGAGCGCCGCGGGGCCGTCGATCCACGTGCCGCGGTCGTCGGGGCCACGGCACTCCATGGTCGCCGTCATCGCATCCAATGTGTCGTGCGAGGTCCGCAGGTCACGGTCGAAGGAGACCCAGCCGGTGATGCCGCACATATGCTTCCTCCCGCTTGCCGTTCCGCCGTGTCGCTCCGGTGCGGCCCGTGTGACCTGCGGGAAAGCAGGGGTGAATGCCATCGGGCCGAATCGGTTGTACACGGCATCTATATGTCGAGCGTGTGTCATGGCGGCGGGGCCGGTCAATGTGCCCGTAACGCGGCGAACGGGGTCACCCCGTCGGTTTCGGCCGTGCGTCAAAAAGGTAAAGCGACTGGTTCCCTTAGCAAATCCGCAGTGTGCGGAGTTGTGGATGATGGTTGCCTTGGGCGACCGAGTAGATCCGGCCAACGGCAAAGATTTGATCAATCCTCAGATCCAGCCGCGGCGCTGCGCGATCACACCCGCCTGGAACCGGTTCGCCGCGCCGAGGAGGTGGTGCAGACGGCTCGTACGGCGGCGCATGGTGCGTACCGACCACCCCAGCTGCCGGGCGATCGCCTCGTCCTTCAACCCGCTCACCAGGAGCGAGAGCATCAGCCGGTCCTCGGCGTCGAGCGGGCCCTCGGCGGGCGCGTCGAGCGGCTCCGCCACCCGCCAGCACAGCTCCCAGTGGTCGATGAGGAGATCGAGCAGCGCCGACGGACGGATCACGGCGGCCCGCACCTCGGACGACAGATCCAGCGAGAGCGGCATCAGCGCCACCCGGTCGTCGGCGATCGCCAGCTTCACCCGCAGCCCCGGCAGCACCCGGGCCTGCTCACCCAGACCGACCAGGCGCCGGATGTCGTCGAGGACACCCGGCCACTCCAGCGCCTCGGGCGCGTACACCGCCCGATAGGTGAGGCCGTCGGCGAGCGAGGTCTCCTCGACGGGGTTCGCCGTCGTCAGCGCGTAGGGCGGCCGGTCGAGTGTGCGCACCTCGTCGCGGGCCTCCTGCTGCAGGCGTACGAACCAGCGGCCCAGCGCCTCACTGCCGTGCACGACCTCCACCTGCTCGCCGCCGTCGTGCCGCCCGGCCGTGAACAGCCGGGACAGCTCGGCCGCGGTGGACCGGACCCGGTCGAGCTCGGCCGCGCGCGTGCGGACCAGGGCGTCCACGGCGTGCTCGGGATCGATCGCCGCGTACCGCCGCCGGGTTCCGGACAGCCGTCCCACCAGACCCAGGTCGTGCAACCGGTGGAGCGCGCGGCCCACCCGGTCCGCGGAGCACGCGAGTTCGTCGGCGAGTTGTCCGGGGGAGGCCGCCTCGCGGGAGAGCAGGGCGCGGTAGACGGCCTCGTCGAAGCGGTCGACGCCGACCGCGGAGAGCTGTTCGGTCATGCCGGGATCCTGGCCCATGTGTGCCACCGGCAGCAATGGGCCGCCGAGATCCGTTGTGCGCGCCTGCTCCGCCCGACTACCAACTCCCAACATGGGCAACCACATACGACTCACCCGTCTCGCTCCCCGCGGTGTGCGAAGACCTCTGCATGCCGTGCTGACCGCCGCCGTGCTCGGCGGCCTCATGTCGGCGACCGCCGTCGCGCAGGCCGCGGCCACCCCCGCGCGCACCCGCGTGATCGTCGAACTCGACGGGGCCACCGCTTTGGCGGCGCCCGCGGGCGCCGCCCGTGACGCACGTGCCGCCGATGTCCGTGCGGCGCGCGAGCGCATCGACACCCGGCAGGACGCGGTCGTCGGGGCCGCGAAGGACGCGGGCGCCGCCCCGAAGTCCGTACGCCGCATGGGGCTTGTCCTGAACGCGGTCTCGATGACCGTCGACGAGGACACGGTGTCCCGGCTGCGCGCCCTGCCCGGGGTCCGCGCCGTCGTCCCGGACACCCGCATCAAGGTGCAGGCCACCGAAGCCGCACCGGAGCAGGAGCTGGTCAACCTGCCCCAGGTGTGGGAACGCTCCGCGCCCGGCGGTACGAAGGCCACCGGCAAGGGCGTCACCGTCGCCGTCGTCGACTCCGGCGTGGACTACACGCACCCCGACCTCGGCGGCGGCTTCGGCGAGGGCCACAAGGTCGTCGGCGGCCACGACTTCGTCAACGGCGACGACGACCCGATGGACGACAACGCCCACGGCACGCACGTCGCCGGGATCATCGCGGCCGAGGCGGCCCGCCCGGGCGGCGTGACCGGCGCGGCGCCGGACGCCGAACTCCTCGCCTACAAGGTGATGGACGCCGACGGCTACGGCGACACCTCCACCATCGTCGCCGGCATCGAGGCGGCCATCGACCCGGCCAACCCGCACCGCGCCGACGTCATCAATCTCAGCATCGGCGGCCCCGGCGACGGCACCGACCCGCTCGGACTCGCCGCGAGCGCGGCCGTTGACGCGGGCGTCGTGGTCGTCGCCGCCGCGGGCAACGACGGGCCGGGCCCGTACAGCGTCGGATCGCCCGCGGCGGCCCGCGGTGTCCTCGCGGTCGGCGCCTCCACCAGCGGCATCGCCGTGCCCGAACTCCGCCTCGCGGGACAGCGCGAGACCCTGGAGACGTACCGGGGACTGGTCTCCGCCAACCCGCCGAGGCGGCCGGTCACCGGCGCGCTCGTCGACATCGGCCAGGGCAGCGCCGACGACTGGGAGAAGGCCGGCGACGTCCGCGGCAAGATCCTCCTGTACGCCGCGCCGCCCGCGCGCACCGAGGGCGACACCGTCTACGCGGAGGATCTCGCCGTCTACGAGGAGGCCGAGAAGCGCGGCGCGCTCGCGCTGATCGGCGGTGTCGGGGGCGGCGGCGGACCCGTCGTCGCGCAGCAGCCCGGCGACGGCGTACCCGTCGCGTCCGACAGCGGACGGAGCCTGAACGGCTCGGGCGGCGATCTGCGCATGGACCGTCTCGTCGTCATCGGCGTCGACAGCGTCCAGGCCCAGGAGCTCACCGAACTCGCCGCCCAGGACGCGAAGCTGACCCTGTCCGGCCGCGACTCCACCGACGAGATCGCCTCGTTCTCCTCGCGCGGCCCCGACCAGAACCTGAACCTCAAGCCCGATCTCGTGGCCCCGGGCGTGGAGATCCGCTCGACCGTGCCGACCTCGATGGTGTCCTCCGGTACCTGGCGCATGTCCGGTACGTCGATGGCGTCACCGCTCGTCGCGGGCTCCGCCGCGCTGCTGCGCCAGCTCAGGCCGGAGAGCACCCCGGCGCAGATCGGGGCCGGTCTGACCGGAACGGCCCACCGCCTCAAGGGAGTCGACGCCATCGCGCAGGGCGCGGGCCGGCTCGACGTGGCCGCCGCGGCCGACGCCGCGCTGACCGCGTCCCCGGCCGCCGTCTCGCTCGGCCTCGCCGACATGGGCGGCCCGCGCGTCACCGGAACGCGCACCGTCACCTTGCGCAACGGCTCCAGGAAGACCGTCAGCGGGACGGTCTCCGTCGACGGCGACGCGGCGCGGGTGAGCCCCCGCCGGGTCACCGTGCGCGCGGGCGGCTCGGCCACCGTGCGCCTCACCGTGGACGCCCGCCGTCCCGACACGACCGTGCACTTCTCCGGCGCGGTCACCGTCACCGACCACGGGGACACGCTCCTGACGGTGCCGTACCTGCTCGAAGCGATTCCGCTGTACGTCGACGCGACGCCCGACCCGTCGTCCGGCGCGAGCACCGCGTACGTCTACACGCCCACCGCGCTCACCGCGCCGCCCGCGCTCACGGTGGATCCGCCGAAGGGGCGCACGTACACGAAGACGACCAAGGCCACCGGGGACCCGCACTACTTCGCCGTCGTCCTGGACGGACCCGACCCCGGCACCTACCGCGTCACGGCGCGCGCGAAGGCGACCGGTGGGCAGCACCAGTACGGCACCGGCGGGTTCGAGGTCACCTCGCCCGACGCGCACGGCACCGCGTGGCGGCCCGTCGGGCCCAACAGCGCCGACGGCCGGGTCACCCTGGCGTCGAGCGACCCGAAGCAGGCCGTCATGACCCAGTCGGGCAAGCCCGGCGCCTGGCTCACCACCGACGCGGGCAGGACGTGGGCGGAGCGCGCCCGCACCCCGTTCGTGGGCGCCGCCACCAACGAGCCCTCGATCGTCGTGGACGCCCACGACTCCAGCCGCTGGTGGTCGGCGATGCAGGCCTTCTCGTGGTCCGTCGGCAACGGAGGCATCCTGCGCACCACCGACAAGGGCCGCACCTGGGAGCGCCTGAACGCCCCCGACCTGTCCTACAAGAACCTGGTCAGCGACGCCGACAACCGGGTCCTGGTGGCGCAGACGGACGAGGGCGCGCTCCTTGTCAGCCGTGACGACGGCGACAGCTGGCAGACCGAGGAACTCGGGCTGCCGGCCGACGTCTACGGCGTCGCCATGGGCGGCGACGACCTGTACGTCTGGGCCGGACGCGCCGTGTGGGTGGTGCGCGACATGGTGGGCGGTGGACCGAAGAAGGCCGAGCGCGTCTACGCGGCGGCCACCGACGGCAGCCAGGCGTTCGCCGGGTTCTCCGCCGACGACCAACTGGTCGCCGTGAAGATCCTCGGCAAGGGCGGCGGCCTGTTCATCAGCTCCGACGGAGGCCGCAACTGGGGTGTCGGACAGGGCGACGGCCGCGGCCTCGTCACCGTCAGCCGCGGCGAGATCCTCCTCGACGACTCCGACGGGAAGACCCGCCTCAGCAAGGACGCGGGCGCCACCTGGCAGGAGATCGGCAAGCCGAACCCGGGCACGGTCCTGTACGACTACGACCGCTGGGCCGACGGCAGCTACACCGTCAGCGCCGCCTCGGCGGGCATCTACCGTGGCGGACAGAGCGGTTCGGGTCAGCGGCGGATCGGTGTGCAGGGCGAGAGCGTGCCCGCGCTCGCCGTGGCCGACGGATCGTTGCTCGCCGGGACGAGCGTCGGCATGTACCGCACCGCGCTGCCGGCCGCCTCGCCCGAGTGGGGCCCCGGAGAGCACGAAGGCACCACCGGGACGCAGGTGACGGCGATCCAGCCGTACGCCCGCGACAGCAGGATCGTGTGGCGCACCTTCGAGAGCCTCGCCGGGCTCTCCGTGCAGAAGAGCACGGACGGCGGCCGTACCTGGGAGGAGCGGGGGCAGCTCGACGGGAACACGCTCGCCCTGGTCGTCGACCCGCGCGACCCCGACCGGGTCGCCGTCTCCTACGCTCGCATCGACGGCCCCGGCGTCTACACGACGGCGGACGGCGGCGAGCACTGGAAGAGCCTGCGCAAGAACGACGAGTACCGTGCGCTGGCCTTCGACCCGGGCCGTGCCGGACGGCTCTGGCTCGGCGGATACGGCGGCCTGTCGTACTCCGACGACTTCGGCAGGACGCTGACCAAGGCGGCCGACGGCGCGGTCTCCGCGCTGGGCGCCGACGGCTCCCGGCTGATCGTCGGCGGTCAGACGCTGCGCTGGTCGTCCGACGGCGGCCGCACCTTCCACACCGCCGACCACGGCGCCCTGCGCATCCAGGTCTCCGGGATCGTCAAGGCCGGCGGCGCCTGGTACGCGGGAACCACCGGACGCTGGATGCCGGGTGAAGTCCCGTACGGGGCCCGAGGCGTTCTGAAGTCCACCGACGGCGGCCGCACCTGGCACAACGTCTCGGGGACGCTCCAGAACACCGACGTCCTGTCGATGGCCGCGACCCCGGACGGACGCGGCCTGTACGTCGGCACACAGCTGGGAGGGGTGCACCGGCTGACGCTGAAGTGAGCCGGGGAAGGGGGCCCGTGCGAGGGGAGGGGCCCCCTTCCTCACTTCCCGACTTCCTCACGTCCCGCTTCAGTCCGTGGTCTTGAGGTCCCCGTCGAAGGTCGCGGCCGCCAGGCCGAAGGACAGGGTCATCCCGACGCCCGACGTGACCGAGATCGCCCGCACGCCCGTCGCGACGTCCCGGACGAGCAGCGGTCCGCGGGGGCTGCTCGCGTACACGCCCTGCCAGCGCTCCGTGACCCGTACCTCGCGCACGCCGAGCACCCGGGCCGCCTCGCGCAGCAGCAGCGCCGAGACCGCCTCGTCCTGGAACGGGATCTCTGTCGCGTCGTACGCGTGCGAGTCGCCGACCAGGACCGTGCCGTCGGGCAGCCGCGTGAACATCACGTTGGCGACCACGTCCAGCAACTCGGGACTGTGCGCGGTCACTTCGGCCCGCAGCGCGCTCGCGGAGGGAGTCGCCGTGAACGCGTCGTAGCGCAGCATCGAGGTCGCCGTGAGCACCGCCGCGTCCGTGCGGAACGCCTCGGGTGCCGCGATCCGTGCCATCGAGAGGCGGCACCGCTCGATGCCGTGCGCCTCCGCCTCGGCCGGGTGCAGCCGGTCCAGGTCGTGGCCGACGCAGAGCAGCACCCGGTCGCCGTGGACGTCGCCGCGGGCCGTGTGCACGACGCCCTCCTCGACCCCGGTGACGTTCGTGCCCCACACCACCGTCGCCCCGGGCTGCTCCGCCAGCCAGGACGCGAGCCGGGGCGCCGCCTCGCGCGGGTTCACCCGCAGGTCGGCCGGGAGCAGGGCGCCGCCCATCAGGTCGTCGCGCGCGTCCGCGGACCGGCCGAGCGCGTCCGCCACCTGGTCCCGGGTGCGCAGTCGCACCGCGTCCGCGCCACGCGTCCGGCGCAACTCCTCCAGGACCGCCAGCTCCGTCGCCGAGCGGGCCACCACCAGGGCGCCGGCCTCCGGCGCCCAGAGTCCCGCCCGCCCGGCGGCGTCCAGCCAGCCCGTGCGCGAACGCTCCGCCAGGCCGAGCAGGTCGCCCTCCTGTGCGGTGATGCAGCAGTGCCCGAAGTTCCGCACGGAAGCGCCCACCGGGCGCCGGTCCCGCTCGACGACCGTGACGCTCAGGCCGCGCCGCACCGCCTCGACGGCGTGGGCGAGCCCGACGATGCCGGCGCCGACCACGACGAGGTCGCTGCGTCCGCGCGGCAGGTCCGTGGCGGGGGAGAGTGCTGTTGCGATGCTCATGCCGACCAGCCTGCGGAGACGTGGCCACCCACAGCAAGAGCTGTCTATACAAGTTTCCCGATTGTTTACCGGCTGGAGATCAAGCGGCCCCTTGTCCTGTTCGGTGCGGAACTGCAAGACTCAAGTTGTGAAGACAAGTGCGGAGAGCGGGCCGCTGCACCAGCGGCTCGGCGCCGAGTTCCGGCGCCGGATCGAGGCGGGGGAGTGGCCCGAGGGCCGGCCCGTGCCGAGCGAGGCCCAGCTGTGCGAGGAGTTCGGCACCTCGCGCGGGCCGGTGCGTCAGGCGCTCGCCCAGTTGCGCGCCGAGGGACATCTCGTGGGCGGCCGGGGCAAGCCGCCCGTGGCCCGCAGGGTCACCCCGTCCCAGCCGTTCGCCTCGCTCATGTCGTTCACCCAGTGGGCCCGTTCCATCGGCCGCGTCCCGGGCCAGTTCACCGTCGAGGTCGCCCGCCGCCGAGCGGGAGCGGAGGCGGCGGCCCGCCTCGGCCTCGACGAGGGAGAGCCGGTCGTCGACCTGATCCGGCTGCGCAAGCTGGACGGCGTCCCGGCGATGGTGGAGCGCTCGACGTTCCTGCTGGACGCGGGCGTCCACCTGTTCGCGGTCGACCCCGACGCGGGCTCCGTCTACGAGGCCCTCATCGCCCGGGGCGTCGACCTGCACCACGCGCGCCACACCATCGACGCGATCGCCGCGGGATCGCAGGACGCCGACCTGCTGGGCGTCGAGATCGGGCAACCCCTGTTGCGCGTAAGGCGGTTGGCGTTCACCCGCGACGGCACGCCCGTCGAGTACGCGGACGACCGCTATCTGCCCGCGATGGCCACGTTCACCATCGAGAACACCGTCGGGGGCCGCACCGTCGCGGCCCGGGAACGCACCGACGACGCTTCGCCCCACCCCACGCTTCCCCACCACACGCCTAAGGACACCCAGTGATCGAACTCGCCGTCTTCGACATGGCAGGAACGACGATCGAGGAGCACGGCGCCGTCTACGAGGCGCTGCGCCACGCCGTCGAGGCGACGGGCGTCACCGTCGACCGGGCCGACCTCCAGACCTGGATGGGCACCGACAAGCGGGAGGCCATCGCCGCGCTCGTCCGCATCGGCGGCGGCACGCCGGACGCGGAGCTGGTGGAGCGGCAGTACGAGGTCTTCCGCACGTTCCTCAAGCAGCGGTACGAGGAGGTGCCGCCGGAGCCGATCGCCCACGCCGACAAGGCGTTCGACGAACTGCGCGCCCGCGGCGTCAAGATCGCGCTGACCACCGGGTTCAGCGACGACGTGGCGCTGCCGCTGCTCGCCTCGCTCGGCTGGTCCGTCGGTGAGGGCGGCAATCTCGACGCCGTCGTCACCTCCGACGAGGTGCGCCGGGGCCGCCCGGCCCCGTACATGATCCACCGGGCGATGGAGAAGTGCGGGGTCCTCGACGTGCGCACGGTGCTCGTCGCGGGCGACACCGCCGTCGACCTGGAGGCGGGGACGCACGCGGGTGCGGGTGTCGTCGTGGGCGTGCTCACGGGCCAGCTGACCCGTGAGCAGCTCGAAGCGAACCCGCACACCTACGTGGTGGACAGCGTCGCGGACGTCCCCGGCCTGCCGGAGACCGCTAGCTGAGCGCCGCGTCGACGATGGCCTGCGCCTCGCTCTGCACCTGGGCGAGGTGCTCCGGCCCCCGGAACGACTCGGCGTAGATCTTGTACACGTCCTCCGTGCCGCTGGGCCGCGCCGCGAACCACGCGTTCTCGGTGGTCACCTTCACGCCGCCGATCGCCGCGCCGTTGCCCGGCGCCTCGGAGAGCCGGGCTGTGATCGACTCGCCCGCGAGGGTGTCCGCCGTGATCGCGTCGCCGGTGAGCTTCGCCAGACGGGCCTTCTGCTCCTTGGTCGCCTTCGCGTCGATGCGCGCGTAGGCGGCGCCCGACGCACCGTGCTCGGCGGCGAGTTCGGCGTAGTACACCGACGGCGTCCTCCCGGTCACCGCGAGGATCTCGGCGGCGAGGAGCGCGAGGAGGATGCCGTCCTTGTCGGTGGTCCACACGCTGCCGTCCTTGCGGACGAAGCTCGCTCCGGCGCTCTCCTCGCCGCCGAAGGCAACGGACCCGTCGACGAGCCCGGGCACGAACCACTTGAACCCGACGGGGACCTCGACGAGCTGCCGGCCGAGCGAGGCGGCGATCCGGTCGATCACGGCGCTCGACACCAGCGTCTTGCCGATCGCGGCGGACGCCGACCACTGCGGCCGGTGGCTGAACAGGTAGTGGATGGCGACGGCGAGATAGTGGTTGGGGTTCATCAGACCCGCGTCGGGCGTGACGATGCCGTGCCGGTCCGCGTCGGCGTCGTTGCCCGTCAGCAGGTCGTAGTCGTGGCGGCGGGCGAGCACGGAGGCCATCGCGGGCGCCGACGACGGGTCCATCCGGATCTTGCCGTCCCAGTCCAGCGTCATGAACCGCCAGGTGGGATCCGTCTTCGGGTTCACCACGGTCAGGTCGAGGCCGTACAGCTCGGCGATCCGCGACCAGTAGTGGACGCTCGCCCCGCCCAGCGGATCGGCGCCCACGCGCACGCCCGCGGACCGGATGGCGTCCACGTCGATGATGTCCTTCAGGTCCTCGACGTAACGCTCGCGGAAGTCGTACGGCTCCCAGGCCGAGTCGTCACCGGTGGCCGCCTGCCAGTCGGCGTCCTCCAGCAGCTCGTTGGCGCGGGCGGCGATCCACGCGGTCGTCGTGGAGTCGGCCGGACCGCCGTGCGGCGGGTTGTACTTGAAGCCGCCGTCGCGCGGCGGGTTGTGGCTGGGCGTGATCACGATGCCGTCGGCACGCTCCGGGCCGCTGCCCGCGGTGCGGTTCCAGCGCAGGATCGCGTGGCTGAGCGCGGGCGTCGGCACGAAGTCGCCGTGCGCGTCGGCCATGACGCGCACGCCGTGCGCCGCGAGCACCCCGAGCGCCGTCTTGAGCGCGGGCCCGGACAGGGCGTGCGTGTCGGGGCCGATGAACAGCGGGCCGGTGATGCCCTCGGCCGTGCGGTGCTCCACGATGGCCTGGGTGATCGCGGCGATGTGCTTCTCGTTGAAGGCGCCGTCGAGGCTCGAGCCGCGGTGGCCACTCGTGCCGAAGACGACACGCTGCTCGGGGCGCGTGACGTCCGGCTCCCTCGTGTAATAGGCGTCGATGAGGGCGTCGATGTCGACGAGGTCGTCCGGCCTGG
This sequence comes from Streptomyces sp. NPDC001904, assembly GCF_040297005.1. Taxonomy (NCBI): domain Bacteria; kingdom Bacillati; phylum Actinomycetota; class Actinomycetes; order Kitasatosporales; family Streptomycetaceae; genus Streptomyces; species Streptomyces sp. NPDC001904. Next base: position 24,188 of record NZ_JBEOYI010000022.1, on the reverse strand, counting down.
CGGGGGTTCCTGAGCGGTCAGTCATGGAAGTATTTTCCCACTCGTGTCCGTGGGGCCCGGCCGGACCACCTCGTTTTTTCCTGTGGGTTCAGGCTTCCATCGTCAGCGCGGCGAGGGCGGCCGTGATGTCCGCCTCGGACGCCTCCTTGGTGACGCCGAGCGACGACAGCAGCCCCGTGCCGTTCTCCTGCTCCAGCAGCGCCAGCAGGATGTGCTCGGTGCCGATGTAGTTGTGGCCCAGGCGCAGCGCCTCGCGGAACGTCAGCTCCAGGGCCTTCTTGGCCTCCGCGTCGAACGGGATCAGGGCGGGGGACTCGCCGGCCGCCGCCGGCAGCCGGTCGGCGGCGGCCTGCCGGACGGTGTCGAGCGGCACGTGCTGCGCGAGGATCGCCCGGGCGCCCAGGCCGTCCGGCTCGCGGAGCAGTCCGAGGACCAGGTGCGCGGTGCCGATCGTGGTGTTCTTCGCGGCGTGCGACTCCTGCTGCGCCCCCACCACGACGTTGCGCGCGCGAGCGGTGTAGCGGTTGAAGCCCTGGCTGGGGTCGAGGTCGTTCTCCGAGCCCTTCGGCACGAAGCGCTTCTGCGCCGCCTGGCGCGTGACGCCCATGCTCTTGCCGATGTCGGTCCAGGAGGCGCCGGAGCGGCGGGCCTGGTCCACGAAGTGGCCGATGAGGTGGTCGGCGATGTCGCCGAGGTGGTCCGCTGCGAGGACCGCGTCCTGGAGCTGGTCCAGGGCGTCGGTGTGGACCTTCTTGATGGCGTCGATGAGGTCGTCGAGGCGGACGGACGAGGTCATGCCCGCGGGGTTCACGGCATCCGATGGATTCGTCATGAGGCAACCGTAGGTTGACAGTGCAGGGGTGTCAACCTCCAGTTGACACCCCTGCCGTGCTGTCGTCCTACGGGAGCTGGTTGATCTTGAACGTGGACGTCGTGTTGCGGACGTCCACCGCGTTGTCGCTCAACTTCAGGTTGTGGAAGGTCACTTCACCGACCGCCGGACCCTGCCCGGCCTCCGGCATCTCGTTCGCCCACAGTCCGAACCCGGACTTGGCGTCATAGGCGTCGCCGCTCTTGTGCGCGCCCGAGATCGTGACGTCGGTCAGGATCGTGTCCTTGATCGGGAACTGCGGCTGGCCTCCCACGTAGTTGGTCTGGAACATGATGCCGCTGTACGTCGGGTCGAGGATGTCCACGTCGTTGACGCGGATGCCCTGGAACACCTTGGACGCCGAGAACATCCAGATCCCGGGGAAGGTCTGTCCGCCCCAGAAGTGCCCGCCGGAGCGGATGATCGAGGTGTTCTCGATGGCCGTCGGACCCGTGCCGAAGCCGTTCATCGGGTAGCCGAAGTCCAGCGAGCTGATCGTGACGCCCGAGTAGACGAGTGTGTCCGCGATGAGCATGTTGCGGAACGTGTTGTCGTACCCGCCGTAGACCGCGATACCGGCGGCCCGCCAGGTGAGCAGCGACGTCAGGTTCTCGTACACGTTGTTCTTCTCGTCCGCGCCGCCCGAGTCGATCGCCGAGAACAGCGCGAAGCTGTCGTCACCGGTCGAGCGCGCCTCGTTGTTCACGACGTGGTTGTCCGTCGAGCCGTTCGTCATGTTGACGCCGTCGGCGAACGTGTCCCGGATCCGGGAGTTCTTGATGGTGACCCGGTCGGTGTTGGCGCCCCAGTACAGGCACACCGTGTGCTCGTTCCAGATGTCGTCGATGGTGATGTCGGCGACGTTGGAGAAGTCGAACACCTTGCCGGGACCGTCGATGCGCGAGGTGTAGTTCCCGAAGAAGGAGAAGTGCGCGAACGTCGATCCGTTGGCGCTCGCTTCCGCGCGGAAGCCCGCGTCGGTGTTCTCCTGCGACGACGGTGTGTGGAACCGGGTGTACCAGGGACCGGCGCCGACCACCTTCACGGCCTTGCCGTACACCTGGAACTTGTTCGACGTCTCGTAGTCACCGGCCGGCAGATAGACGCCGACGAGCTTGCCCGTCGTGTCCATCCGCACCTTGTCCAGGGCGTCCTGCACGGCCTGCTGCGAGAAGCCGGTGGGCACGGTGTACGTGGCCGGGTCCGGGTTGGCCAGCTGGGTGGCCTCCTCCAGGTTGACGTAGTCGATGGTGTACGTGGATCCGTTGGCGGCGTCCTTCTGCAGCCGGATCTTGCTCCCCTTCGGCACCGTCGTGCCGAGCAGCAGGTTCGCCTCGTCGTAGATGTGCCGCGGACCGCCCGCGCTCGGCGTGTTGCCGGGCCCGGTCTCGTTGCCGTACAGCCACGCGTACTTCGACGTCAGGTCGATGGCCTTGAGGAACGTGCCGTTGACGTAGACGTTCAGCGTGGAGTTGGTCCCGCCGCCACCGGCCGAGTCCGGCATCGAGAAGCGGGTGACGAGGGTGTTCGTCGGCGCCTTCGTCGTCCACTCGACGTACGAACCGGTCGAGCCGAGGGTGACGGCCTTGCGGCCGGACGCCTCGCCCGCCAGGTCACCGACCGTGCGGTTCGGACCGACGGGCTTCGCGCCGCCGCCCGCCGTGCCGTCCTCCGCCTCGTACATGTCGTACGGCATGCTCGCGCCGCGACCCACGAACAGCGGCTGCGACGAGGTGTTGTTGGCGCGCTTGACGGCCAGCTCGTTGGCGTCGTCGGCGATCACCGTCTTCACCGTGAACTTGCCCTTGCCCGCCGTCCAGGTGCCCAGCTTGACCGGGTCCGTGGTGCTCCCGGCCGCGATCGCGCCGCTCGCCGAACCCGTGAGCGTCTTCACGACCGTGCCGTCGGAGTCGGTGACCGTCAGCGTGACGCCGTGTGCCGCGGTCGAACTCGCCTGGTTGCCCTGGTTCTTGATGGCGACGGTGAAGTTGACCGTGTCGCCCTCGGCGGGCGCGCTCGGCGACCACGCCACCGGCGAGGCCACCAGGTCCGCGCTGGTCACCGGCTTGACGACCAGCGAGGTCGGACTCGTGTAGCTGTTGTTGCCCTCGTTCTGCTCGATCACGAGCCCGCTCGGGTCGACGACCGCGCCGACCGTGTACGTGCCCGCGTCGCGCGCCCCGATGTCCGCGCTGACGGTCGCGGTGGCGCCTGCCGCGAGCGCGCCCACGGAAGCGGTGCCGACCTTCTGCGAACCGAGCAGGAAGTCGAGGTCGGTGGCGTCGGCGGCCTGCGTGCCCGCGTTGCGGACCGTCGCCGACAGCGTGATCTTGTCCGACTCGACCGGCGCGTCCGGCTTCGTGATCCCGGTGACCACGAGGTCCGGGTTGGGCGCCGGGGTGCCGAGAACCTGGAACTCCGCGACCTGCGCGCCCGAGGAGCCGGAGTTGGCGGTGATGGAGAGGCGCACGTCCGCGACGCGGCCGCTCAGCGGGATGCTCACCTTGTTGCCGCTCGCGGGGGAGAAGGAGTAGTCCTTCGCCGCGACCAGCGTCGTGAAGCCCGACGCCTTCTGCTCCCGGCCGAGCACCTCGATCTTCTGCGTCCGCGCCGACCAGGCCGCGTCCGGGTTGAGCTTCACCACGACGGACGACAGGTCCGCGTTGGAGCCGAGCTTGACCGTCAGCGTGCCCGGGTACGCCCCGGCGGCGCCCTCCCAGTAGGTGCTGGTGTCGTCGTCCACCGCGTTCTCGGCGACGTAGGTGAAGGTCGACGACGAGGCCGTCACCGGCTTGCCGACGGCCAGGTTCGCGTCGTTCGACGTGGAGCCGTTGCGTGTCACGGAGTTGCTAGCCGCCGACACGTTGCCCGCCGCGTCCTTCGCCCGCACGGTGTACGTGACCGTCGCCGACTGCGGCTGCGTGTCGGTGTAGGTCGTGACGTCACCGGCCACGGACTTCAGCAGCTGACCGTTCGCGTAGATGTCGTAGCCCGTGACCTTCACGTTGTCGGTCGAGGCGCCCCAGGTCAGCTTGACCTGGCCCGCCGTCGCCTCCGTGAACGCCAGGTTCGACGGCGCGGTCGGTGCCTGCGTGTCGCCCGAAGCCCCGGTCCGCGTCACGGAGTTGCTGTTCGCCGACTGGTTGCCCGCCGCGTCCTTGGCCCGCACGAAGTAGGTGAGGGTGGCCGACGCGGGCTGGTTGTCCGTGTACGTGAGCGTGTCGCCGTCGACCGAGGCGCGCAGCTGGTTGTTGGCGTAGATGTCGTAGCCGGTGACCTTGACGTTGTCGGTGGCCGCCTTCCACGTCAGCTTGATCTGCCCGGTCGCGGGCTCGGTGTAGGCGAGCGAACTCGGCGCGGACGGCGCCGTCGTGTCCCCGCTCGTCGGCCCGTACACCTCCAGCTCGGAGAGCTGCCCGGCCTGCTGCACGGTGTTCCCTGTGACCTTCACCCGTACATAGCGCGTCGTCACCGTGTTGAACGACAGCGTCTGGGCCTGCCCGTTGGTGGCGTTGAACTCGTACGCCTTCGACGCGACGAGATCCGAGAAGTCGCTGCCGTTCGTGCTGCCCTGCAGCGTCAGCGTCTGCGACCGGGTCTCCCACGTCGACGGCAGCCGCAGCACCACCCGGTTCACCTGCACCGACGAGCCCAGGTCGACCTGGATCCACTGCGGCAGCGCGTTGTTCTGGCTCTCCCAGTAGGTGGCGGCGTTGCCGTCACCGGCGTTCGCCGCCAGATACGTCTGCGTCGTCGAGCTCGCGGTGAACGTGCGGCCGCGTGCCAGGTTCGCCGACGAGTCGCTGCTGCCGTGCACCTCCAGCTCCGACAACTGGGCCGACTGCCAGCCCGAGTTGGCCGTGATCGCGACGCGCACGTAGCGGGTCTGCGTCGCGCCGAACGAGATCGTCACGGTGTTCGACGACCCCTGCGCGAAGGAGTACTGCGCCGACGCCTTCAGGGTGTCGAAGGTCTGCCCGTCCGCGCTGCCCTGGACCGACAGCGTCTGCGTGCGGCTCTCCCACGCGGCCGGCAGTCGCAGGACCACCTCGTCGACCCGGGCCGCCGTGCCCAGGTCCACCTGCACCCACTGCGGGAAGTCGGAACCCGAACTCTCCCAGTACGTCGAGGCGTTGCCGTCCGAGACGTTCGCCGCGCCGTATTCCGCCTTGGCGCTGCTCGCCTTGGCGGTCGCACCCGCGGCGAGATTCGGCCCGCCCGCGGCCTGCGCCGATACCGCCGGAAGACCGAGAAGCGCCAGGGTGAGGGCGAGCACCGTCACCGCGAGGGCACGCATTCCACCCCCCGCTCTTCGTCTGCCGGATCTCGGCACGAACTGTCCGATCATGACTCCCCTGTCCCCGCGCCCGTCGGCGCGGTGAAGCGAGTGAGGCGAAGGATCACCATCGCGTTCTTGCATTCAGTTGTTGGAGAATTGCAGAGTGATGTTGTGGAGTCCACCGTTTGCGCAGAGGGAGTTGCGATGAGGGAGAATCCACGACCATGCCCCACGCACAGGCGGCCGACGGCGCCGCGCTCCACTACGACGTACGCGGCAGCGGCGCCCCGCTGTTGCTGCTGTCCGGACAGTCGAACAGTCACCGCTGGTGGGACTCGGTGCGCGACCGGTTCGCCGCGCACTTCACCACCGTGGTCATGGACTGGCGCGGCACCGGCGAGAGCGACGCCCCGGACACCGACACGTACAGCACGGAGAATTTCGCCCGGGACGCCGTCGCCGTCCTCGACGCCGCCGGTATCGACCGCGCCCATGTCTACGGGACGTCGATGGGCGGCCGTGTCGCCCAGTGGCTGGCCGCGGACCGTCCCGCCCGCGTCGACCGCCTCGTCCTCGGGTGTACGTCACCGGGTGCGCCGCACGGCGTCGAGCGCGGCCCCGCCGTGCGCAAGGCCCTCGCCGACCCCGACCCGGACGCGGCCCGCGCGGCCCTCCTCGACCTGATGTACACGCCCGCGTACACCGCCGCGCACCCCGGCCCGTTCCACACCCTCGGCGACCCGGCGATGCCCCCGCACGCCCGCCGCCGTCACCTGCGCGCCAGCGCCCGGCACGACGCCTGGGACGCCCTGCCGCGGATCGCCGCGCCCACCCTCGTCCTGCACGGCACCGACGACGACTTCAATCCCACGGCCAACGCGCCGCTGCTGGCGGAACGCGTCCCCGGCGCCCGGCTGAGCCTGATCCCCGGCGGCCGGCACGCCTACTTCGAGGAGTGCGCCGACGTGGCAACGCCCCTGGTCACCACGTTCCTCGGGGGCTCCTGACGGCCCCGGATGCCGCGCGGCGGCGAACTCCGTAGGCTGCCGGTGGCCCGAACACCACGGAGGAGTACGACATCATGCCCGCCGCCCACGTCACCCTCGCCGACGTCCTCTCCGCCGCGGACGCCGGCGCCACCGGAGCGCTGTGGCGCCTCGACGGCGCGGCCCGGCAACTGGACGCCAATCTCGTCCGGCTCCGCCCCGGCAGCCGGGGCACGCCGCACGTCGAGCCCGACCTCGACGTGCTGCTCCTCATCGTCGAGGGCGGCGGAACGCTGTGGCGGGCGGGCGCGGAGGAGGAACTGTCGCCGGGCACCCTGCTGTTCGTGCCGCGCGGCGAGGGGCGCGCCGTCAGTGCGGGCGACGACGGGCTCGCCTACCTCACCGCGCACCGCAGGCGGCCCGGCATGACCATCCGCCGGGCCGCCGCCCCGGTCACCGCGGAGGGCGGCGAGGCGCCTTGTCTGCTGCCGCGTGTCTGCGAGGACTGCGGCCGGGTCACCGACGATGCCGCCGCCCGGTACTGCGCCCGGTGCGGCAAGCGCTTGCCCGGACAGGACCAGGGGCGGACTTCAGGCCTTACTTGAGACGGCGCGTTCACGCCAGACGGAGCTGTTCGCGACAGCGGCTCCGCGACGCCGCAAGGGGCTCGACGCGTCGCCGCCGTCACTTTTCGCCACTGATTCAACACACAATGTTACCGAAAGCCGGGGGTGCGGGATGAGATCCCGGCCGCCGCGCGGCAGACTCTGGCCCGCGGCGGCCGCTGCCGACTCCCGGGCCGGCCGTCAGAGGTGGGGGAGCACCACCGGGGAGTCCGGGCGTGTGGGGCGCGCGGACTCCCCGCCCCCGGGCGGGTCACCTCACGCCGACGGCACGGTGTCCTCGAACGCCTTGCCCGCCGAGCGGTAGGCGGCCACCTTCGCCGCCACCTGGGCCGGGGTGAGCACCTGGTCCTTGACGTGCAGCACGTAGTCGACCTGCTCGTCGTAGGCGCGTGCGCTGGTGCTCGTGTTGCCGGCCAGGTCGATCAGCCACTGGTTGAAGTTGATCGACATCGGCCGCTCCGGCAGGTACGCGGCGTCGTGCGTGCCGAACAACTGGCCGTCGACGTAGTAGTGGATGGAGCTGTTGTCGATGGTGAGCACCAGGTCGTGCCAGCCGTCGTAGCTCCGCCGGCCCTCCGTGTGCTGGTTCACCGCCTGCCACGGATCAGGGTTGTAGGTCTCCCAGGACGTCGTGTAGAGGATGTTCGACGGCTCGCCCCAGCCGCCGTTGGGCAGGTACTCGAAGTCGTACTCGGCGTAGTCGTCGGCCATCGGCGCCTTGAGGTCGTTGATCGTGAAGAACGTCTGGACGAGGTGGTCCCCGTCGGGCCCGCTCTTCGGCGCGTCCGCGAACTTGACCCTCGCCGCGTAGGTGCCGTTCTTGAACTTCGTCGCCTTGGTGAGCACTTCGGTCTGCTTCGTGCTCTCGCCCGTGCCCGCGGTGGACGTCTCCAGGTTCATCACGGTGTTGCCCGACACGACCGGGAACGTCACCTTCTCCGGCGCCCAGGTGGCACCCGGCACACCGGGCCCGCCGGAATTGGAGCGCACGCTCCAGCCGTTGGCCGCGATCCGTGGGTCGTTGTACGCCGTGTAGGAGAAGTCGTCGAAGAGGGTCGCCCCCGCGCCCGGCGGGTCGGTCGGGTCCGTCGGATCGGTGGGGTCCGTCGGATCGTTGCCCGCCGGGGCCGTGCCCCACACCGTGGCGCCCTTGAGCTGCGCCGTCACCTTCGACCAGTTCCCGTACGCGGTCTGCGCGGCGCCGAACGAGTAGTCGTCGGCCTGGTTCAGCGGCTGCCAGTCGGCGCGGTAGAAGCGCAGCTGCATGTCGCCCGTGTCGGCGCCGGCCGCGAACGTTCCCGCGTCGGACGTGAAGCCGATCTCCAGGTACCGGTCGGCCGTCGCGGTCGGGTGGGCGAGGGTGCCGAAGGTGCCGGTGATCCGGGCGCAGCCCTTGACCGCCCAGGAGCAGGCGAAGTGATAACTCGCGCTCGCCGAGTCGGACTTGAAGTAGTAGCGCAGTTTGACGTCGCTCAGGGCGACTCCGGAGGAGCCGGTGTTGCGCACCTTCAGCCAGGGCTCCGCCTGATCGCTGCCGGTGCTGCCCGTGTGGTACTGCACGCTCAGCGCTCCGTCGGCCGCGGCGGCGCCCTGCGGGAGCGCGAGCAGGCTCGCGCAGCCGAGCGCGGCGGCGACGGCGCACGCGAGCGCCGTGCGCGTACGGGGAGACGTGGTCGTCCTGTTCGTTCTGGGGGTCGTTCTCATGACTGTTCCCTTCCGGAACGGTGGGGGTCGGGGACGTACGGGTCGAGCGGCCCGTGCCGCACGCCGAGTGCGGCGAGCCGGGCGCCGTGCGCGCCGAGGCGGGCACGGAAGTCCTCCCAGGACGGGGAGCCGTGCCAGGCGCGGTCGGCGAGCGCGGACAGGCGGGGGAAGACCCTGCGGTCGATGTGGTCGACCGTGGGGGCGTACTCGGTCCACAACTGCGCCTGCACACCGAGCAGGTGACCGGCAGTCTCCGGATCCGTCGGCGGCTCGTGCTCGTGCACCGTGCGCACCCCGACCACCAGGCCCGGCTCCGCGTGCGGCTCGTCGGGCGAGTCGGTCTGCGCGTAGTCCAGGTACGACGCGCGGTGCTGGCAGCTGATCACGGGGTGGCCGCGCTTGAGCGCGATCCGGGTGTGCTCGGGGTCGCGCCAGGACATCACCGCGAACTCCGCGGGCAGCCCCTCCCCGGTCTCGGCCCACACCACCGGGACGCGTCCGCGCCCGACGAGGTGGGCGCCGATCCGGCCCAGGAACCAGTCCCGCAGCGCGTCCGTGTGCGCCAGCCCCTCGGCGGCGGCCCGGGCCCGGGCCGCCGGGCTCGCCGCCCACTCGGTGGTGGGGCACTCGTCGCCGCCGATGTGGATGTGCCGCGACGGGAAGACGTCGGCGACCTCGTCGAGCACGGTGCGGCAGAAGTCGAGGACCGGCTCGTGGACGCCGAACACCGTGTCGCACACGCCCCAGAGCGGCCACACGTCGAGTCGCCGGCCGGGGACGTTGCCGAGCTCGGGGTACGCGGCGAGCGCCGCGCGCGCATGGCCCGGCATCTCGATCTCCGGTACGACGGTGACACCGCGGGCGGCCGCGTAGGCGACGAGGTCTGTCAACTCCGCGGTGGTGTAGGCCCCTTCGTGCGGGACGGGACCGGCGCGCCGTCCGCCGACCTCGGTCAGCAGCGGATACGCGGCGACCGGCATCCGCCACCCCTGATCGTCGGTGAGGTGCAGATGCAGCACGTTGAGCTTGTGCAGGGCGAGCAGATCGACGGTGCGGCGCAGGACGGACACCGGCTGGAAGTGACGGGCCACGTCGAGCATGAAGCCCCGCCAGGCGTGCCGGGGCACGTCCGTGATCTCCACGCAGGGCAGCCGCCACGCGATACCCCGTCGGCGTGATCCGGAAAGGGCTTCGAGCGGCAGAAGTTGACGCACCGTCTGGATTCCGCGCAGCAGCCCGGTGACGTGCGCGGCGCGCAGGAGGACCGCGTCCGGGGCGACCGTCAGGCCGTACCCCTCGGCGCCCAGACCACCGAGATCGGGATCGAGCGCGAGCACGAAGGAGCCGTCGGGGGAGACGGGCAGCGGCAGCCCGGTGGCAGGGGCGAGGAGGGTGCGGAGCAGATCGGCGGCGGCTCCGGCGCCGGGGGAGACCCGGACCGCGGTCTCGTCGGACAGGGTGAAGTGACCGGGCCGATGGGTGAGCTGGGTGGGGAGCGGGACGAGTGCGGGCAGGTGTGCGGGCACGGGGGAACCTCCGAGGCGAGGGGGTCAGCCCTTGACGGCGCCGGCCGCGAACCCCGACGTCACATGCCGCTGGAGCAGCAGGAAGATCGCCAGGGCGGGCAGCGCGAACAGGGTGGAGGCGGCCATCGTGGCGCCCCAGTCGGTGCCGAACGTGTTGTGGAACGAGGACAGCCACACCGGCAGCGTCCGGTGGTCCTGTTCCTTGATGATGAGGAAGTTGGCGTACGCGAACTCGTTCCACGCCGTGATGTAGCCGAACAGCGACGTCGCCATCAGACCGGGCGCGAGCAGCGGAAACGCGATGTGCCGGAAGGCGCCGGCCCGCGTGCAGCCGTCGACCTGCGCCGACTCCTCCAGCTCGGCGGGGATCGTCGCGATGAAGCCGCGCAGCACCACGATCGTGAACGGCAGCGTCATCATGAAGTAGACGAGGGTCAGGGTCGGCAGCCGGTCCAGCATGCCGGTGTCCCGCGAGATGATGTACACGGGGATGATCAGGGATTCCCACGGTGCCATCTGCGCGACGAACACCATCAGCATGAACTGCCGCCGCCCGCGCCAGCGCATCCGGGCCACGGCGAACGACGCGCCCAGAGCCACGAGCAGGGCCAGCGCCACCGCGCCGAGCGTGACCAGCACGCTGTTGCGCCAGAACAGCGCGAACCCGTCCGCGTCGATCGCCCGCCGGAAGTGGTCGAGGGTCCAGCTCTGCGGCAGCAGCTGAGGGTTCTCCGACTGGATGTCCCGGGACGGCTTGAAGGCGGTCGTCACCATCCAATACACGGGGAACAGGCACACGACGACGGTCACTGTCGCGGCGACGTTCAGCGGGAGGCGGCGCAGCGCCCGGGGCGTGCTCACAGCTCGGCCTCCTGACGGAACATCTGCCGGAAGTAGGCGACGAGCACCCCGGACATCAGCACCACCGTGATCATCGACGCGGCCGCCCCGAGGTCGTAGCGCTGTCCGGCGAGCGCTGTCTGCACCGCGTACACGGGCAGGATCGTCGTGGCGTCACCGGGGCCGCCGCGGGTCATCACCCAGATCTGCACGAACGCCTTGAACGTCCAGATCACTTCGAGCGAGACCACCAGCATGAAGATCGGGCGGACGATCGGCAGCGTGACCGAGCGGAAGACACGCAGGCCGGAGGCGCCGTCGATCCGGGCCGCCTCGTACAGCTCGGCCGGCACGGTGGTGAGCGCCGAGTACAGGGTGATCGCCGCGAACGGCACCGACTGCCACACGATGAGCGTCACCAGGATGGCGAAGGCCGCGGGCCCGTGCGCCAGCCACGGATAGCCGTCGAAGCGGCTGAACCCCAGACCGGTCAGCGCGTGGTTGACCACCCCGAACTCGGAGTGGAACAGCCACTGGAAGACCGTCGTCGCCGCGACTACCGGCATCGCCCAGGTCAGCACCAGCGCGCTGAGCACGGCGGTGCGCCCGAACCTGCCGAGCCGCTCCACCATGAGTGCCACCAGTGTGGCGAGCACCATGATGAGGACGACGTTGATCGCCATGAACAGGAACGTGCGGCGCACCACCGTCCAGAACTCCGGCGCGCTCAGCAGCGTCCGGTAGTTGTCGAACCCGGTGAAATGGGCGTCGCCGAGGATGAGCTGGCGCAGCCCGAAGTCCTGGAACGAGATCAGGACGGCCCGCGCCAGCGGATAGACCAGCAGGTACAACATGCCGAGCACGGCGGGTGCGACCAGCAGATAGGGCCAGACACCCGCCATGGTCGTGCGACGGGCCGGGCCGCGCGGCGTGCGCCGTGGCGGCCGGGCGAGAGGGCGCGGGGCGGTGCGTTCACGGACGACCGACACGGCGCACGCTCCTTTCGGACGGGAGAAGCCGGACAGGGGAGCCGGAGAGGCCCGCGGTCACGAACCGGAGGACATCGCCGAGGTGATGGCGTCGGACGCCTTCTTCGCCTCCCGCCTCGGATCCCCGCCCGCCAGCACGGCCGTCAGGTAGTCCTTGATCGGGTTCTTCGCCTCGACGGCCGCCCACCCGGGCGTGTTCGGCGTCGCGTGCCCGACGGCCGCGCCGACCGCCATGGTCGAGGCGCCCGGGTCCTTGGCGACGGCCCCGGCCAGCGTCGTCTTGTTCGGTACGTAGCTCATCGCGAGGGCGAGCTTCTTCTGCCAGGCGTCGCCGGTCAGCTCCTTGACGAAGGTGTACGCGGCGTCGTGGTGCTGCGACACGGTCGGTATGACGAGGTCCGAGCCGCCGGTGAACACCGCCCCGGGCGTGTCCGCGCTCTTGCCGGGGATCGGGAAGAAGCCCAGCTGGTCCTTGAGCTCGGGATTGTTCTGGGCGACCACCGCGGCGCCGCCGGGCACGCTGATGACCTGGGCGACCTTGCCCTTCGCCATCACCTCGGCCTGCGGGGGCTGCGCCTCGTCCGAGTCCTTGGGGCCCTTTCCGAGCGCCTGGAGCTTCTTGTAGAAGGCCATGGCGCGCAGGGCCTCGGGGGAGTCGAGGGCGCCCTTCCACGTCCCGCCGGACTCGGTGGCGAGGTCGCCGCCCTCGTCCCAGACGAAGCCCGACAGGGCGTACCAGTTCTGCCCGGGCAGATAGATGCCCTGCTCGGACCCCTTGTTGAGCTTGCGCGTCGCGGCGATCCACTGGTCGCGCGTCTTGATCTTGGTCGCGTCGACGCCGGCCTTCTCGAACAGGTCCTTGCGGTAGACGACGACGCGGTTCGCCGCGTAGTACGGGATCCCGTACTGCTTGCCCTCATAGGCTCCGGGCTCTGCGAGGCCCTTCAGCCAGTCCTTGCCGCCGAGATCGTCGACCTTGTCGCTCAGGTCCAGCAGGCCGCCGCTCTGCGCGAACTGGGCGACCTGCGTGTTGCCGGTCTCGATGACGTCGGGCGCGTCATTGCTGGCGAGGGCGGCCGTGACCTTCTCCCCGATGCCGTCCCACTCCTGGATCTGGACGCGCACGTCGATGTCGGGGTGCGCGGCCTCGAATCCCTTCTCGAAGTTCTTCTGGAAGGCCGCCGAGACGCTGTCGCGCATCAGCCACACATCGAGGCGGGTCCGGCCGCCGTCACCGGACCCGCCGTCGGCGGAGTCGGACGAACTACAGGCACTGAGCCCGGTCACCGCGACGAGCGCGGACACACCGGCGAGCAAGCGGAGCTTCACGGTTCACCTCTGGGGTGCCGGACCTGACCAGTTCTCCAACTGGTCAGGTGACCTCTGGTGGTGGAGAAAGCTGGCATAGACCACTGGATGCGTCAACCCCCCAGTTCAGCTTGGGTAGTTGTCGATCAACGGACTCGCGTGGTGAACTGGTCAGGTAACTGGTCGTACGACACGAGGGGGCGGGAGTGAACGCCGAGGTGAACGCAGGCACCCCGGGAGCGGTGCTCAAGCGGGAGCGGGTGCGCGACCACATCCTCGAACTCATCGAGTCGCAGGCCCCCGGAGACCCGATCCCCTCCGAGCGCACGCTCTGTGCCGCGCTCGGCGTCTCCCGGCCCACCCTGCGCGCGGCCGTCGGCGAACTCGTCGCCGCCGGCCTTCTCGTCCGCGAACACGGACGCGGGATGTTCGTCGCCCCGGAGAAGATCACCCAGGAGCTCGTCGCGCAGGAGCAGGCGCTGACGGTGCCCCAGGCCGCGGGCGCCTGGTCGAGCCGCCTCCTGGAGTTCACGACGATCCAGGCGGGCGCCCGCGTGGGCCGCAAGCTGCGCCTCTCACCGGCCGCGAAGATCGTGTACGTGGCCCGGCTGCGGCTCGTCGACGGCGCGCCCATGGCCATCGAGCACCTGCACATCGCCGCCGACCTCGTCCCGGGCCTCAGCGCGCAGGAGCTGGAGAACGGCGACCTGTACGAGCATCTGCGGGCCCATCACGACGTTCACGTCCGCGAAGCGACCCAGGCCATCGAGCCGACCGTCGTCAGCCGCGCGGAGGCCGACCTCCTCGACGTGCCGGAGCTCTCCCCGGCCCTGCTGTTCGAGCGGCTCACGTCCGACACCACCGGCCGGCCCGTCGAGTACGTCCACTCGCTCTACCGCGGGGACCGCTACCGCATCGTCTCCCGGCTCACCCTGGGGCCCACGGCCACCGCGGCCGAGCCGTCGGGGGCGGGGCACCACCCGGGCATCCCGCCCGGCGACTTCGCCCACCGCGACACCCTCGCCTCGTCCACCCGGGGCGACGTCCAGGGGCCCTGACCGGGGCGGGCCCGCCGCGCCGGTGCCGCCTGCGCGGTGTGCGGCCCGGCCCTGGTTACGGTTCCGCCATGGCCGACTACCGCATCGAAACCGTACGCAACGGCGAGCGCGACTGGACCGCGCGCAACGACCGGGGCGCCGAGGTCCGTATCGCCCCCGCCGACTCGGCGGGCGCCCAGCCGTCCTTCACCCCCGTGGAGCTCCTGCTCGCCGCGCTCGGCGGCTGCGGCGGCCTCGTCGTCGACCGCACCGCCCGCACCGTGCCCCACGACGACCTGCGGATCGTCGTCGAGTCGGTCTCCCGCCCCGAGGACGACGGCCGCGTCGGCACCGTCCGGGTCACCTATGAACTCGTGCTGCCGGAGGGTGACACGGCGGCGGCGGACACCTTCGAGCGTGGTGTCCGCCTGACTCACGAGAAGTACTGCACGGTCAGCCGCACGGTCGAGCACGGTGCCCGCGTGGAGGCCCTGGGGCCCGACGGGACGATGCTCTTCCTGGGCGGCTGACCGCTTGCGCCGTGGCTACGGCAGGCTGTGCACCTTCGGTCCGACGGAGTTGGACCACGCGCTGCCCGCCGTGGCGTCCCAGTTCGTGGACCAGGTCATCGCGCCGCGCAGCCCCGGGTAGGTCTTCGCGGGCTTGAACGAGCCGCATCCGGTGCCCCGCGCGAGGCAGTCGAGCGCGTTGTTCACCACGGACGGGTCGACGTAGCCGCTGCCCGCGCCGCGCGTGGACGCCGGGACACCGAGCCCGACCTGCGACGGGTCGAGGCCGCCCTCCAGCTGGATGCAGGCGAGCGCGGTGAGGAAGTCCACCGAACCCTGGCTGTAGACCTTGCCGTCGCAGCCGAGCATCGAACCGCTGTTGTAGTACTGCATGTTGACGACCGTGAGAATGTCCTTCACGTTCAGCGCCGTCTTGAAGTACTCGCCGGACGTGGACTGCATGTCGATGGTCTGCGGCGCCATGGTCAGGACGAACTTGGAGCCCGCCTTCGCCGCCAGGGCCCGCAGCGCCTTCGTCATGTAGGTGGAGTTGAGGCCGTTCTCCAGGTCGATGTCGACGCCGTCGAAGCCGTACTCCTGCATGAGCGCGTAGGCGCTGTTGGCGAACGCCGTCGCGGAGGCGTCGCTGTTGACCGAGATGCTGCCCTTCTCACCGCCGACCGACAGGATCACCGACTTGCCGGCCGTGTGCTTGGCCGCGATGTCCGCCTTGAAGTCGGCGGCGGAGGCGTAGCCGACGGCCGGGTCCAGGTTGAAGGTGATCTGACCCGGCGTGGTCGTCGCGTCGGCGAACGACACCGCGATGATGTCGTACTGCGAGGAGACGTCGCGGAGCTTCTGCACGGTCGCGCCGTTGTTGAAGTTCTGCCAGTAGCCGGTCAGCGCGTGCTTGGGCACGGTGCCGCCGCCGGGGTTCCCGCCCCCGGTCGCGGCGGTGCGCGCGCTCACGGCGGTCGACTTGGCGGACTCTCCGGCCGAGTTCGTGGCACTGACCTGGAAGCTGTACGAGGTGTCGGCGGTCAGGCCGGTGACCGTGGCGGAGGCGCCCGTGGTCGAGGCGACCTTCGTGCCGCCCCGGTAGACGTTGTAGCCCGTCGCGCCGGAGACCGGCGTCCACGACAGGTCCACCGAGGTGGTCGTGGTGGCGCCCGCCGCGAGTCCGGACGGCGTGCCCGGGATCACCACGGGGTCGCTGCCGCCGCCCCCGTCGGGGCCGAAGACGTTCACGTCGTCGACGTAGTACGCGCCCTGCCCGTACCAGCCGTGCATGTAGATCGTGACCGACGTGGTGTTCGCGCCGGTCTTGAAGCTGGTGGTCAGCTGCTGCCAGGACGAGGCGCCCGGCGTCCATGTGGACACGTCGGTGGTCCCGGTGCCGCTCGCGCCGAGGTACACGTAGCTGCCCTGGACCCAGCTGCTCAGGCTGTAGGTCGAGTTGGGCTTCACGGCGACGGTCTGGGTGCACTGGGCGGTGTCCTGGCCCGCCGGCGTGGCCTTCAGCGCCTTGGCGCCGCCGTGCACGGGGGAGGAGACGGTGGCACCGCTGCCCGCGGTACAGGTCCAGTTGCTCAGGTCCGACTCGAAGCCGGCGTTCTTGGCGACGTTGACGTCGGCGGCCTGGGCGGGAGCGGCGAGCGCGGTCACGCCGAGCGCGGCCGCCGAGGTGACGGCGAGCGCGGCGGCAAGGCGCCTGGGTGCGCCGGATCTGCCATGACGAGCACGGTCCACAGAATGCCTCCGGGGGAGAGGAGTAGGGCGGATGTGGACGACGGTGGCCACCGATGTCGTGCGCCAAAGTTGGTCCAGACCATTCGCGTTGTCAAGACCTCTGGAGGGACGAGGAGTTCGGGACGCACGAGAGCGGCGCCGGACGTGACGTCCGGCGCCGCTCGGAATGGGGCCCCGCGGCCCGGTGGTGAGGGTCCGTCAGAGCAGTCCCCGCACGTACGCCGCCTGCCCCACGTGCTGCAGATCGTCCGAGAGGACGCTCACCAGACGCACCCCCAGCGTCACCGGCGGATCCCAGCGTTCGTCTACGATCCGGTCCAGATCGGCGTCCGTGAGGCCGGAGAGGTGGCTCACGGTCTGCTCGTGCACCGCGTCGTAGTAGTCGAGGAGCAGGTCTCCGGAGGCGACGCGCACCTGGCCCACCTCCTTCGCCGTGTGCCCGTACCCGGTGTCCGTCTCCGCGAGCGGCAGATCGAAGCGCGCGGCCCAGCCCTGGGCGAGCCACACCTGGTCGGTCCCGGCAGCGTCGGCGACATGGTCGTCCTGCACACGCGTGAGATGCCAGATCAGCCAGGCGATGGAATTCGCGCCGTCGCCGGGACGTGCCTGCAACTGCTCCGGAGAAAGACCCTCGACGACCGCGTGTACCTCTTCCTTAATGCGGTTGTAACCGTCAATGAGTACGTCATGTGAGTGCATGGTGTGCAGTGTCGTCGACGCGGCGCCTTTCGGCCAACGGAGGCCGCGAATATGCCGGAAGACTGGCGTGAAAAGCGTGGTGACAGCGAGCGGCGAGTGCCGATACTCGACAAGTGGGACGGTTGAAAATTGTTCGGATTCGGTGGGCCGTGCCGGTCGGGAGACCCATTGACCGGCCGATCCCGCCGTACGGCTCGATTACTGATCACGCGCCACCGCGTAAGTGATCAATGGCGCCAGGCAATGGGGGAGATCGTGCACGACGAATTCCTGTGCCATGTCACCGCATACGGAATATGCGGCGGACAGCGCGTGGGTGTCCCGCTCGGCACCTACCGTGCCCCGACCCTCCCCCTCGCCCTGTGGTGGCTGCGCGACCGCGCCACCTGGATCGCCGAACGTCTCGACCCCCGGCCCGACCTGCCGCACCTGCCCGAAGGCGCCCTGATGCCGGTCGCGGCCGACGCCCCCGACGTGCCCTCCCTGCTGCGGGCCTGGTGCGCGGACACCGACCACCAGGAGCGCGTCGCCGAGGAGCTCGCCGGTGGGCGCCTCGTCCGGGTCGCCACCCGCGACGACACCACCGAGTACGAACTCCTCGCCGAGTCGGTCGACGCCCTGCGCATGGCCCGCACCGTGCCCTGCGCCGAGGCGCCGGTGCCCGCGTCGGTATGACCTGACTAATCGCCGACGCGGGTGAATGCGTGCGTGAGGTCGCGCGGGCCCGGGGAGTGTGGTCACGCACAGTGAGAACGACCACCTCGGGGCCGCCCACATGAAACACAGATCCGCATGCGCCGCCGCGCTCCTCGCCGTCGCGGCCGCACTCGTACCGGCCGCGTCCGGCGCTCAGGCGGCGAAAGGACCGGGACAGGTCTGTTTTTGGACCGAACCCGGCCAGCACGGCCAGGCCTGGTGCTATGCGCCACCCGGATACGCGGAGGCCGAGAACGGCACGCAGCGCCACGCCGCCTCCTTCGAATCCCGCGTGGGCCAGAGCGTCTACGCGATCAGCTACACCGTTTCCAACTGCCTCTACCGGGAGATCCGGCGCGACGACTACTCCGAGAACTGGGAGTGGGCCGGAAAACTCGACGGCGTCAGTGACAACACCATGGGGTGCGAGCGGGGCTGAACCGGCCATGATCCCCCGACCCCGCCTCCGGGCGCTCGCAGTCGTCACGGGCGCCCTGCTGCTCGCCGGCTGCGCGAGCCGCCCGACCGGACCCGCCCGCTCGCCGGACGACACCATCAGAGCCGCCCAGCAGGTGCTCACCGACCGTTGCCTGATCGACCGGGGGCTCGTCCCGCCCCGGCCCGGGCGGCACGCGAGGAGCGCGGCCGACGAAGAGCGCCTCGCCGACGCCCTGTTCGGCAGACCGCCCGCCGAACTGTCCCTGACCCTGGCGAACGGGATCCCCGTCCGCGCCCACACCGACGGCTGTCTCGCCACGGCCCAGCGCACGCTCTACGGCGATCAGAAGCGCTGGTTCCGGGTTTCGACCGTCGTCAACAACCTGGGGCCCGAAGCCGCCTACCGGCACAGCTCGCTCGCCGCCGTGCGCGAGCGCCACCGGGCCGATCTGACCGCATGGCAGGACCTGCGGTCCCATGCGCTCGACGTCTCCGCACGGATCCTGCGCAGCACCCCCCACACCACCGGAGGAACCCCATGAAGCATCCGATCGCCCTGCTCGCCGCCGCCGCTCTCGCCCTCGGCGGCGCGGCCGTCACCACCACCGCGTACGCCGCCCAGTGCCCCAGCGGCGAGTTCTGCGCCTGGACCGACGCCAACTACACCGGAATGCGCTGGAACTGGTCCGGCGACGACCGCGACTGGGAGCCCGGCATCCAGGACGAGGACTCCTCCTGGGCCAACCACGGCATCTCCGGGCCCGGCATCAAGGACCACGTCCAGGTCTACGAGAACCCCGGTCTGATCGGCCTCGGCACGGTCTGTCTGGCGCCCGGCCAGGAGATCCCCTACGACAGCTGGGGCAACGACAGCGGCGACTCGCACACCTGGAAGATGAAGTGCTGACACCGCACTGAGCCCCGACGTTCCGCGGGACGCAGGGAGATCAGAACGCGTCCGCCGTGTGCGGCAGCAACCCGGCGGACAGCGCGGCGTCGAGCATCGGCGCCGCGCCCGGCGTGTGCTCGGTGACCAGCCCCGCCGCCACCAGCGCGCGCACGGTCACCGATCCCATGAAGGCGCTCGCCAGATCACGCACCTCGAAGGACAGGTCCGGAGCGTCCCCGGTGGCAGCGTACGAGAAGCCGTCGGGGGACGCGATCAGCCGGAACGTCCCCTCGTTCGCGGGCAGTCGCGGATCGCGGACGTCGAGCACCACGTCCACCGGCGCGCTCCAGGAGCGCGCCGCCAGCGCCGCGCGGACGTCGACGAGCCGCACCCACAGCGCCGGGAACTCTTCCGTGATCCGCACCTGGTCCGGATCGCCCGCGAACAGCGTCAGCGGATCGTCCAGCGGCCGCCCCCAGGCCCGTACCCGGTCCGTCAGGTCGATCCCGGCCAGATAGCTCCACAGGGCCGCCGCGACCTGCGGGGAGTCGGCCTCCAGCTCGTCCAGCCGCACGAGGCCCTTCGCCTGCGACGCCGCGTCGCCCTGCTTCGTGCGGTAGATCGCGTACCCGGCGAGCGGCTCGCCGAGCACCACCACCCGGGCCGGGGAGAACTCGGCGTCCTCCTCGTCCTTGTCGGCCAGCCACTCCTCGCGCCACCAGTCCCGGCTGCGCGCCGGTCGCCCCGCCCGACGGGATCTGGTCCCTTCGAAGTACGGGCCGAGCACCTCGGGCGCGGCCGCCGCGTCGACCAGTCGCAGGGGGCGCGGATCCGGCGCGATGCGCAGGTCCAGCGGACGGCGCGCGTCGATCTCCACGGTGGTGCCGTACGTGCCGGGGCCGAAGCCGAAACGCCCGTAGATCGACGCCTCCGACGCCCACAGGGCGACCAGGGGCGCCCCCTGGTCCACGCAGCGTGCGAAGAGCTCGCGGATCATTCCCGACAGCACACCGCGTCGGCGGTGCGTCGGCGCCACGGAGACGAACGTCAGCCCGGGACAGGACAGTTCACCGCCGCCGGGCACGGAGAGCACGAAGGGGTGGGCGGCCGCGAAACCGACCAGCTCGTCCCCGTCGTACGCGCCGATCCGCAGGCAGCCGGCGAGCATCTTCTCGTGCTGGCGCTGCTTGTCGCTCTCGGGCTTCTCGTGGAAGACGAGGTAGGCGAGAGCCAGGGCGCGCGGGATCTCCGACTCGGGAGCGTCACGGAACTGGACAGAAGGCGCATTCATGATCATCCAGCCTAGCCGTGCGCCTGCACCCACGCGACCGGCGCCGGAAGTGACGTTCCGCCGCGACCCTCTGGGCGGCGGGGTCCTGGCCACCCGAGGCCGCGCGGCATCGGATTTCTCTGAGGCGCACACTTTCTTCCCGGCGTCGGCGGGTTCCGGATGCAGGCCGTCGCCGAATTTTTCTCAGACCTGCACCCGGACGAGTCCGAGGCGGACGCTGAGCCGCTGCATACCGCGCCGCGCGTGGCTCTTCACCGTGCCCAGCGGCCAGCCGGTGCGCTCGGCGATCTGCGGCTGGGTCAGATCCTCGTAGAACGCCAGACACAGCACGGTGCGCTGCTGCACCGGCAGCCGCGACAGCTCCCGGGTCACCACGATCCGGTCGAGCACCGACTCCACGGACGCCGTCTCGGCCGTGTGCCGGGAGGCCGCCAGATCGACCAGGGCCGCACGGCGGGCGCGGGCCGCGAGCGCGTCCGCGATCCGGCGCCGGGTGATGCCCGTCAGCCAGGCCGCCGCCGAGCCGAGTTCGGGCCGGTAGCCGGAACGGCCGCGCCACGCCGCGAGAAAGACCTGCTGCACCACGTCCTCGGCGTCGCAGGAGTTGCCGAGCGCCCGTCCGGCGAGCCGGTGGACCAGTGGCGACCACCGGCGGTACGCCTCGGCGAGACACGCCGGGTCACCAGCCGCGATTCCGTCCGCCAGGACGGCCTCCGAGGCTGTGCGCAGATCGGGTACGCGCTGCCGCACCGCTGTGCTCATCGATGTCTCGTCAACTCCTGGAAACGGTCGTGAACCCACCTCGTGTCGTCCATGACCGGGCGGACGGGCGCCACACCCGGCCGTGGCCCGGTCATCCTGGAAACGGCTTCGCCATCCGGGCAACCCGCATCGGTTGTGCGTCGTATCGTGAGGCGATGGACGAGGGGCGAGAGGCACGGCACGCGTTACCGACCGAGGAAGGCCCCGGGGTCACCACGGGAGCCCTCGCGCGACGGCTCGGAGTCTCCCCGACGACGCTGCGCAGCTGGGACCGGCGCTACGGTCTCGGACCCGTCCAGCGGTCGGCGGGGCGGCACCGCCGGTGGACGGACGAGGACATCGCCGTCGTCGAGGAGATGTGCCGGCTCACCACGACGGGCCTGCCGCCCGCCGAAGCGGCACGCCTGGCCCGCAAACGCCTGGTGACGGGTCCCGCCGCGCTCCCGCGACAGGGCCGGGCCGCCGCCGGAGCCCCCACCCCCGCCGCGCTGGAGCGGCTGACCCGGGGCATCTCCCGCGCCGCGACCCGGCTCGACTCACCCACCGTGCACGGCCTGTTCACCGACGCCGTACGGGCCTACGGCCTGGTGCCCACCTGGCAGGACGTGATGGTCCCGGTGCTGCACGCGGTGGGCCGCAAGTGGGAGGAGGCCGGCGACCGCTACGTGGAGGTCGAGCACCTGCTGTCCTGGCACGTCTCCCGCACCCTGCACCAGGCCGTCCCCATCGCCCCGGTGACCGCGCTGCCGCCGATCGTGCTCGCCTGCGTACCCGCCGAGCAGCACGTGCTGCCCCTGGAGGCGCTGAGTGCCGCGCTCGGCGAACTCGGTGTGCCGCAGCGGATGTTCGGCGCCGCCGTGCCCGTCGAGGCGGTCTCCGCGGCCGTGCGCAGGACCGGGCCGCGCGTCGTCGTGCTCTGGGCGCAGGCCCGCTCCACGGCGAGCCTGCCCCTGGCCCGTCATCTCGCCGAGACCCACTGGGGCGTGCGCGGGGCCCGCGGCAAACCCGCCGTGATGCTGTGCGGCCCCGGCTGGGCGGGCCGCAGCGTGCGGGGCGCGCTCCGGCCGACGAGTCTGCCGGAGGCGCTGCTGCAGATCGGGCGGCTGTACCCGGAGATCAGTCGAGACCCCGTGCCCGCTTGAACCGGGCGAGGCCGTCCGACAGCTCGACGATCGGGTCGGGATAGTCGTACACGGACCGCTCCAGGCCCTTCAGCTTCCACGGCCGGTGCACCGCGCCGCCCTCCAGCCCGGCCAGTTCCGGAACCCAGCGCCGCACATAGGTGCCGTCCGGGTCGTACCGCTCGGCCTGCGCCAGCGGGTTGAGCACCCGGTTCGGCCGGCTGTCCGTGCCGGTGCCCGCCATCCACTGCCAGTTCAGCTGGTTGTTCGCCACGTCCCCGTCCACCAGCAGGTCCAGGAAGTGCCGGGCGCCCACCCGCCAGTCCACGTACAGCGTCTTGACGAGGAAGCTCGACGCGATCAGCCGGCCCCGGTTGTGCATCCAGCCCTCGTGCCGCAGCTGGCGCATCGCCGCGTCCACCACCGGATAGCCGGTACGGCCCTCCTGCCACGCCGCGATGTCCTCGCTCGCCGAGCGTGCGGTGCGCCAGCGGTCGCCCTGGGTGCGGTAGTCGGCGTGCGCCGCCGCCGGGCGCGCGGCGAGGACCTGGTGGTGGAAGTCCCGCCAGGCGAGCTGCCGTACGAACGCCTCCGCGCCCGGGCCGCCCGCGGAGCGCGCCCGCTGCGCCGCCTCCACCGGACCGATCGTGCCGAAGTGCAGATGCGGGGAGAGCTTCGAGGTGGCGTCGCCCGCCAGGTCGTCGTGCCGGTCCTCGTACGCGGAGATCCCCGACCGCAGCCACCCCGTGAGCCGCTTGCGGCCCGCCTGCTCGCCGCCCTCGGCGAGCCCCGGGGACACCCCCGGCACCTCGCTCCGCTTCGGCAGCGGCGCCGAGCCGACTCCCTCGGGCACCGCGATCGCGCGCGGCGCGCGCACCACGGAGCGGACCGGCTGCTGGTCCCAGTGCCGGTGGTATGGGGTGAACACGGCGAAGTGGTCCTTGCCCGCGGGCGCCACCTCGCCGGGCGGCACACAGGTCACCACCGCGTCGTGGACGACCACCTCACAGCCCAGACCCCGCAGTGCGGCGCGCAGCCCGTCCTCGCGCCGCCGCGCGTAGCGGCTCACGCCGCCCGCGAGGTGCACCGCGCACGCGTCGGTCTCCGCCACCACCTTCGCGACCTCGTCCGTCACCTCGCCGTCCCGCAGGATCAGCCGCCCGCCGCGCTCGCGCAGCCCCGCGTCCAGATCCCGCAGGCAGTCCGCGAGGAACGCCTCCCGGTTCGGCACGGTGAAGGCCGCGGCGTCGATCCCGCTGTCCCGCACGAACAGCGGCACCACCGCGTCGGATGCGTCGAGGGCGGCCCGCAGCGGCGGGTGGTCGTGCACCCGCAGGTCGGAGGTGAACAGGACGACACGGACACGCACGAACGACTCCCGGGGGACAGTGGACAGACGCCTTCGTCAGCCCTTCCCCGGCGGGCCCGGCACCGGATGCAGCGCTGAGCCGAACGGGTTTCCCCGCCCACGGGCCACGGACTGTGCATGTACGGAACACGAGCGGGCAGGCGAACAACAGGGACGGCGGAGCGCCACAGGGCGAGGGCGGTCCGTGAGAGTGCGACGGGTGGAGGTGCCGGAGAGATGCGTACAGAGGTGTTGCGACGGTTTTCCGCGGGAGGCCCGCGAGGGTCCTGGCCGGCCGAGGAGTACGCGGCGCGACTGCGTGCTCAGGGCCGTGCCGCGCGCGTGGTGATGGACCTGGAGACGGACGCGTTCCTGGTGGTGTCCGGGGACGCGGACCACTCCGGCTGAACAGGGGAGCGGGGGGGCGCCCCCCCGGGGGCGCGCCCCCCCCACCACACCCCCCCCCCCCCCCCCCCGGGGGTTTAGACGGGAGGCCGGGCCCCCCCCCCCACCCCCACCC
>NZ_JBEOYI010000021.1:0-155532 GCF_040297005.1 Streptomyces sp. NPDC001904 | reverse complement strand
AACGCCCGGTTACATTCCGAACCCGGAAGCTAAGCCTTACAGCGCCGATGGTACTGCAGGGGGGACCCTGTGGGAGAGTAGGACGCCGCCGAACTCCTTTTGATAAAGAGCTGGTCCCCGAACCTTTGGTTCGGGGACCAGCTCTTTTTTGTTTCCCTTTACTTGGCGTTCACGTGGCACGATGAGCATTCTGTGCCATGGGCACAGTTGGAATGCTGCAAGCCGCCAGTATCGGCGCCGGTGACGAAGTGATCGTGCCGGCCTACGGCAACCCCGAGGTCGCCGAAGCCGTCGTACAGGCGGGCGCCGCTCCCGTCTTCGCTGACATCGACCCCGACACGTACTGCATCGATCCCTCGCACGTCGCCGCCTGCGTGAGCGAGCGGACCGCCGCCGTGGTCGCCGTCCACCGCTTCGGACACCGCGCCGACATCGAGCGGCTGACCGGAGTCACCCGGCGCCACGGGCTGTTCCTGGTGGAACAGGGCGAATCCCAGCAGCCGTTCGAGGAAGTCGGGCGGCGACGCGCGTACGCGGCCTATCTGAGCGGGCGGCTCAGCGGGCTGCGGACGCCCGCGGCCGGCGAAGGGCACACCTTTCAGCAGTACGTCGTGCGCGTGCCCGGCAACGGGCGGCCCGATCGGGATGCCTTCGCCCGTGCCCTGCGCGGCAAGGGCGTCGAATGCAGCGTGCCGGTGAAGACGCCGGTGCACCGGATGCCCGCGTTCCGGCGTGACGTGGAACTGCCCGAGACGGAATGCGCCGCCGACGAAACGCTGGCGCTGCCCCTCGACGCGGAACTGTCCAAGCGGCAGATGCAGCGCATCGTCTCCGCCTGCAACGCGCTCGGCGGATTGCTTCAACCCGCCTTCTGACGCTGCCTTCGCGGGCCGTGCGATCGATGGTTCGAAGCGACCTGATCTTCGGGTATGCTTTAACTCGTTGGTGAGCGGGAAACCGCGAAAGCAACAGGCCCCTATAGCTCAGTCGGTAGAGCGTCTCCATGGTAAGGAGAAGGTCAGCGGTTCGATTCCGCTTGGGGGCTCAGGAATTGAGGCCCCCGCCCTGGAAACAGGGCGGGGGCCTTTTCCTTTCCCCCGCCCCCTCCGGCGTCAGTCGTGCTGCAGGCCCGGTACGCGCATCGTCAGGATCGCCATGTCGTCGGACGGGGCGTCAGCGGCGAAGCGCTCCACCGCGCGCATGATGCGGGCGGCCACAGCGCCGG
The DNA here is from genome assembly GCF_040297005.1 of Streptomyces sp. NPDC001904. Taxonomy (NCBI): domain Bacteria; kingdom Bacillati; phylum Actinomycetota; class Actinomycetes; order Kitasatosporales; family Streptomycetaceae; genus Streptomyces; species Streptomyces sp. NPDC001904. The sequence continues at coordinate 154,307 of NZ_JBEOYI010000021.1, read as the reverse complement.
CCGTCAGACCCGTACACGTCGACAGGACTTCGGCGAGACCGTCGTCGCCCAGCATGCGGGTGCCCTCGCGGCGCTCCGTGATGCCGTCCGTGACGCACAGCAGGACATCGCCCGCGTCCAGCGTCATCGTCTGCTCGTACAGCTCCAGGTCGTCCATGACGCCGAGCAGCGGCTGCGGCTCGGCGAACGGGACGACCGTGCCGTCCTGGCGCAGACGCAGCGGAAGCGGATGACCGGCGCAGACCATCTTCAGGACCGCCGAGCCGTCCTCCTGCGGCCACAACTCCCCGTAGAGCAGCGTCAGGAAGCGGCTGCGTGCGCCCTCGTCGAGGATCGCCGCGTTCAGCCGCTCCAGGACCGCGGGGCCGCCGAAGCCCTCGCGGGCCAGCAGGCGCAGCGCGTGGCGGGCCAGGCCCGTCACCGCGGCCGCCTCCGGGCCCGTGCCGCAGACATCGCCGATCGCGAAGCCGTACGCGCCGTCACGGATCGGGAAGAGGTCGTAGAAGTCGCCGCCCACCTCGTTGCCCTCGCCGGCCGCGCGGTAGATGACCTCCACCTCCACGCCTGGGACGTCCGGGAGCTCCGGCGGGAGGAGGCTGCGCTGGAGGGACTGGCTGATCGCCATGCGTTCCGAGTAGAGGCGGGCGTTGTCGAGTGCCAGGGCCGCTCGGCGGCTCAAGTCCTCGGCCAGCTCCAGGATTTCCTGGCGGAAGTGCTCGTCGGTCGGCTTGCCGAGCGTCAGCATGCCGATGACGCGGTTACGGGCGACCAGGGGGAGGACGACCGTCTCGCCGCCCACCGCGGAAGCCGTCGCGAGGGTGGTGCCGATGCCGGACGTGATGCTCGTCGGCTCGTTGAGGCCGAGGCTTCTCATCGACGTACGCAGTGCCGCCTGATGGGCCGCCTCCGCGGGGGCCGGCCAGACGCGGGCGCCCGGCGTGGGCACCGGCTCCGGCGGGGAGATCTTGGACAGGAGCGCCTTGAGGCCGTCGATGCGCTCCTCGTCCTCGTGCAGGACGTACGAGAGGTACGGGTCCGAGGCCTGGTCGGCGATCGTGTACACCGCGCACCAGGTCGCCAGCGTCGGCACCGTCATCTGGGCCATCAGCGCCAGCGTCTGGTCGCGGTCGAGCGTGCCGGCCAGCAGGTCGGACGCCTCCACCAGGAAGCTCAGCGAACCGCGGCGCAGCTTCTCCAGCTCACCGAGGCGGGCCGATTCGACCGCCAGCGCGATGCGGTCCGCCGCGAACTGGAGGCGAAGGGCCTCTTCGTTCGAGTAGCGGTCCGGTGATTCGGCCGCGACACCGAGGGAGCCGGTGAGACGCCCCTCGACCTTGAGCGGGACCGTCACGACCGAACGCATGCCCGTACCGTTCAACAGCGGTACCGCGCCCGGGACTTGAGTGAGGTCCTCATGGACGGCCGGCATGCGCGCCGAGCCGTAGCGGCCGGGGCCGACCTCGACCGGCACCCGTGCGAAGCGCTGACGGGCCGAGGGGAGGCCGGTGGAGGCGCGGACCTCCAGCTCCGTCTCGTCGTCCGTCGCCAGCAGCAGGAAGGCCGAGTCGCCGTCGAGCATGTCGCGGGCCCGCTCGACCGTGCGCTGGAGCAGGCCGTCCAGGTCGTCGGGGGCCGGAGAGCCGATGAAGACCTCGAACGGGTCGGAGCCCTGACTCTCCGACGACCCGCTGTCGGGCGCCGGGACGCGCAGCGGCGTCTGCAGCACGGCGCGCTCGTGATCGCGTACGAGCAGGCAGACCGTCGAGGGCTCACCGTCGGTGTCGCGGACCCGCAGATGGGAGGCGTAGACGGGGAGGACGCGACCCGTGGCGCCGCGGATGCCGTAACTGCCCTCCCAGCGCGAGAGTTGGAGCGCGTCGGCGATGCCGGTGCTGGTGCCCGGGGTGTGCGGCCAGGCCGCGAAGTCGGTGAGGGGCTTGCCGGTGACCTGGTCGGCCGGATAGCCAAAGAGGTGCTCCGCGTCCTCGTTCCACGACGTGACCGCGCCGGTCTTGTCGATCTGCACCACGGCGACGCGCACCCGCTCGTCGGCGAGCGGCAGGAGATCGGTGGGAACGACGGGGCCGGCCGCGCGGGTGCCCACCGGGCGCTCCGGCAGGTCGAGTTGGAACCACACCTGCTTGTGCGTGGCCGAATAGTCCACTCCCCAACGGCCCGCGAGCGCGGCGCAGAGCTGGAGGCCGCGGCCGCCCTCGCGGTCGGGACTGCCCATGTTGATCGCCGAGGACTGGAGCGGGATCTCGCGCTCCGGATAGCGGTCGGAGACCTCGATACGGACATGGTCGTCGCTGCGCAGGCACAGCACGTCCGCGGAGGTGCCCGCGTGCACCACCGCATTCGTCACGAGTTCGCTGGTCAGCACCACGGCGTCGTCGATGATGTCGGCGTAGCCCCACCCCTGGAGGGTGTCGCGCACGAAGGACCGGGCGGTCGCGACGGACCGCCCGACAGGTTCGAAGGTGGCAGCCGCACGCGCGGTGATCACAGAACTCCCTGTACGCGTAGAACTCGATGTAGTCGCCGTACCTGCCGCACTCGCTGTACGAATGTCGAGGCCCAGGTCTCCCGTACCCATGTCTCGGCCGCCCCTCCGATGCCCGCTCGTTTTCCGCCACCGCCCAGGTCGGGCAGACCGGGGTGGGTGGACAGCCGTAAGCCAGGTTACTTACCTTCGCCGTCCATGCGGATGCCGGTCGCCAGTGTTTCCGCCCGGAGGGTGTGCGGACGGTGTGCGAAGCTGCCGAACTGTTATGGCCTGGTTCAGCCATGGTGAAACACTGGGCAGGCTTCTGAAGAAAACGCATCGAAGTGCCGGTGCTGAGGTAGAAGCGCATCTGGGCAAGCCGAGCTACCCGAGCAGTACAGGTCGATCCCTGCGGGAGGGACACAGTGGAGTCTGGCGCAGCGACGCGGGGCAGGAAAACGCGCGCAGAAGGCGGACAGTCCCTGACGAAACAGCGCAAATCGCGCAACGGCGGAGGGACGACAACGGTCGACAGTGCGGCGCTGAACCGGCTGCTCGCCGGTCTCGTCGCCATGCGGGACGGCAATTTCCGAAAGCGCCTCACGGTCAGCGGCGACGGTGTGATGTCGGAGATCGCCGCCGTGTTCAACGAGGTGGCCGACCGGAATCTGCACCTCACCGGTGAGCTGTCGCGGGTGCGGCGGATGGTCGGACGTGAGGGAAAGCTCACGGAGCGCCTCGAGGCCGGCGCGTGCGAGGGCTCGTGGGCCTCGGCGATCAACGCGTCGAACGCGCTCGTCGACGACCTCGTACGCCCCGTGTCCGAGGTGGGCCGGGTACTCACGGCGGTCGCCGAGGGCGATCTGTCGCCTCGCATGGAGCTGCGGGCACAGGCGCCCGAAGGGGCGGGGCATCCGCTGCGCGGTGAGTTCCTGAAGGTCGGGCGGACGGTCAACAACCTCGTCGACCAGCTCTCCACCTTCACGGACGAGGTCACGCGTGTCGCGAGCGAGGTCGGGACGGAGGGAAAGCTGGGCGGCCAGGCGCGTGTACGCGGAATGTCCGGTTCCTGGAAAGACCTGACCGACTCGGTCAACACGATGGCGTACCGGCTCACCGCACAGGTGCGTGACATTGCTCTCGTCACCACCGCGGTGGCCAAGGGCGACCTGTCCCGGAAGGTCACGGTTCACGTCGCGGGCGAGATGCTCGAGCTGAAGAACACCGTGAACACCATGGTGGACCAGCTGTCGTCCTTCTCCTCCGAGGTCACACGAGTGGCGCGCGAGGTGGGCACGGAGGGCGAGCTCGGCGGCCAGGCGCAGGTGCCCGGCGTGGCCGGGGTGTGGAAGGACCTCACCGATTCGGTGAACCTCATGGCCGGCAACCTGACGGCCCAGGTGCGCGGGATCGCCCAGGTCACCACGGCGGTGGCCAACGGTGACCTGTCGCAGAAGGTGACGGTGTCCGCGCGGGGCGAGGTCGCCCAGCTCGCCGAGACCATCAACCAGATGACCGAGACGCTGCGCACGTTCGCCGACGAGGTCACGCGCGTCGCCAACGAGGTCGGGGCCGAGGGCCAGCTCGGCGGCCAGGCCAACGTGCCGGGCGCGGCCGGGACCTGGAAGGACCTGACGGACTCCGTCAACACCGTCTTCAGAAACCTGACCACACAGGTGCGCGACATCGCGACCGTCACCACGGCGGTGGCGAACGGTGACCTCTCCCAGAAGGTCACCGTGGACGTCGCGGGCGAGATGCTGGAGCTGAAGAACACCGTCAACACGATGGTGGACCAGCTCTCCGCCTTCGGTTCCGAAGTGACGCGTGTGGCCCGTGAGATCGGTGTCGAGGGTGAGCTGGGAGGTCAGGCGCTCGTCGTGGGCGCCGCCGGTACGTGGAAGGACCTGACGGACTCCGTCAACACGGCCTTCCGCAACCTGACCGGGCAGGTCCGCAACATCGCGCAGGTGACGACGGCGGTGGCCAACGGCGACCTGTCGCAGAAGGTCACCGTCGACGTCTCCGGCGAGATGCTCCAGCTGAAGAACACCGTGAACACGATGGTGGACCAGCTGTCGTCGTTCGCCGACCAGGTGACCCGGATGGCCCGGGACGTGGGCACGGAGGGCCGGCTCGGCGGGCAGGCCCGCGTGGACGGGGTGAGCGGTACGTGGAAGGAGCTCACCGACTCCGTCAACTTCATGGCCGGCAACCTGACGTCTCAGGTGCGGCAGATCGCTCAGGTCACCACGGCAGTGGCGCGCGGTGACCTGTCGCAGAAGATCGACGTGGACGCGCGCGGCGAGATCCTGGAGCTGAAGAACACCATCAACACGATGGTGGACCAGCTGTCCGCCTTTGCCGACCAGGTCACGCGGGTGGCCCGGGAAGTGGGCACGGAAGGGCGTCTGGGCGGTCAGGCGCAGGTGCCGGGCGTCGCCGGTGTGTGGCGCGACCTGACGGACTCCGTGAACGGCATGGCCGGCAACCTCACGGCCCAGGTGCGCAACATCGCGCAGGTCGCCACCGCGGTCGCGCGCGGTGACCTGTCGCAGAAGATCGACGTGGACGCGCGCGGCGAGATCCTGGAGCTGAAGAACACCCTCAACACGATGGTGGATCAGCTGTCGGCCTTCGCCGAGCAGGTGACGCGGGTGTCCCGCGAGGTGGGCACGGACGGCATCCTCGGCGGCCAGGCCGAGGTCCAGGGTGTGTCGGGTACCTGGAAGGACCTGACGCAGTCCGTGAACGGCATGGCCAACAACCTGACGCTCCAGGTGCGCAACATCGCGGAGGTCACCACGGCCGTGGCGCGCGGCGACCTCTCCAAGAAGATCACCGTCGACGCCAAGGGCGAGATCCTCGAACTGGTCACCACGGTGAACACGATGGTGGACCAGCTGTCGTCGTTCGCCGAGCAGGTGACCCGGGTGGCCCGCGAGGTGGGCACCGAGGGCCAACTGGGCGGCCAGGCAAGGGTTCCGGGCGTCACCGGCATCTGGAAGGACCTGAGCGACAACGTCAACCTGATGGCCAACAACCTGACCATGCAGGTGCGCAACATCTCCCAGGTCGCCAACGCCGTGGCCAACGGCGACCTGACCCGTACGGTCACCATCGAGGCGCGCGGCGAGGTCGCACAGCTCGCCGACACGTTCAACACGATGGTGAAGACGCTGAGTTCGTTCGCCGACCAGGTCACCAAGGTGGCCCGTGAGGTGGGCACGGACGGCATCCTCGGCGGCCAGGCCCGCGTACCCGGCGTCTCCGGTACGTGGAAGGACCTCACCGAGTCCGTGAACGGCATGGCCTCGAACCTCACCGGTCAGGTGCGCAACATCGCGATGGTCACGACCGCCATCGCCAAGGGCGACCTGACCAAGAAGATCGACATCGACGCGCGGGGCGAGATCCTCGAACTGAAGACGACGATCAACACGATGGTCGACCAGCTGTCGTCGTTCGCCGACCAGGTCACCCGGGTCGCCCGCGAGGTGGGCACCGAGGGCCAGCTCGGCGGCCAGGCACGCGTGCGCGACGTCGACGGCACCTGGCGGGACCTGACCGAGTCCGTGAACGAGATGGCCGGGAACCTGACCCGTCAGGTGCGTGCCATCGCGGCCGTGGCCACCGCGGTGACCCGCGGCGATCTCAACCTCAAGATCGACGTCGACGCGGCGGGCGAGATCCAGGTCCTCCAGGACAACATCAACAAGATGATCTCCAACCTGCGCGACACCACGATCGCCAACGAGGAGCAGGACTGGCTCAAGGGCAACCTGGCCCGCATCTCGGGTCTGCTGCAGGGCCGCCGCGACCTCGACGACGTGGCCTCGCTCATCATGAGCGAGCTGACGCCGGTGGTCTCCGCGCAGCACGGCGCGTTCTTCATGGCGATGCCGCTGGACGACGGGCCCGACGCGGCGAGCAGCGACGAGGACGCGTACGAGCTGCGGATGCTCGGCAGCTACGGCTACTCCATGGGCTCGATGCCAACCTCCTTCCGGCCCGGTGAGACGCTCATCGGCACGGCCGCCCAGGAGAAGCGCACGATCATCGTGGACAACGCGCCCAGCGGCTATCTGAAGATCGCGTCGGGTCTCGGGGAGGCGCCGCCCGCGCAGGTCATCGTGATTCCGGTGCTCTTCGAGGGCACGGTGCTCGGGGTGATCGAGCTGGCGTCCTTCACGCCGTTCGCGCAGATCCAGAAGGACTTCCTCAACCAGATCGCCGAGATGATCGCGACCAGCGTCAACACCATCTCGGTGAACACCAAGACCGAGGTGCTGCTGAAGCAGTCCCAGGAACTGACCGAGCAACTCAGGGAGCGCTCGGCCGAGTTGGAGAACCGGCAGAAGGCCCTCCAGGCGTCCAACGCCGAACTGGAGGAGAAGGCCGAACTGCTGGCCCAGCAGAACCGTGACATCGAGGTCAAGAACACCGAGATCGAAGAGGCGCGGCAGGTCCTGGAGGAGCGCGCCGAACAGCTCGCGGTGTCGATGCGCTACAAGAGCGAGTTCCTCGCGAACATGTCGCACGAGCTGCGCACACCGCTCAACTCGCTGCTGATCCTCGCCAAGCTGCTCGCCGACAACGCGGATGCGAACCTCACGCCCAAGCAGGTCGAGTTCGCCGAGACGATCCACGGTGCGGGCTCCGACCTGCTCCAGCTGATCAACGACATCCTGGACCTGTCGAAGGTCGAGGCGGGCAAGATGGACGTCTCGCCGACGCGGATCGCCCTGGTGCAGCTCGTCGACTACGTGGAGGCGACGTTCCGGCCGCTGACCGCGGAGAAGCAACTCGACTTCTCCGTACGGGTGTCGCCGGAACTGCCCACCACGCTGCACACCGACGAGCAGCGCCTCCTCCAGGTGCTGCGCAACCTGCTCTCCAACGCGGTGAAGTTCACCGACTCGGGGGCCGTCGAGCTGGTCATCAGGCCGGCGGGCGGCGACGTGCCGAACGCGATCAGGGAACAGCTCCTGGAAGCGGGGTCGTTGCGGGACGCGGACGCCGATCTGATCGCCTTCTCGGTCACCGATACCGGTATCGGCATCGCGGCCAGCAAGATGCGGGTCATCTTCGAGGCGTTCAAGCAGGCCGACGGCACGACCAGCCGCAAGTACGGGGGTACGGGCCTCGGGCTCTCCATCAGCCGGGAGATCGCCCGTCTGCTGGGCGGTGAGATCCACGCGGCGAGCGAGCCCGGACGCGGCTCCACGTTCACGCTGTACCTGCCGCTGCACCCGAGCGAGCTGCCGCCCCAGGGGTACGCGCAGCTGGCCCCGGCCGTCGAGCCGGGCCGTCCGCTCGCCCTGGACGCCGCGCCCGAGCCGGCCGCCGAGGTGGAGACGCCGGCGGAGGTGAAGTCGTACCGGGAGACGCAGAACGGCGCCGCCGCGCTCTTCAGGCGCCGCCGCAAGGCCGTTCCGGAGCCCGAGCCGCGAGCGGCCCTGCCGGGGCAGCCCGCGCCCGCTCAGGAGCCGTGGGAGAGCGCGGTCGAGGAGATCCCCGCGCCGACGCCGCGGCGCGGGTCCGTGTTCGGCGGTGAGAAGGTGCTCATCGTCGACGACGACATCCGCAACGTCTTCGCGCTGACCAGCGTTCTGGAGCAGCACGGCCTGTCGGTCCTGTACGCGGAGAACGGCCGCGAGGGCATCGAAGTCCTGGAGCAGCACGACGATGTGACCGTGGTGCTGATGGACATCATGATGCCCGAGATGGACGGGTACGCGACGACCACGGCGATCCGCAGGATGCCGCAGTTCGCCGGTCTGCCGATCATCGCGCTCACCGCGAAGGCGATGAAGGGCGACCGGGAGAAAGCCATCGAATCGGGCGCATCCGACTACGTCACGAAGCCGGTCGACCCGGATCATCTGCTCTCTGTGATGGAACAGTGGATGCGCGGTGAGTAACTGGAAAACGGAATTTTCACGCAGAGTTGCTGACTGAGTGTGGCCAAAGCCGTGTAGAAGTGCGGTGTACGGGGAACCTTCTGGTCCCCCACCGCGTTTCTGCTACGTGCACAGTGACATCGCGGTGACAGGGTGTGGCGACAGGCGGGGTGCGGCTACCATGACCGGCACAAGGACGGGCGGCGCTAGGGAGTCGTTCCCCGGGGCGGCGACAGGAGCCTCCCCGAGTCCTGCGGACAGGGGCGGCCCCATGCCGGGGCGAGGAGGGCGGGCCATGGTGCAGAAGGCCAAGATCCTCCTGGTCGATGACCGGCCGGAGAATCTGCTGGCGCTGGAGGCCATCCTCTCTGCGCTCGATCAGACGCTGGTGCGGGCATCGTCCGGGGAGGAAGCGCTCAAGGCGCTGCTCACGGACGACTTCGCGGTCATTCTGCTCGACGTTCAGATGCCGGGAATGGATGGTTTCGAGACCGCGGCGCACATCAAGCGCCGGGAGCGGACCCGGGACATCCCGATCATCTTCCTCACAGCGATCAACCACGGGCCGCATCACACCTTCCGGGGGTACGCGGCCGGCGCGGTGGACTACATCTCCAAGCCGTTCGACCCGTGGGTGCTGCGAGCGAAGGTCTCGGTCTTCGTCGAGCTGTACATGAAGAACTGCCAGCTCCGGGAGCAGGCGGCACTGCTGCGGCTCCAGCTGGAGGGCGGCGGCAAGGCGGCCGGTGACGCGAAGGAGCCCGCGGGGCTGCTCGCCGAGCTGTCCGCGCGGCTCGCGGCCGTCGAGGAGCAGGCAGAAGCGCTGTCCAAGCAGCTCGACGACGAGTCGGCGGACGCGGCGGCGGTGGCCACGGCCGCTCATCTGGAGCGCAAGCTCACCGGTTTGCGCAGAGCGCTCGACGCGCTGGAGCCCGGCACGGGCAGCGGCGCGCCGTCGGTCCCCTCTCAGAACTGAGCAGCCGCACCGGCCTTGAGGGCGCGTCACTTCACACAACATCAGACCGCGACACGAACGGGTGAAGTCGCGCCACACGTGTCCCCGACGTCGTCCCCCGGTAACCTCACACCTATGGCCTCACGTCCCGCAGCCAAGAAGACGCCCGCGAAGAAGGCGGCGGCGCCGACCAAGGCTCCGGCGAAGAAGGCCGCCGCGAAAAAGGCGCCCGTCAAGAAGACCGCCGCCAAGAAGGCACCGGCCAAGAAGGCGGCTGCCAAGAGGCCCGCGCCGAAGCCGGCACCCAGTCCCACCGGCGGTCTCTACCGGCTCGTCCGCGCCGTGTGGCTCGGTGCCGCGCACAGCGTCGGCGCGATGTTCCGCGGCATAGGGCGAGGCGCGAAGGGGCTCGACCCGGCGCACCGCAAGGACGGTCTGGCGCTGCTGCTGCTCGGTGTCGCGCTGATCTGCGCCGCCGGTACCTGGTCCAATCTGCGCGGCCCCGTCGGGGACCTCGTCGAGATGCTGGTGACCGGAGCGTTCGGTCGGCTCGATCTGCTGGTGCCGCTGCTGCTCGGCTTCATCGCGGTGCGCCTGATCCTGCACCCCGAGAAGCCCGAGGCGAACGGGCGGATCGTCATCGGCCTGTCGGCACTCGTCGTCGGCGTGCTCGGCCAGGTCCACATCGCCTGCGGCTCGCCCGCGCGCAGTGACGGCATGCAGGCCATACAGGATGCGGGCGGCCTCATCGGCTGGGCCGCGGCGACCCCGCTGAGCTTCACCATGACGCAGGTGCTCGCGGTCCCGATGCTCGTCCTGCTCACCGTCTTCGGGCTGCTCGTGGTCACCGCGACGCCGGTCAACGCGATCCCGCAGCGGCTGCGGCTGCTCGGCGTGCGCCTCGGCATCGTCCACGACGACACGCTCGTCGGGGAGGCCGTGGACGGCGAGTACGACGAGGACTGGCGCGAGGCCGCGCCCGCGCGCGGGAGGCGGCGCCCGGCGGTCCAGGACGAGCCGCTGGGGTACGACCCCGACCGGATAGAGGAAGACGCCCTCTCCAAGCGCCGCAGGCCCCGACGCGGGTCCGTGCAGCCGTCCATGGACCGCCCGATGGACGCCGTCGACGTGGCCGCGGCCGCCGCGGCGGCCCTCGACGGTGCGGTGCTGCACGGCATGCCGCCGTCACCGCTCGTCGCCGACCTCACCCAGGGCGTCGGCGGGGAACGTGCGGGGGAGCGGACCGGGGACACCTCGGCGCCGGAGCGCACGGCGCCCGTACCCACGGCGCGCGGCAAGAAGGCCGCGCCGCCGGCCGCCCCGGAGCCCGAGACGCCCTCCCGGCTCGCCGTGCCCGACCTGACCAAGTCCGCCCCCGACGCGCCGCGCGAGCTGCCGCCGCGCGCCGAGCAGCTCCAGCTGGCCGGCGACATCACATACTCCCTGCCGTCGCTCGACCTGCTGACCCGCGGCGGCCCCGGCAAGTCGCGCAGCGCCGCCAACGACGCCGTCGTCGAATCGCTCTCGACCGTCTTCACCGAGTTCAAGGTCGACGCCGCCGTCACGGGCTTCACGCGCGGTCCCACGGTCACCCGGTACGAGGTCGAGCTCGGCCCCGCGGTGAAGGTCGAGAAGATCACCGCGCTGGCCAAGAACATCGCGTACGCCGTCGCCTCCCCGGACGTGCGGATCATCAGCCCGATCCCCGGCAAGTCCGCGGTCGGCATCGAGATCCCGAACACGGACCGCGAGATGGTCAACGTCGGGGACGTGCTGCGCCTCGCGGACGCCGCCGAGGACGACCACCCGATGCTGGTCGCGCTCGGCAAGGACGTCGAGGGCGGCTATGTGATGGCGAACATGGCCAAGATGCCCCACATCCTGGTCGCGGGCGCCACCGGCTCCGGAAAGTCGTCCTGCATCAACTGCCTGATCACCTCGATCATGGTGCGGGCGACCCCCGAGGACGTACGGATGGTCCTCGTCGACCCCAAGCGCGTGGAGCTGACCGCGTACGAGGGGATTCCGCACCTCATCACGCCGATCATCACCAACCCCAAGCGGGCCGCCGAGGCGCTGCAGTGGGTCGTGCGCGAGATGGATCTGCGCTACGACGACCTCGCGGCCTTCGGCTACCGGCACATCGACGACTTCAACCAGGCCATCAGGGACGGCAAGCTCACCACGCCCGAGGGCAGTGAGCGGGAGCTGAAGCCGTACCCGTACCTGCTGGTCATCGTCGACGAGCTCGCCGACCTGATGATGGTCGCGCCGAGGGACGTGGAAGACGCGATCGTGCGGATCACGCAGCTCGCGCGTGCGGCCGGAATCCACCTGGTGCTCGCCACCCAGCGGCCGTCCGTCGACGTCGTCACCGGCCTCATCAAGGCCAACGTGCCCTCGCGCCTCGCCTTCGCCACCTCCTCGCTCGCCGACAGCCGCGTCATCCTGGACCAGCCGGGCGCAGAGAAGCTGATCGGCAAGGGCGACGGGCTCTTCCTCCCCATGGGCGCGAACAAGCCGACCCGTATGCAGGGCGCCTTCGTCACCGAGGACGAGATCCACGCCGTCGTCCAGCACTGCAAGGACCAGATGGCGCCCGTCTTCCGGGAAGACGTCGTCGTGGGCACCAAGCAGAAGAAGGAGATCGACGAGGACATCGGCGACGACCTGGAGCTGCTGTGCGCCGCGGCCGAGCTGGTCGTCTCCACCCAGTTCGGGTCCACGTCCATGCTCCAGCGCAAGCTGCGCGTGGGCTTCGCGAAGGCGGGCCGGCTGATGGACCTCATGGAGTCGCGGAACGTCGTCGGCCCGAGCGAGGGGTCTAAGGCCCGGGACGTGCTCGTGAAGCCGGACGAACTCGATGGAGTGCTCGCGGTGATCCGCGGGGAGGCTCACCCTTAGGCCGATCGGTCCCGGGCCGGGCGACCCGGGACCGCGCGCCGCAGGACCGGCGCGAAATCGATGTCACTCGTAAGGGAATCGGGGGCAACCGTTTCCTCATCGCGTACGTCAAGTTGAGGGAAGGGGCGACACCTTGTCGACCTTCAGGACCACGGGTCATGCCGGTGGCTCTGATGGCGTACAAAGTCCGACCGCCCGGTTGCCCCACCCTTTCGTACCACCCCTAAACTGAACCTCCAGCAGGTGGCTACACGCTCGAAAGGCGCCCCCGTGTCCATCGGCAACTCCCCTGAAGACGACCGTCCTTCGGAAGACCACACCCCGCAAGCGGGCGACGACCGACCGTCGATCGGTCATGTCCTGCAGCAGGCACGCATCGCCGCGGGTCTCACTGTCGACGAGGTCAGCCAGTCGACCCGGGTGCGCATCCCGATCGTGCATGCGATCGAACAGGACGATTTCTCGCGCTGTGGCGGCGACGTGTACGCGCGCGGCCACATCCGCACGCTCGCGCGTGCCGTGGGGATCGATCCGGAACCGTTGCTCGCGCAGTTCGGCGCCGAGCACGGCGGACAGCCCGCGCCGACACCGGCCACCCCGCTGTTCGAGGCCGAGCGCATCCGCTCCGAGCCGCGCCGGCCCAACTGGACGGCCGCCATGGTCGCCGCGATCGTCGCGGTCATCGCCTTCGTGGGCTACACGGCGGTGAGCGGCGACGACGACGGGAGCGACAAGCAGCAGGCCGCCGAGGGCGCCACGCCCAGCACCTCCAAGCCCGCCGCTCCCAAGCCGAAGCCCAGCACCAAGAAGCCCTCCGACCCGAAGCCGAACCCGTCGGACAGCGCCATCGCGGCCGCCCCGCGCGACAAGGTCACCGTCAAGATCAACGCGGCGGACGGCCGCAGCTGGATCTCCGCGAAGGATCACAACGGGCGACTTCTGTTCGACGGAGTGCTCGAACAGGGGCAGTCGAAGACCTTCCAGGACAACCAGAAGGTCGACGTGGTCCTCGGGGACGCCGGTGCCGTCCAGCTGTATGTGAACGGCAAGAAGATCCAGGACGAGTTCCAGGCCGGCCAGGTCGAGCGGCTGACCTACACCAAGGGCGATCCCGAGGTCGGCTGACGGCCGGCCGGTGGCCCCGGCGGTCTCCCGGTAACCCTCCCGGCGAGGGGTGTCAGTGGGACGAAGTAGTCTTGAGTCCATGCCCGAACGCCGTACCGTCGCACTTGTCACCCTTGGCTGCGCCCGTAACGAGGTGGACTCGGAGGAGCTCGCAGGCCGCTTGGAGGCGGACGGCTGGGAGCTCGTCGAGGACGCCGAGTCCGCCGATGTCGCCGTCGTGAACACCTGTGGCTTCGTCGAGGCCGCCAAGAAGGACTCCGTCGACGCCCTCCTCGAAGCCAATGACCTCAAGGGCCACGGCAGAACCCAGGCCGTCGTGGCGGTGGGCTGCATGGCCGAGCGGTACGGCAAGGAGCTCGCCGAGGCCCTTCCCGAGGCCGACGGCGTGCTCGGCTTCGACGACTACGAGGACATCTCCGGCCGTCTCCAGACGATCCTCTCGGGCGGCAGCGTGGAGGCCCACGCTCCGCGCGACCGGCGCAAGCTGCTGCCCATCAGCCCGGCCGAGCGCCAGGAGGCGGGCTCCGGGATCGCGCTGCCGGGCCACGCTCCGGTCGACCTCCCCGACGGTGTCGCGCCCGCGTCCGGGCCGCGTGCGCCGCTGCGGCGTCGGCTCGACGGCGCGCCCGTGGCCTCCGTGAAGCTGGCCTCCGGCTGCGACCGGCGCTGCACCTTCTGCGCCATCCCGTCGTTCCGCGGCTCGTTCATCTCGCGCCGCCCGAGCGACGTTCTCAACGAGACGCGCTGGCTCGCCGAGCAGGGCGTCAAGGAGGTCATGCTGGTCTCCGAGAACAACACGTCGTACGGCAAGGACCTCGGTGACATCCGTCTCCTGGAGTCGCTGCTGCCCGAGCTGGCCGGTGTCGACGGGATCGAGCGGGTCCGGGTGAGCTACCTGCAGCCCGCCGAGATGCGGCCGGGGCTCATCGACGTCCTGACGGGGACCGAGAAGGTCGTCCCGTACTTCGATCTCTCCTTCCAGCACTCGGCCCCCGCCGTGCTGCGCGCGATGCGGCGCTTCGGCGACACCGACCGCTTCCTGGAGCTGCTCGACACCATTCGGAGCAAGGCGCCGCAGGCAGGTGTCCGGTCGAACTTCATCGTGGGCTTCCCCGGTGAGACCGAGGCCGACTTCGCCGAGCTGGAGCGGTTCCTGAACGGCGCGCGACTGGATGCCATCGGTGTCTTCGGCTACTCCGACGAGGAGGGCACGGAAGCGGCCACGTTCGAGACCAAGCTGGACGAGGACGTCGTCGCCGAGCGGCTCGCGCGGGTCTCGCGCCTCGCCGAGCAGCTGGTGTCGCAGCGGGCCGAGGAGCGTCTGGGCGAGACCGTGGAGGTGCTCGTCGAGTCGGTGGACGCCGAGGACGGCGTGGTCGGCCGCGGCGCGCACCAGGCACCGGAGACGGACGGCCAGGTGCGCCTCACGAGCGGCGAAGGTCTGACCGTCGGCCGTATGGTCGTGGCAAAGGTGGTCGGCACCGAGGGCGTGGACCTCGTCGCCGAGCCGCTCGACGGGCTCGAGGAGGCAGGCAGATGACCGGAGTGCCGGCATCCGCCGCGGGTGGCACCGGTAGGCCGGCGCCCGGCGGCAAGCTGGGCACTGCGGCCGTGAACCAGGCCAGCCTGTGGAACATCGCCAACATCCTGACCATGATCCGGCTGCTCCTGGTGCCGGGTTTCGTGGTGCTGATGCTCGCCGACGGGGGCTATGACCCGGCGATGCGGGCGTGGGCCTGGGCGGCGTTCGCCGTCGCCATGATCACGGATGTCTTCGACGGCCATCTGGCCCGCACGTACAACCTGGTCACGGACTTCGGGAAGATCGCCGACCCCATCGCCGACAAGGCGATCATGGGTGCCGCGCTGATCTGTCTGTCGTCGCTCGGTGACCTGCCGTGGTGGGTGACCGGCGTCATCCTCGGGCGGGAACTGGGGATCACGCTGCTGCGCTTCGTGGTGATCAGATACGGGGTCATCCCCGCCAGCCGCGGCGGCAAGATGAAGACCCTGGCCCAGGGCACGGCCGTCGGCATGTACGTGCTCGCGCTGACCGGGCCGCTCGCGACCTTCCGGTTCTGGGTGATGGCGGTCGCCGTGGTGCTCACCGTGGTGACCGGGCTCGACTACGTACGACAGGCGGTCGTGCTGCGCCGCGCCGGGCTGGCCGAAGCGGCCGCCGCCGCGGCCCGCTCCCAGGCCGCTGCCGCGGACCAGACGCCTTCGGAGGCGGCCGAGAAGTGACGTACGGGGCTGCCGAGGCGCTGCGGCTGTTGACGGAGCGAGGGGAGACCCTTGCCGTCGCCGAGTCGCTGACCGGCGGTCTCGTGGCCGCGGAGCTGGTGTCCGTGCCGGGGGCCTCGAAGGCCTTCCGGGGCTCCGTCACTGCGTACGCCACCGAGCTCAAGCACACGGTCCTCGGCGTGGACGCGGCACTGCTCGCCGCGCACGGCGCCGTCCACCCGGAGGTGGCGCTCCGGATGGCCGCCGGAGTGCGTGACGCGCTCGGCGCGGACTGGGGGATCGCCACCACCGGCGTCGCGGGCCCCGAGCCCCAGGACGGGCAGCCGGTGGGCACCGTCTTCGTGGCCGTGGCCGGGCCCGAGGGGCCACAGACGGGTGGTTTCCGGCCTGTCCGGGATTTCGCTGGTAGCCGCAAAGTGCGCGCGTTGCGGTTGAACGGCGGCCGTACGGAAATCCGTAGAGAGAGTGTACGGAGCGTGCTCGGGCTGCTCACGGAAGAGCTGGTCGGAGGGCATTCCGGCGAACGTACCGAGAATGCGCGGGCACAGGATACGGAACAGAACGGGGGGTTTTGATGTTTGCAGCCCTGAGTGAACACGACATCGCTCCCCGCACGGCCGCCGCCCAAGGCGGTACGGTGGGGCGTGAAGGATGCGGCTACGCGGTCCGAGGAGGGAGCCACCGATGATTCTGCTCCGTCGCCTGCTGGGTGACGTGCTGCGTCGGCAGCGCCAGCGCCAGGGCCGTACTCTGCGCGAAGTCTCCTCGTCCGCCCGAGTCTCGCTCGGCTATCTCTCCGAGGTGGAGCGGGGGCAGAAGGAGGCTTCCTCCGAACTGCTCTCCGCGATCTGCGACGCGCTTGACGTACGGATGTCCGAGTTGATGCGCGAGGTGAGCGACGAGCTCGCTCTCGCGGAGCTGGCCGCGTCGGCGGCGGCAGTCCCGTCGGAGCCGGTGCCAGCGCCGGTTCGCCCGATGCTCAATTCCGTCTCCGTGACCGGTGTCCCGCCGGAACGGGTGACGATCAAGGCGCCTGCGGAGGCCGTGGACGTCGTAGCGGCGTAGCGCCTGCGCTCAGCATGAGCTTGGGGAAAGCCCCGGTCGAGATCCTCGGCCGGGGCTTTCCGCTGCGCGCACGGCCGACGCGAACATGGGCCATTTGGCCCTCACATCTCCTCCGTATATCCGTTCTAGTACCTGTATGCCATTGTTGATGATGGTTTCGATACGGAGGTAACGGATGTACGTCGTGAAGAGCCCACTGACCGATGCTGACCTGAAGACCGTCTCCGAGGCCCTGCAGGGTGCCCTGGTCGATCTGGTGGACCTCTCACTGGTGGCGAAGCAGGTCCACTGGAACGTGGTCGGTCCCCGCTTCCGGTCCGTGCATCTCCAGCTCGACGAGGTCGTGGACACCGCGCGTCTGCACTCCGACACGGTGGCCGAGCGGGCCTCCACGCTCGGGGTGTCGCCGGACGGCCGGGCCGGAACCGTGGCCGCCACCAGCGGCATCGGCACGATCGCCGACGGCTGGGTCAAGGACGTGGACGCGGTCGGCACGCTCGTCGAGGCCCTCGGCGCCGTGATCACCCGGATGCGGGAGCGGATCGAGGCGACCGGTGACGCGGACCCCGTGAGCCAGGACATCTTCATCGCCGTCACCGCGGACCTGGAGAAGCACCACTGGATGTTCCAGGCCGAGAACGGCGGCTGAACCGCCGTAGCGCCCCCGGTGCGCCCTGTTGCGTGGGGTGCGGGCGCCGTCAGCGTCGTCAGTGTCGGGATGCGGTGAGGGGTGCGGTACGGGTGGAGGTGAACGGGCGGTGACCGTGGGCCGGTGGCGAGCGCTGCGCTGGATACCCGCCGTACTGGTCGGGGCGCTGTGGTGGTGGGGCGTGCTGCGGCTGGCCTTCGCGCCGGACGCGGGGGCGTTCGAGGGGGCGGTCGCCGCGGGGGGCTGGGGGCTGAGTCTGCTGCCGGTGCACGCGCTGCCCAAGTCGAAGGCCGCCGGCGTCGCGGGAATGCCGGGGCGGCACGGTGCGCGGAAGGTGCGGGTGCGGGCGCTGCGGGCGGGGCAGGAGGCGGCGGGCGGACTGTGGGGTGTCGGCGGCAGGGCGGTCACCAGGGCATGGCGACGCCTCCGTTCGGGCGGAGGATCTGGCCCGTCGTGAAGGACGCGGCGTCCGAGGCGAGGTGCAGCACCGCGTGCGCGATCTCGTCGGGCTCGCCGACCCGGCCGAGCGGGGCCATGCGCCTCATCAGGGACTCCGTGTGGGCCTGCGCGCGATCGTCGTGGCGGGTCGTCATCGGGGTGCGGATCCAGCCGGGGGCGACCGCGTTGACCCGGATGCCGTGCGGTCCGGCTTCCGTGGCGAGCGTCTTGGTCAGCTGGACGACGGCGGCCTTCGCGACGCCGTAGCAGAGCAGGCCCGGGCCGCCGGTGTCGACCGCGCCCGACGCCATCGTGACGATGCTGCCGCGGGTGCCGTTCGCGATCATGATGCGGGCCGCTTCCTGGCACGCGTACAGGATGCCCTTGAAGTTGACGGCGAAGACGCGGTCGAGGTCTTCGTCGCGGGTCTCCAGGACGGGGCTGGAGTGCATGACCCCGGCGATCGCGGCCATGATGTCGAGACCGCCGCTGCCGTCGCCGGTGGGGCGGGCCGCCGTGGCGATCGCCTCGGTGAGCTGGGCGCGGTCGCTGACGTCGAGCGGGTACGGGTGTGCGGTGCCGCCGTCCTGCTTGATGAGGCCGGTCGTCTCGTGCAGGCCCTGCTCGTCGCGGTCCGCGCAGTGCACGGTGGCTCCCGCGCGGGCGAGCAGGACGGCCGATGAGCGGCCGATGCCGCTCGCCGCGCCGGTGACGAACGCGGTGCGTCCGGTGAGGTCGTACGCCGTGACAGGCATGGAAGGACCGTACGAGCATTTCTGACGAGGCGTCAATTGTTGTGCGCGCACCGGAGTGCGCATCTGCTTCTACGGTGTCGGGCCCTGCTGGCAGGCCGGGCACCAGTAGGTGGGGCGTTCGCGGGACCCGTCGCCCTGGTTCGCCTTGCGGATCGGGGTGCGGCAGCGCAGGCAGGGGCGCGGAGCGCGACCGTAGACGTACAGGTGTTCGCCGGGGTGGGAGCTGCCGGTGGTGATGCGGGTGGGGCGGTCGCGGTTGGCTTCGAGGAGCTTCTTGGCGAGCGGCGGGAGGCGGGATGCGGTGTCGGGCGGCAGGTCGCCGACCGGGAGCCAGGGCGTGACACGCAGGAGGAAGCAGAGCTCGGACTTGTAGACATTGCCGATACCGGCCAGATTGCGCTGGTCGAGGAGGGCTTCGCCGAGCGGGCGGGCCGGGTCCTCGTACAGGTTGGCCAGGGCCTTCTCGGGGTCCCAGTCCGGGCCGAGCAGGTCGGGGCCGAGGTGGCCGACGGCCTTGGACTCCTCGGCCGTGCGCAGGAGTTCGACGACGGGGAGGCGGTAGCCGACCGCCGTGCGGGTCTCGTTGCCGAGGATCGCGCGGATCTGGTGCGCGGGGCCGCCGCGCCAGCGCTCGCCGGGGGCGTAGATCTTCCAGGAGCCGTCCATCCGCAGGTGCGAGTGGAGGGTGAGGCCGCCCTCGATCCGGGTCATGAGGTGTTTGCCGCGCGCCGTGACGTCCAGGACCGTGCGGCCGGTCAGGTCGGCCGTGGCGAATCGGGGAACGCGCAGGTCGGAGCGGGTGAGCACCTGGCCCGCGAGGGCGGTGTGCAGCCGCTTCGCGGCTTGCAGGACGGTGTCTCCTTCGGGCATGGGATTCAGCGTAGGCGGGGTGGGGGCGAGGTGGCATGCCGGTCGGTCGCTGCGCGGGGCGGGTCCTCTTGCCGGGTGTCGTCCGTCCGTGGCCCGGAGGGGCCTATCGCGCAGTTTCCCGCACCCCTGGGGCCGAACGTCGCCCCTACTGGCCCGCGGAAAATGTCTCGCCGGATGCCGCCGACACTTCTAGCCTGCGTCGGATGATGACCTCTGATGACGTGTTGTCCGTCCTGGGCCTGTTGCGTCGGGCGGGGGCCGATGTCTGGATCGGCGGCGGATGGGGGATCGACGCGCTGGTCGGTGGGCAGACCCGGGACCATCGCGACCTGGACCTGATGCACCGGCAGGATCAGGAGGACGCCGTGCTGGCGGCCCTCTCCGCGGCGGGGTTCGTGGAGAGCCTGGACCAGAGACCCGTCCGGTTCGTCGTGCGGGACCCGGGCGGCCGGGAGATCGACCTGCACCCGCTGGTCTTCAGCGGCGACGGTTCGGCGGTGCAGGCGTCACCCGATCCGCAGCGCCCCTTCGTCTACCCCTCCTCCTGCTTCGTGACGGGCACCGTGCAGGGGGCGTCCGTTCCCTGTCTCTCCGCCGAGCAGCAGGTCTTCTTCCATCAGGGCTACGAACCGACGGAACGCGACCGGCACGACATGGCCGAGCTCCGCCGCGTCTTCGGGATCGCCACGCACTTCTGACCGCCTCGCCGCCAAGAGCGGCTACGGTCCTGTTCATGCCAGCCCAAGATCAGCCCCATCCCGCGCCCAGCCCGACCGAGATAGCCGCGGCCATGACCGCCCTCGGCATCTACGCCCAACAGCCGACCCCCGAGGAGTTGGCGCAGCAAGCCGTCGCCGTCGGCGGTGAGCACATCCTTGCCGCCGTCCTCGCCAACGCCCTGTACGGCGCCTCCATCGGCACCGGCATGGTGACCGAGGGGAACATGCTGGAAGCGGGGGCGGGCTCGGAGGAGATGGCGCTCGCGCGCGAGCAGGTGTTCAAGGCGTCGGGGGCCGACTGGACCGGGGTGATCGGTCTGCTGCACTGGCAGACGGGCCACGTCTGGAACGCCTTGAAGAGCATGAGCGAGGAGGAGCGCGAGCCGCTCGGCACCGTCGGCGCCCACGCTTCCAACGCGCTGCTCAACCTGCTGTCCTGCATGTCCGTGACCGGCACCGACGATCCGCGTGCCGCGGATGTCCCTGCCGATCTCGAGCGCGTGCGCGCGGATCTGGTCGCCGCGGTGGCGGCCCTGGACGCGCTGCCGACGTCCGAGGCGGGGGTGTTCGCCGGCGGCGCGCCGGCTGCCTGAGTGTGGTGCGCCGGGCTTGCGTGAGTGTGGTGCGCCGGGCTTGCGTGAGTGTGGTGCGCCGGGCTTGCGTGAGCGTGGGGCGCACCGGCTCGCGTGAGCGTGGGGCGCCGGGCTTGCGCGAGCCGCGATGCGCACCGGCTTGTGTGAACGCCGTCTCAGGCGCGCAGGCGCAGTCCGCGCGGGGTCGCGTGGAAGCCGGCTCCTTCCAGCAGGGAGGCGTACGGGGAGGTGAGCGCGGCCGTGCCGTTGATCCGCTCGACCGTGATCGTGCCGAGGGCGCCGGAGCGGGCCGCGTCGGCCAGCGCCTGCGCCGCCGCGGGCAGCCGGGGGTCTTCGGCCAGCTCGGCGGGGGTGGGTGCCGCGGCGTCCGCCGCGGGCGTGCCGTCCGAGGCCGGCCAGGACAGCAGAGTCTTGCCGCCGCGCTCCATGTAGAGCGTCAGCTCGCCGTCGACGAGGACCACGAGGGAGCCCGCCTTGCGGCCCGGCTTGTGGCCTGCGCCGGTGGGGGGCTCCGGCCAGGACAGGGCCGCCCCGTACGCGTTCGCCGGATCGGCCGCCGCCAGGACCAGCGCCCGCGGTCCGCCGCTCTTCGGGGCGGGCGAGTCGGCCGGGGCCCAGGGGTCCGGCGGGGTCGAGCCGCGCTCCCGTGCGGTCGCCGCGGCGCGCAGGCGGTCCACGGCGCCGTCCATGGCGAACTGGGCCGCGCCGAGCCCTTCCACGACGTATCCGCGCCGGGCCTGGCCGCTCTCCTCGAAGACCGACAGGACCCGGTACGTCGCCGAGAAACCGCCCTCGACGCCTTCGGCGGCCACGGCGCCGCGGGTCACCACGCCGTGCCGGTCGAGAAGGGTGCGGGCCAGGGCGTGGGCGCGCAGCGTCGGGTCGGGCTCCTGGGCGGGCAGCAGGGACCAGCGGCCCGCGACCGTGGGCGGGCCGGTGCGCGAGGTCGCGCGGGCGGCCGCCGTGAGGCTTCCGTAGCGGCCGCGCGGGACGGTCCGGCGAGCACGGTGGGCGGTGGATCCGGCGGTGCGTCCGGAGCCCAGGACGGCCCGCATCGGCGCCAGCGTGTCGTTCGTGAGCCGGCCCGACCAGGCCAGCTCCCACAGGGCGTCGGCCAGCTGGGGATCGCCGGCCTCGGGGTGGGTGGTGGCGCGGACCTGGTCGGCGATCTGCCGGAAGAACAGGCCGTAGCCGCCCGCGAGGCTGTCCAGGACCGACTGGTGGAGGGCCGTCGGCTCCAGCGGGTGCGGGGGCGGCAGCAGGAGCGGCGCGGTGTCGGCGAGGTAGAGGCTGACCCAGCCGTCCTTGCCGGGCAGTGAGCCCGCTCCGGCCCACACCACCTCGCCGGACGCCATGAGCTCGTCCAGCATCGCCGGTGTGTAGCCGGAGACGCGGGAGGGCAGGACCAGCTTCTCCAGCGCGGAGGCGGGGACCGAGGCACCCTGGAGCTGCTCGACGGCACGGACCAGGCCGTCGATGCCGCGCAGGCCGTGGCCGCCCAAGTGCTGCCACTGGGGCAGGAACTGGGCCAGCGCGGCGGGCGGCACCGGCTCCAGCTCGTGCCGGAGCGCGGCCAGCGAGCGGCGGCGCAGGCGGCGCAGCACGGCGGCGTCGCACCACTCCTGGCCGATGCCCGCCGGATGGAACTCGCCCTGCACGACCCGGCCGTTCGCCGCGAGACGCTGCAGGGCGCCCTCGGTGACGGCGGTGCCCAGGCCGAAGCGGGTGGCCGCCTGCGCCGAGGTGAACGGGCCGTGGGTGCGGGCGAAACGGGCCAGCAGATCACCCAGGGGATCCTTCACCGGCTCCGTGAACGCCTCGGGAACACCCACGGGCAGCGCCGTGCCCAGGGCGTCGCGCAGCCGTCCGGCGTCCTCGATCGCCGCCCAGTGATCGGTGCCGGCGACGCGGACGCGGATGGCGCGGCGCGCGGCGGCCAGGTCCTCGGCCCAGCCCGGCTCGGCGCCGCGCTCGGTCAGCTCGGCGCCGGTGAGCGGCCCGAGGAGCCGCAGCAGGTCCGCGACGCCCTCGGCATCCTTGACGCGGCGGTCCTCGGTGCGCCACTGCAGCTCCTGCTCCAGCTCGGCCAGCACGTCCGCGTCGAGCAGCTCGCGCAGCTCGGCCTGGCCGAGCAGCTCGGCCAGGAGGTGCGAGTCCAGGGACAGCGCGGCCGCGCGGCGCTCGGCGAGCGGGGAGTCGCCCTCGTACAGGAACTGCGCCACGTAACCGAAGAGCAGCGAGCGGGCGAACGGGGACGCCTCCGGGGTGGTGACCTCGACGAGACGCACCTTGCGGGACTCGATGTCGCCCATCAGCTCGGCGAGCCCGGGAACGTCGAAGACGTCCTGGAGGCATTCGCGCACCGCCTCCAGGACGATGGGGAACGAGCCGAACTCGCTGGCCACCTCCAGGAGCTGGGAGGCCCGCTGGCGCTGCTGCCACAGCGGGGTGCGCTTGCCGGGGTTGCGCTTGGGGAGCAGCAGCGCGCGGGCCGCGCACTCGCGGAAACGGGAGGCGAACAGGGCCGAGCCGCCGACCTGTTCGGTGACGATCTGGTCGACGTCGCCCTTGTCGAAGGCGACGTCCGCCGCGCCGATGGGGGCCTGCTCGGCGTCGTACTCCAGGCCCGGCTTGGCGGGCTCCTGGTCGAGGAGGTCCAGGCCCATCAGGTCAGCGTCCGGCAGGCGCAGCACGATGCCGTCGTCGGCGTGCATGACCTGCGCGTCCATGCCGTACTTCTCGCTGAGACGGGCGCCCAGGGCGAGTGCCCAGGGGGCGTGCACCTGTGCGCCGAAGGGGGAGTGGACGACGACCCGCCAGTCGCCCAGCTCGTCGCGGAAACGCTCGACCACGATGGTGCGGTCGTCCGGGATGTGGCCGCACGCCTCGCGCTGCTCGGTCAGATACGCCAGGACATTGTCGGCGGCCCAGGTGTCCAGGCCCGCCGCGCTGAGCCGCACGCGCGCGTCGTCGGGCTTCTGGGAGCCGATCTCACGGAGGAACGCGCCCACCGCCCTGCCCAGTTCGAGCGGGCGGCCCAGCTGGTCGCCCTTCCAGAAGGGGAGCCGGCCGGGGACCCCGGGGGCGGGGGAGACCAGGACCCGGTCGCGGGTGATGTCCTCGATGCGCCAGGAGCTGGTGCCGAGCGTGAAGACGTCGCCGACCCGGGACTCGTAGACCATCTCCTCGTCCAGCTCGCCGACGCGGCCGCCGCCCTTCTTGGGGTCGGCTCCGGCGAGGAAGACTCCGAAGAGGCCCCGGTCGGGGATCGTGCCGCCGGACGTCACGGCCAGGCGCTGCGCCCCGGGCCTGCCGGTGACGGTGCCGGCGACGCGGTCCCAGACGACGCGCGGCCGCAGCTCGGCGAAGGCGTCGGACGGATAGCGGCCCGCCAGCATGTCGAGGACCCCGGTGAACGCCGACTCGGGGAGCGAGGCGAAGGGGGCCGCCCCGCGGACCAGGGTGAGGAGGTCGTCGACCTGCCAGCTGTCGAGGGCCGTGATCGCGACCAGCTGCTGCGCGAGGACGTCCAGGGGGTTGGCCGGGACGCGCAGCGACTCGATCGAGCCGGTCCGCATGCGCTCGGTCACCACGGCCGACTGCACGAGGTCGCCCCGGTACTTGGGGAAGACGACTCCCGTGGACACCGCGCCCACCTGGTGGCCCGCACGGCCGACCCGCTGCAGCCCGGAGGCCACGGAGGGCGGCGATTCCACCTGGACGACCAGGTCCACGGCGCCCATGTCGATGCCGAGCTCCAGGCTGGAGGTGGCCACGACCGCGGGCAGCCGGCCCGCCTTCAGGTCCTCCTCGACCTGCGCGCGCTGCTCCTTGGAGACCGAGCCGTGGTGGGCGCGCGCGATGACCGGGGGAGCGCCGGTCGCCGCGCCGGAGCCGCCCATCAGCTCGGCGGGCGAGTGGTCCTCGGGGACGGCCTCGCCCGTGGCGCGCTCGTACGCGATCTCGTTCAGCCTGTTGCACAGGCGCTCCGCGAGGCGGCGGGAGTTCGCGAAGACGATCGTCGAGCGGTGGGCCTCGATGAGGTCCGTGATGCGCTCCTCCACCGAGGGCCAGATCGACGGCCGCTCGGCGCCCTGGTCGGAGTCGGCCACCGGGGAGCCGCCCAGCTCGCCCAGGTCCTCGACGGGCACGACCACCGACAGGTCGAACTCCTTGCCCGAGGGCGGCTGGACGATCTCCACCCGGCGCTGCGGCGACAGATAGCGCGCCACCTCGTCCACCGGGCGGACCGTCGCCGACAGGCCGATGCGGCGGGCGGGGCGGGGCAGCAACTGGTCGAGACGCTCGAGGGAGAGCGCCAGATGAGCGCCGCGCTTGGTGCCGGCCACCGCGTGCACCTCGTCCAGGATCACCGTCTCGATGCCCGTCAGCGCGTCACGCGCGGCCGACGTCAGCATCAGGAACAGCGACTCGGGCGTCGTGATCAGGATGTCCGGCGGGCGGGTGGCCAGGGCGCGACGCTCGGCGGGCGGGGTGTCGCCGGAGCGGATGCCGACCTTCACCTCGGGCTCCGGCAGGCCGAGACGCACCGACTCCTGCCGGATACCGGTGAGCGGGCTGCGCAGATTGCGCTCCACGTCGACCGCCAGGGCCTTCAGCGGGGACACGTACAGCACCCGGCAGCGCTTCTTGGGGTCGGCGGGCGGCGGAGTGGAGGCCAGCTGGTCCAGGGCGGCCAGGAACGCGGCCAGCGTCTTGCCCGACCCGGTCGGCGCGACCACCAGCACGTCCGAGCCCTCGCCGATCGCCCGCCACGCCCCGGCCTGCGCGGACGTGGGCGCGGAGAAGGCGCCCGCGAACCAACCGCGGGTCGCGGGGGAGAACCCCTCAAGTGCGCTGCGGGCGCTGTTCGCCCCCTGACTGGACCTGACCATGGCTCCATCCTGCACCCGACCACTGACAACCGCCGTGACCAGCGCAAACGGGTGGTTCGGCGCGCCGGGCCTGCCGCACAATGGATGTCATGGCGGGCAAGGGCGAATGGGCACGGCACTGGCGGTACGAACAGCTGCCGGGCCTGGACCTGCTGCGCGCCCGCTACCTCCGCCACACGTTCCCGCGCCACAGCCACGACGGCTACGTCCTCGGCGCCGTCACGGGCGGTGTCGAGGAGGTCGGCATGCCCGACGACACCCTGCTCGCCGGGCCCGGCAGCGTCGTCATGATCAACCCGGAGGTGGCGCACACCGCGCAGGCGGGCGGCCCCGACGGGTGGTCTTACTCCACGCTCTACCCTTCGGCGCGGATCGTCGCCGAGATCGCCGCCGAGACCGGCACGCTCCGCGGCACCCCGGTCTTCGGGAAGCCCATCGTCACCGACCCGCAGGCCGCACGGATGATCATCGAGGTGCACCGTGCCGCCGAGCAGGGCAACGCGCTGGCCGCCGACAGCCTCCTGCGCGTCGTGCTCGCCCGGCTGCTGCGCGACCACGGCACGGTGCGCGCCCAGCGTCCCCGCAGGACCGCGGGGGCCGGAGCCGCGGCACGCGCGCGTGAGTTCCTCGAGGAGCGCATGGCCGACCCGCCGTCCCTGGAAGCGCTCGCCGCCGAACTCGGCACCAGCCCCTTCGCACTGCTGCGGGCCTTCCGCGACGCCTACGGGATGCCTCCGCACACCTGGCTCACCAGCGCGCGCGTGCGTGCCGCCCGGCGTCTGCTGGAGGCGGGCACGGCCCCGTCCGACGCCGCGGTCGCCGTCGGCTTCACCGACCAGCCGCACCTGAACCGGCACTTCACCCGGATCGTCGGCGTGCCGCCCGGGGCGTATCAGCGGGTGCGCAAGAACGTACAAGACGGCGACCGGCACCTGCTCGTACCGTCCGACGAGTGGCAGAACAGACAACACCCACGGACATACGCACAGCGGGAAGGGCGCCCGACGCAGCCCCCGCCCGGCACGGCGATCACGCCGGAGCGGCCGGGAAGCCCACCGGCGCCGTCGTCCGGGACGCACTCGGCGTCGGGGTCGCCGTCGGACTGTCGGGATTCGCCTTCGGGGTGACCTCGGCGGGCAGCGGCCTCAGCGTGCTGCAGAGCTGCGCGCTCAGCCTTCTCGTCTTCACCGGGGCCTCGCAGTTCGCGCTGGTCGGCGCGCTCGCGGCCGGCGGCAACCCGTTCACGGCCGCCGCGGGAGCCTTCTTCCTGGGGGTGCGCAACGCCTTCTACGGGCTGCGTCTGTCGCAGCTGCTCGCTCTCCCGCGCGCGGTGCGGCCGTTCGCCGCGCACTGGGTCATCGACGAGACGTCGGCCGTCTCGCTCGCCCAGCCCGACCGGCGCAGCGTGCGGCTGGGCTTCACCGTCACCGGGCTGAGCCTCTACGTGCTGTGGAACCTGACCACGCTGCTCGGCGCCCTCGGGGCCGAGGCCATCGGCGACACCGACGCCTGGGGGATCGACGCGGCCGGGCCCGCGGTCTTCCTCGCCCTGCTGGCCCCGATGCTGCGGACCACCACGGAGCGTGCCGTGGCGGGTCTCGCCGTCCTCCTGATGCTCGGGCTGCTGCCCGTGCTGCCGGCCGGAGTGCCCGTTCTGGTGGCCGCGCTCGCCGCCCCGGCCGTGCTCTACGTAGAGGGACGCCGCCGGGGCGGGGCCCCGAACACGCCGCAAGGAGAGAACCGTTGAACATCTGGATCGCCATCGGCGTCACCGCGGTGGGGTGCTACGCCGTCAAACTCATCGGCCTGCTCGTGCCCGCGGGGGCGCTGGAACGGCCCGTGGTGAAGCGGCTGGCGGCGCTGCTGCCGGTCGCGCTGCTCGCCACGCTCACCGCCCAGCAGACGTTTGCGGACGGCCGCACGCTCGTGCTGGACGCCAAGGCCGCGGGACTCGCCGCGGCCGCCGTGGCTCTGCTGCTGCGCGCGCCTTTCCTGGTGATCGTCGCGGCCGCCGTGGTGGTCACGGCGGGCGTGCGGGCACTCACCGGGTGAGGGGCCCCGCGGCGGAAGGACCTGGA
The DNA here is from genome assembly GCF_040297005.1 of Streptomyces sp. NPDC001904. Classification (NCBI taxonomy): domain Bacteria; kingdom Bacillati; phylum Actinomycetota; class Actinomycetes; order Kitasatosporales; family Streptomycetaceae; genus Streptomyces; species Streptomyces sp. NPDC001904. The sequence continues at coordinate 126,629 of NZ_JBEOYI010000021.1, read as the reverse complement.
GGTCGCGGCGGCTACAAGAGGCGGCCGTAGGCACGCAGGGTGCGCAGCGCCTCGATCGTCACCATCGGGCGTGCCTCAAGGGCCGTGCCCGGTGCCCACTGCCGCCAGTTGACCGGCCAGCCGCCGTCCTCCTGCTGCTCGCTCCGCAGATGGTCGAGCGCGCGGGCCATCTCCTCCTCGGTGAACCAGGAGCGGGCCAGCGACTCGGGCGCCTTCGCGTAGTCGTACGGGTAGTGGTGCTCGCCCGGCGCGTAACCGGGGGCCACCGGGTGGTCGCCCGCGTGCTCCGGATCGAGCACCACGAGCCGCTGTTCACGGACGAGACGCCCGAGCCGGTCGGCGGCCGCCCGCGCGCGCGAGCGGTCCGGAACACCGTCGAGGAAGGCGATCGCGGCATGGATCTCGTACGGGTGCGAGACCTTCAGCGACTCGACGGCCGACCAGCAGAAGTCCGTGGCCCGGAACAGCCACGCGTGCCAAACCTCGTTGCGGTGCAGCAGACCGACCACCGGACCGGTGGCGAGCAGGTCGCTCGGCGGGTCGTCCACGATGGGCACGAACGGGGCACAGGGATAACCGCGCTGGCTGGGATGCACTGCCGGAAGGGCACCCTCCGGTGTGGAGACCGTCGTGAGGTAGCGGCACACGCGCTCCACCCGCTGCCCCGAACAGCGCCCGATGGAGTCCAGCACGCGCAGCGCGTGACCGGTGTGCAGCGGCTGGCTGACGGGGCCGCGCAGATCCGGTTCGAGGGCGTTCCCGTACCCGCCGTCCTCGTTGCGGTAGGCGGCCAGGGCGGTCTCCACGGCGTCGGCCGCGGCGGTCGAGCCCGCCCGGAAGTGGTAGGCGAACCGGCGCTGCTCCAGGACGCGCGCGGTCAGCCAGATGAAACCCTCGGCACGGGAGAGCGGGGTGTGTGGCGACGGCGATGAGGGGAGTGCGGATGCTCCGGTTTCGGCCATGCACCGACCGTAGGGCGGAAAGCGTTCTCAACAAGACTCCCCGGCACGGCTGCACTCTCAGGGGCGGGATACTGGAGTCATGCGGTTGACGGTCTTCTGGCAGCGGATGGCGGATCACTTCGGGTCCGGTTACGCCGACACCTTCGCGCGCGACCACGTGATGGCGGGGCTCGGCGGGCACACGATCCACGAGGCGCTGGACGCCGGCTGGGACGCGAAGGACGTCTGGCGTGTGGTGTGCAGCACGATGGACGTGCCACAAGACAAGCGCTGAGCGGGCCTGATTCCCCGCGCGTGGCACGGATTGTCCGTGGTGTGGGTGAGACTGGGCAGCGTGGCAGCGACAGACGAGAAATTCCAGGTGAAGACCGACGCCGCACCGCCCGGCACGACGCCGCCCGAGCCGCCCGCGGGGCCGGTGGCCGCCGCGCGCGCGGGGATGCCGCGCTGGCTGCCGCGCGCCATGGTGCTCGCCCTCGCCCTGATCGCCTGTTTCCAGCTCGGCAGCTGGGCCTTCCACCAGGTCACCGGCCTGCTGATCAATGTATTGATCGCGTTCTTCCTGGCGCTCGCCATCGAGCCCGCGGTGAGCTGGATGGCGGCGCGCGGTCTGCGCCGCGGCCTCGCCACCGGCCTCGTCTTCCTCGGGGTGATGATCGCCACCGCCGGTTTCGTCTTCCTGCTCAGCTCGATGCTGGCCGGCCAGGTCGTCGACATGGTCGAGGACTTCCCGAAGTATCTCGACCAGCTCATCAGCTGGGTCAACACGACGTTCCACACGGACCTGAGCCGCGTCGAGGTCCAGGACAGCCTGCTGCACTCGGACTGGCTCCAGAAGTACGTGCAGAACAGCGCGACCGGCGTCCTCGACGTGTCCGGGCAGGTGCTCGGCGCGCTCTTCCAGCTGCTGACGATCACCCTGTTCTCGTTCTACTTCGCCGCGGACGGCCCGCGCCTGCGACGTGCGCTGTGCTCGGTGCTGCCGCCCGCCAAGCAGGCCGAGGTGGTGCGCGCGTGGGAGATCGCCGTCGACAAGACGGGCGGCTATCTGTACTCGCGCGGTCTGATGGCGCTCATCTCCGGGATCGCGCACTACATCCTGCTGCAGGCGCTCGGCGTGCCGTACGCGCCCGTGCTCGCCGTGTGGGTCGGGCTCGTCTCGCAGTTCATCCCGACGATCGGCACCTATCTGGCGGGCGCGCTGCCGATGCTGATCGCCTTCACGGTGGACCCCTGGTACGCGCTGTGGGTGCTCATCTTCGTGGTGGTCTACCAGCAGTTCGAGAACTACATGCTGCAGCCGAAGCTGACCGCGAAGACGGTGGACATCCACCCCGCGGTCGCCTTCGGGTCGGTCATCGCGGGCACCGCGCTGCTCGGCGCCGTGGGGGCGCTCATCGCGATCCCCGCCGTCGCCACGCTGCAGGCGTTCCTGGGGGCGTACGTGAAGCGGTACGACGTGACGGACGACCCGCGCGTGCAGGGGCGCCGCAGGCGGGGCGGCGCGTCGCTCCTCGCGCGCATGCGGCGCGCCCTGAACGGGCCGAACCATCCGGACGCCGAGTCCGCGGCCGACGCCGAGTCCCGGGACTCCGAGGCCCCGTAGACACGGCCTGATGGCGCTCGGGCCGGTCGGCCCATAAGCGGCCCGAAGGCGGCCGGGCCGGTCAGTACGTGACGGCGGCCCGCGCGCCCGCCGCGAGAACCGCCAGCGTGTAGGCGGCCACCGCGCCGTACATGACGCGTTCCTTGGTGCGGTCCCGCCATGCCGTGCGCGACATCAGCCAGGCCAGAGCCGGCAGCACGAGCACGGCGTGCAGGCTGACCCCGTGCAGCGGCTTGAGCGCGGCCGTCGAGTGGTATGCCGCCTCCTGGTGGCCGCCCCGGGTCAGCGCCACGCCCCGCGCGATCATGGCCGCCCCCGAGGCGAGCGCCACCAGGAGGAGGGCGAAACCGGCGCGCACGGCGAGCGGCATGCCCGTGCACCCGCTCGGACGGGTACGGAAGGAGAGGACGGCGAAGGCCGTCAGGAGCACCACCAGGACACCGCCGCCCACGGCGAGCGAGAGGGACACGGCGGTGTCGAAGCCGGTCTCCATGTCGAGGTGCGACGGCACCTTGCGCCACGCCTGGAGAGTGATGCCGGCGACCTCCAGGACGCAGTCCGCGGCGAACACCACGAGCAGGACACCGCGCAGCCGGGTGCCGACGCGCAGATACGACGTCACCCAGGTGAGCGCCATCAGGGTCAGGCCGAAGGAGAGCCCGAAGGTGACGGGCTTGCGCCAGGAGACGGGGCCGTCCCACGGGCCGCCGTCGACCGCGAAGACGACGACATGGACGAGCCCCGACGCGATCAGGACGGCGCCGGTCGTGTGACAGAGCCGCTCGGCCGGGGTGAGCCGGGGTTCCGCGGGGCAGGGGTGGGAGAGGTCCATGGGGGCAAGGTTCGTCGGGCGGGCCCGCGCGGGCGTCGTCCGGCCGGAGGCACCCGGCGTACGCCGCGGGGAGTACCCGGGCGGTGGGCCGGAGACTTGCTCCTGTGCCGCGTGGTGCGCTTGACACCAAAATCGAACATCCTTTCTTATGGAAGGTCCAGGGGCTCTTCGTGCCAGTAATCCCAAGGGATTCGGGGAGAGTCGCCGGGCGAAGAGCCTCGAGTTATCCACAGGCGGACGGGCGTCGAGGCCGATTGTCAGTGGCAGGCGTTAGCGTCTTTGACGTGAAGCGATCGACTCAAGCAAATCGGGTGGAACCCATGGCAGGAACCGACCGCGAGAAGGCGCTCGACGCCGCGCTCGCACAGATTGAACGGCAATTCGGCAAGGGCGCGGTCATGCGCATGGGCGAGCGCACCAACGAGCCCATCGAGGTCATCTCGACCGGCTCGACCGCGCTCGACGTGGCGCTGGGCGTCGGCGGCATCCCGCGCGGCCGCGTGGTGGAGATCTACGGCCCGGAGTCCTCCGGCAAGACGACCCTGACCCTGCACGCTGTCGCCAATGCCCAGAAGGCGGGCGGCGCGGTGGCCTTCGTGGACGCCGAGCACGCCCTCGACCCCGAGTACGCCAAGAAGCTCGGCGTCGACATCGACAACCTGATCCTGTCCCAGCCGGACAACGGCGAGCAGGCTCTGGAGATCGTCGACATGCTGGTCCGCTCCGGCGCCCTCGACCTGATCGTCATCGACTCCGTCGCCGCGCTCGTCCCGCGTGCGGAGATCGAGGGCGAGATGGGTGACTCGCACGTGGGTCTGCAGGCTCGTCTGATGAGCCAGGCGCTCCGGAAGATCACCAGCGCGCTCAACCAGTCCAAGACCACCGCGATCTTCATCAACCAGCTCCGCGAGAAGATCGGTGTGATGTTCGGCTCGCCGGAGACCACGACCGGTGGCCGCGCCCTGAAGTTCTACGCCTCGGTGCGCATGGACATCCGCCGCATCGAGACCCTGAAGGACGGCACGGACGCGGTGGGCAACCGCACCCGCGTCAAGGTGGTCAAGAACAAGGTCGCGCCGCCCTTCAAGCAGGCCGAGTTCGACATCCTCTACGGCCAGGGCATCTCCCGCGAGGGCGGCCTGATCGACATGGGCGTGGAGCACGGCTTCGTCCGCAAGGCCGGCGCCTGGTACACGTACGAGGGCGACCAGCTCGGCCAGGGCAAGGAGAACGCGCGCAACTTCCTGAAGGACAACCCCGACCTGGCCAACGAGATCGAGCGCAAGATCAAGGAGAAGCTGGGCGTCGGCGTCAAGAAGGTGGAGGAGCCGGCCGGCGAGCCGGGCGAGGAAGCGGCGGCCGCCCCCGCCGAGGACGCGAAGACCGTCCCCGCGCCCAAGGCCGCCAAGTCCAAGGCCGCGGCGGCCAAGAGCTAGTCCGTGACACGACGAACCGACTGGGCCGAGTACGACGCCCTCCCCACCGCCGGTCGGGGCCGTGCGGGCGAGAGGGCGTACGACGACGCCGTTGACGGGATGGCCGGTCACGACGTCGAAGCGGGGGACGGCGCGGTGGACGGGCCGCGCCGTGGTGGACGTTCGCGCGGCGGGGCCGGACCGCGCGGGCGCCGGCGCAGGGGCGGATTCGGGGATCCGTCCGGCGCCGCACCGGACGACGGCCCCTCCGACTCGTCGAGGGCCGAGCGGGGGGAGCCATCGGGGGACCCGGCGGAGCGGGCGCGGAACATCTGCCTGCGGCTGCTCACCGGGACCCCGCGCACGCGCAAGCAGCTCGCCGACGCACTGCGCAAGCGGGAGATCCCGGACGACGTGGCCGAGGAGGTGCTGTCCCGGTTCGAGGAGGTCGGGCTGATCAATGACAGCGCCTTCGCCGATGCCTGGGTCGAGTCCCGGCACCACGGGCGGGGCCTGGCGCGTCGGGCGCTCGCGCGTGAGCTGCGCACCAAGGGAGTGGACTCCACGGTGATCGACGAAGCGGTGGGGCAGCTCGACTCCGAGCAGGAGGAGGAGACCGCGCGCGACCTCGTCGCCCGCAAGCTCCGCTCCACGCGCGGCCTCGACCGTGACAAGCGGCTGCGCCGGCTCGCGGGGATGCTCGCCCGCAAGGGCTACCCCGAGGGCATGGCGCTTCGGGTGGTCCGGCAGGCGCTGGAGGAAGAGGGGGAGGACACCGAGGACTTGGGGTTCGCGGAGTAGCGGCGGACCGAGCGGGGGACCGGCCGGTGGACAGGTGGGGTTTACCCCACCTCAAGACGCCTGGACGCCGCAGTGTGCGGGGTGTTGTGCACGGGCCATTGTGAGCGCATGACCTTGAAGCTGCGCACGGTTCACCGGGGGACGCCATGATGATGCTGCGCTACGCACTGCGGACCGTTCGTCACCGAAAGGGCGGGTTCCTCGGAGCCTTTCTCGCGCTGATGTGCGCCGCCGCCCTTGTCACCGCCTGCGGCACTCTGCTGGAGACGGGACTGCGCGGCACCGTGCGCACCGAGCGCTACGGAGCCGTTCCGGTACTGGTCTCCGCCGACCAGGCCGTGCACCGGACCATCGTCAAGCACAAGAAGGGCAAGACGAAGGTCAAGCACAAGGCCAAGCCCCTCGCCGAGCGTGCCTGGCTGTCGCGGGACATCGTGCGGAAGGTGCGAGCGGTGCCCGGCGTGCGGCGGGCCATACCCGAACTCACCTTCCTCGCCGATCCCTTGGCGGCGGGTGCCGCCGATCCCGACCGGCCCGCCTATGGCCACGCCTGGGACTCCGCAGCCCTGACCCCCTACACGCTGGCCGCGGGCACCGCGCCCGGCTCCGACGGGGACATCGTGGTGGACCGTGATCTCGCCGACCGCGCCCGGCTCACGGTCGGCAGCCGGCTCACCGTGCAGTCCACCCAGGACCCTCGTACGTACCGGGTGACGGGCATCGCCGAACCGGGCGCAGGCGCCACGGTCACCCACCAGACCTCGCTGTTCTTCTCCACCGAGGAGGCGGAGCGGCTCGCCGCGCATCCCGGCCGGGTGACGGCGATCGGCGTCGTGCCCGAACAGGGCCGGGACGTAGGCGAGTTGAAGAAGGCCGTCGACGAAGCGCTCGACGGGACCACGGCGCGGGTCACCGCCGGGGACGCGCGCGGACCCGTCGAGTTCCTGGACGCGGACGCCGCGCGCGTGAAGCTCGTCAGCATGGGCGGGGCCATGGGCGGCACCTCCTTGCTCGTCGCCGTGCTCGTCGTCGTCGGCACCTTCGCCCTGTCCGTCCAGCAGCGTCACCGCGAGCTGGCCCTGCTGCGCGCCATCGCCGCCACCCCGCGGCAGATCCGCCGGCTGCTCGGGTGCGAGGCGCTGGTCGTCGGAGCCGCCGCCGGGGCCGTCGGCTCCCTCGCCGGGCTGCCGCTCGGCGGATGGCTGTACGGGCGCTTCGTCGACCTCGGTTCCGTACCCCCCACCCTCGAGCGCACCGTGAGCTTCTTCCCTGTCGCCGCCGGGCTCGCCGCCACCCTCTTCGGCGCCTGGGCCGCCACCCGCGTCGCCGCCTGGCGCATCAGCCGGATCAGGCCGGCCGCCGCCCTCTCCGAGGCGAGCGCCGCACCGGTGCGGCCCGCGGTGCTCCGGACCGTCGCCGGGCTCGTCGCCCTGGCCGGCGGCACCGTGCTCGTCGTCGTCCTGGCCGGGCTGCGCACCGAGGCGGCCTCGACCCCGGTGACGTTCCTGTCCGTCGTCGTGCTCGCGGTGGCCGTCTCCCTGCTGGGGCCGCTGCTGGTCCGGGCGGCCGCCGCCGTCCTGGGGCTGCCGCTGCGCACGGTCGGGCCCGCGGCCCGGCTCGCCACGGCGAACCTGAAGGGGCACGCGGCGCGGATGGCCGCCGTCGTCACCCCGCTCACCCTCCTCGTCGGCATGACCTGCACCGTGCTGTTCGTCCAGCCCACCCTCGGCGACGCCGCCCGGGCCCAGGCGCGCGCGGGAGTCCGCGCCGACTGGGTACTCACCGGACAGGGCCCGGGCATCCCGGCTGCGGCCACGCGTGAGCTGCGCCGGGCCCATGGGACCACCGCCACCGAGGTCGTCCGCTCCACCGTCCGGATCGGCCTCGACAAGTACCCGGTGCAGGGCCTCACCCGGGCCCACCTCACCCGCACCTGGGACCCGGACGTCACCGCGGGATCGCTGGAGCGCTTCGGGGCGCGCTCGGTCGCCGTCAGTGAACTCGCCGCCGATCAGCAGCGGCTGAAGCCCGGCAGCACACTGAAAGTGACGCTCGGGGACGGCACACCCGTCACCCTGACCGTCGCCGCCGTCTACGCGCGGGGTCTCGGCTTCGGCGATCTGACCGTCCCCCACGATCTGCTCTCGCGCCACGTCGACAATCCGCTCGCCTCCTCCGTGCTCGTCTCCACCACCCGCTCACAGGAACAACTCATGGACGCCCTCCGAGAGTTCCCAGGGGTCCGCGTTCTCTCGCCGAGTGCTGCCGACGGGCTCCGGGCCGAGCAGCAGCAGGCCGCCGCGGAGGTCAACATCATCGCGATGGCCCTGGTCCTCGCCTTCACCGCCATCGCCGTCGTCAACACGCTCGCGATGTCCGTGTCCGAGCGGATCCGTGAGTTCGCCCTGCTCCGGCTCGCCGGTGCGACGCGGCGCCAAGTGCTGCGCATGCTGCGCGTCGAGGCGCTGACCGTCGTCCTCATGGGAGTGGGCCTCGGCAGCGGGATCGCGGCCGCCGTGCTCAGCGCCTTCAGCCTGGGCATGACCGGCACGGCGGCCCCGGCCGTCCTGCCCCTGACGTACATCACCGTGGTCGCGGCCGCCGCCGTCCTCGCGCTCACGGCGACGGCACTCCCGGGCCGGGCCGCCCTGCGGGTGCGGCCCGTGACCGTGGCGACGGCGAACGAGTGAGTCCGTCACCGTCGCCCGGGACACGGGGACTCAGCCCGCGGACACCGGAAGCCCCGCCGAGCGCCACGCCTGGAACCCGCCCACCAGGTCTGTCGCCCGGTGCAGCCCCAACTGCCGCAGGGAGGCGGCCGCGAGGCTCGACGCGTAGCCCTCGTTGCAGACCACCACGACGCGCAGGTCGTGACCGGTCGCCTCGGGGGCGCGGTGGCTGCCCTGCGGGTCGAGGCGCCACTCCAGCTCGTTGCGCTCGACCACGAGGGCCCCGGGAATCAGCCCGTCGCGCTCGCGCAGGGCCGCGTAGCGGATGTCGACGAGCAGGGCCTCGCCCGCCGTCGCCGCCGCGTACGCCTCCTGCGCCTCGACCCGGTCCAGCCCGGACCGTACGCGCTCCAGCAGTTCGTCGATGCCCACCGGGCGTTCCGCGGTACTCACTGCCAGTCCTCCGGGCGCTCCACCGACTCCAGGCGCAGCAGCGGGCCGGTGCGGCTGTAGCGCCGGATCTGCGGGAGCGGGGGGTAGTAGGCGTGCACCGAGACGGCGTGCTCGGTGGGTGACTCGTTGAGGACCTCGTGGACATGGTGGCGGCCGAAGGCGCGGCCCTGGCCCGTCCCCAGCCGCCGTGCGCGGTCGAAGCCCTCGGACAGTTCCAGGGTCTTCCAGCCGTCGGTGGGTAGGCGGGCGGCGAGCGAGTTCTCGGTCAGCGTGCCGGACGCGGTCAGGAAGGCGCCGACCGAATTCGCGTGGTCGTGCCAGCCGGTGCCCGACCCGGGCGGCCAGCCGATCAGCCAGGCCTCGCTGCCGCCGGGACCCTCGAGGCGCACCCACGTACGGCCTTCGGGGTCGAGCGGCAGGGAGGCGATGAGGTCCTGGTCCGTCGCGGTGCGGCGGACGAAGTCGAAGAGGTCGGCCTGAGTGGGCGCTGCGGTCGACGACGCGGAGGACGCGGCGGACACGGCAGCAGGTGCAGGGGCGGGTACAGACATGGAAACCGTCCTGAGGTTCGCGAAGGACGCGCGCCACCGGCCCGGCGGACGGCCGGGAAGCGGTGGGGCGCGAAAGGAAGAAGGCGAATTCAGCAGGACGGGCGACACACGCAGCCCGCGTAGCGGACGAGGTCCATATGGACCCTCCGCCACAGGCGCACATTCGTGTCGATCGTCGTCACGTTCCGGAGTACACCATGGCGGTAAGGGCCGGTCAACTCTTGTTCAAGGGGCGCTTGAACATCACTATGCGCCGCTCACCTCCGACGCGGCCTGCGCGGGCTCTTCCACGGCCGGCTCCGGTCCGCCGAGCGCCGTCCGCGCCGCTTCGTACAGCTCCGCAGGGCGCACCCCGCTCAGCGCGGTGACGAGATGCCCGTCGGGCCGGATCAGCAAGACCGTGTGGGCGGGGGCGTCCGGGTAGCTCTCCGCGACGAGCAGTTCGGCCTCGTGCGGGAGCGCGGAGACGGCGGCCGCGAGCCGGGGCATGAGACCCGCCGACATCCAGTGCTTGCGGTCCCATACGCCGGTGCCGGGCGCCACCAGGACCACGAGCAGAGGGCCGAGGCCGAACCGGTCGCGCAGGTTGACGAACGAGCCGTCGGGCGCCGTCACCCGCACATCGGCGGCAGGGGCCCCGGGCGCCGTGCCCACATCCACCTGCGACTCGGCGCGCGGGGGCGCGAGCGGTGAGTCGGTGTACGCCCCGGGCGCGCCCAGCGGGCCGTAGCCCAGGTGACCGTCCGTGAGCAGCGCGTCGTGGCCGCGGGCCGATCCGGGCACGTACGAACGCAGTCCGCCGCCGCCCCGCAGTATCGGCAGCGCCTGGTCGGCGGCGCGCAGCCGGCCCGCGACGACGGCACGGCGCTCCGTCTGGTAGCTGTCGAGGAGGGCGTCGGGGGTGGGGCGGCGGCCGTCGTGCCAGGCCAGGGCCAGTTTCCAGGCGAGGTTGTCGGCGTCGCGCAGGCCCTCGTCGAGACCCTGGGTGCCGAGCGCGCCGAGCAGGTGCGCGGAGTCCCCGGCGAGGAAGGCGCGGCCGACGCGCCAGCGCCGGGCGAGGCGGTGGTGCACGGTGTGCACGCCCGTGTCCAGCAGCTCGTACGGGGGTGTGGAGCCGCCGCACCAGCCCGCGAGGGTCTCCCGGATGCGGGTCACCAGCGCATCGGGGGTGACCAGGTCGCTGCGCGGCGGCAGCAGCCAGTCCAGGCGCCAGACGCCGTCGGCCAGCGGACGGCCGACGACCTCCGCGCCGGACGGGCCCGACGTCCGCCACGGAGGGTTGCGATGGAGCAACGCCTGACCGGGCCAGGGAAGTTCCGTGCGCAGCGCGGCGACCGCGTGCCGTTCGACGGCCGTGCGACCCGGGAAGCGGATGTCGAGGAGCTTGCGCACCGTCGAGCGGGGGCCGTCGCAGCCCACCAGATAACTGCCGCGCCACCAGGTTCCCTTGGGGCCGCGGGTGTGCGCCGTCAGCCCGTTCCCGTCCTCCTCGACGGAGTCCAGGCGGCTGTCGACGGTGAGCTTGACCAGGCGTTCCCTGGCGACGGCGGCGCGCAGGGCGCCGGTCAGATCGTGCTGGGCGATGTGCAGCGGGGCGGGCAGCGCGTTCTCCTGCTCACCGAAGGTGAGGACCCGCATCTCCTGCTTGCGGCGCAGCGAGCGCCAGCCGGTCCAGCGGGAGCCGAGCGCATCGAAGGAGGCACCGGACAGCCGCTCGGTGAGCGCGGCGGTGTCCTCGCGCAGGACGACCGTGCGGGCGGGGCGCGGCTCGTCCTTGCCGGGCCCCTCGTCGAGCACCACGGACGGTACGCCGTGACGGGCGAGAGCCAGGGACAGCGTGAGCCCCACCGGGCCCGCGCCGACGACGATCACCGGATCCACGGCGCGGCCCCTCCTGCCCCGTGCGGCGCCGCGCCGCAGGGCGCGGGCGAAGTACTGAACATACAGGAAGGGGCAGTTGGAGCGGGGTGCGCGTTCACAGAGCGTATGCAACCCATTGCCGGTGCTTGCGTCAAGTGACGGAGGCAGTGGCGACGACGCCACTGCCTCCGTGATACCTCAACGGTCGATGAGGTCGCCGACGAGAAACGACGATCCGTCAGACCCCGTTGTTCGTACCGCTGCCCGTGGTCTTGCCCAGAGTCTGCTGGATCTCCGACATCTCCACGACGGGCTCGGCCGCCGGGGCCATGCCGATCCCCTTCGGGGTGCGCCGGCCGCGTCGCTCGATCCAGTTGGCGAGGCCGGACAGGGCCAGACACATCGCGATGTAGATCGCGCCGACGACGATGACCACCGCGGTGATCGGGTTCTCGCCGTTGACGATGATGTTGTTGGCCATGGTGCGAGCGGCGAACAGCAGCTCGCTGTAGGTGATGATGTAGCCGAGCGAGGTGTCCTTCAGGGTCACCACGAGCTGGCTGATCATCGTCGGCAGCATCGCGCGGACGGCCTGCGGCAGCAGCAGCATCGTCATCACCTGGGTCTTGCGCAGACCCAGTGCGTACGCCGCTTCCACCTGACCGCGCGGTACGGCGTTGATGCCGGCCCGGATGACCTCGGCCTGCACACAGCCGTTGTAGACGGTCAGACCGATGACGAGGGCCCAGAAGGCCGCGTTCTCGCCGACGGCCCCGAGGCTGTCCTTATAGGTGAGGAAAAGCACCCACAAGGCGTAGATGGTGATCAGCAGCGGGATGGCGCGGAACAGCTCGATGAAGCCGGTGGCGACCCAGCTGACCGGCTTGTGCTCGGAGAGCCGGGCGACCGCGAGCAGCAGGCCGAGCACCAGGGAGAGCACTCCGGCGACGGCGAACACCTTCAGGGTGGTGAGCACTCCGTCGCGGATGCTGGCGCGCACGCCCGCGTTGTTGAAGATGTTCCAGACCTCGGGCTTCAGCTGGCCCGTCTCGTTCATCCGGTAGAGCGTGAAACCGATCAGGCCGAGCACCGCGAGGGAGCCGACGATCGTATAGATCCAGTTGCGCACCTGGGCCTTGGGGCCGGGCGCGTCGTACAGGACGCTCGAACCACTCATCGTGCGACCCCCATGCGGCGCTCGAGCAGCCGGAACAGACCGCTGATGGCGAAGGTGATGATCAGGTAGCCGAGAGCCACCCAGAGGAAGATCCAGCCGATCGCGAAACCCTTGTCGCTGAGCAGCTTCTGCACGCCGAAGAGCTCGGCGACGCTGAACGCGCCCGCGATGGCGGAGTTCTTGGTCAGCGCGATGAAGATCGAGCTGAGCGGCGGCAGCACCGTCCGGGTGGCCTGCGGCAGGATGATCATGCGCAGGGTCTGCGAGAAGGTCATGCCGATCGACCGGGCGGCCTCTGCCTGGCCCAGCGGCACCGTGTTGATGCCCGACCGCACGGCCTCACAGACGAACGCCGACGTGTAGCAGCCCAGCGCGAGCAGCGCCTTGGCCCACGGGCTGATGCTCAGCCCGAACAGCGGCGGAATGACGAACCAGACGATGAGGAAGAGCAGCGTCAGCGGGGTGTTGCGGAACAGCGTCACCCACGCGGTGCCGAACAGGCGCAGCGGAGGGACGGGGGAGACACGGAACCCGGCGATGAGAACGCCGAGCACCATCGCCAGAACCCCGCTGGCCAGGGTCAGCAGGACGGTGCCTATGAACCCCTCGCGGAACTCCGGGAGATAGTCGAGCAATACGTTCACGGGGATGTCCTCGTGGGCGGCGGCGGACGGGCGACTGGGGCCGCGCCACGGGCACACCGGTGGGGTGTGCCCGTGACCCGGACCTGCTCCTCAGGGACTGAAGAGGGTGATCAGTAGCGCTCGAGGGCCGGCGGCTCGGTGTACGCGGCGTTGGACAGGCCGAGCGTGGCGTCGTACGCCTTCTTGTAGTCGCCGTTCTTCTCGTGCGCCTCGATGGCGTCGTTCACCGCGTCGCGCAGCGCCTTGTCGTCCTTGTTCATGCCGACGCCGTACGGCTCCTCGGTGAAGGGCTTGCCGACGACGTGCAGCTTGGTCGGACGCTGGGCCGCGTACCCCTTGAGGATGGCGTCGTCGGTGGTGACGGCGTCGACCTCGTTGTTCAGCAGCTGCTGGACGCACTCGGAGTACTTGGACAGCTCGATGGTCTTCGCGCCGTACTTGGGCTTCTTGATCTCCTGCAGCGGGGTCGAGCCCTTGATGGAGCAGACCGTCTTGCCCTTGATCGAGTCGGTGCCGGTGATCTTCTTCTCGTCCGCCTTGCGGATCAGGAGGTCGGCGCCCGCCTTGAAGTACGGACCGGCGAAGCCGACCTGCTTCTTGCGCTCGTCGTTGATCGTGTACGTGCCGACGTAGAGGTCGACCTCGCCCTTGGAGATCGTGGTCTCACGGACGTTGGAGTCGACCGTCTTGAACTCGATCTGCGACGGCTTGAAGCCGAGGTCGGCGGCGACCATCTTGGCGATCTCGATGTCGAAGCCGGACCGCTTGCCGTCGGTGTCCTCGAAGCCGAGGTACGGCTGGTCGTTCTTGGCGCCGATGACGAGCTTGCCGGCCTTCTGGGCCTTCTTCAGCGTCGCCGAGTCGATGCTGACGTTCGAGGCGACCTTGTAGGTGGGCAGCTTCGGCTGGTTCTTGCCGCCGGTGGAGCCGGCCGGCTTGTCACCGGCGTTGCCGGACTCGCCGCCACACGCGGTGGCGGTCAGGGCGAGGGCGGCGACCGTGGCGGCGATCGCGGCGGACTTGCGGAGCTTCATGGTGAACATCCTTCGTGTCTGCAGAATCGGCAGTCGGAAATCTCAACACGCGCGCGCGGGACCTCACTTGAGGGCGCGTGTGCGGCGCGTGTCTAGTGGTGCAGGATCTTCGACAGGAAGTCCTTGGCCCGATCACTGCGCGGATTGCTGAAGAACTGGTCGGGGACGGCCTCCTCGACGATGCGGCCGTCCGCCATGAAGACGACGCGGTTCGCGGCCGAGCGGGCGAAGCCCATCTCGTGCGTGACCACGACCATGGTCATGCCGTCCCGGGCGAGTTGCTGCATCACTTCGAGGACCTCGTTGATCATCTCCGGGTCGAGCGCCGACGTCGGCTCGTCGAAGAGCATCACCTTCGGGTCCATCGCCAACGCCCGTGCGATGGCGACACGCTGCTGCTGGCCGCCGGAGAGCTGTGCGGGGTACTTGTCCGCCTGCGCGCCGACGCCGACCCGGTCGAGGAGCGCGCGGGCCTTCTCCTCCGCCTGGCTCTTGGACACCTTGCGGACCTTGATCTGCCCCAGCGTCACGTTCTCCAGCACCGTCTTGTGCGCGAAGAGGTTGAAGGACTGGAAGACCATGCCCACGTCCGCGCGCAGCCTGGCCAGCTCCTTGCCCTCCTGGGGAAGCGGCTTGCCGTCGATCGAGATGGCGCCCGAGTCGACGGTCTCCAGGCGGTTGATCGTGCGGCACAGTGTGGACTTACCGGACCCCGACGGGCCGATGACGACCACGACCTCGCCTCGCGCGATGGTCAGGTCGATGTCCTGGAGTACGTGCAGCGAGCCGAAGTGCTTGTTGACTTGGCTCAGCGCGACCAGCGCGTCGCCCGCGGGGGGAGTGGCGTCCTTGGTCACCGAAACTTCGGTCATCGGGGTCTTGCTCCATCCTCCTCGGTTGGGAGGACAGTAGTAACCCCGTACGACCAGCGTCATTACATCTGAGGGGAAATTGAGGATAACGATCCGGCTGCAACCGGACACTATGTGTGAAGGGGGCGCGGGCCCGCGTACCGGGTGCATAACGGAACACGGACGTAACCGGAAGTCCCTTGACGCCGTCCTTATGTATCGGCGTGGATGCCTTGAGCGTCGCGCGGGACGAAGTCGCGCGGCCGGACGGACGATGAACCTAAGGGGGCCGGAATGAGACTGCTGCTCGTCGAGGACGACGATCACGTGGCAGCGGCCCTGTCGGCGGTTCTGTCCCGGCACGGCTTCGAGGTGCACCACGCGCGCAGCGGCGAGGAGGCGCTGAAGGCGCTCGTCCCGGAGGCCGACGCCTTCGGAGTCGTCCTCCTCGACCTGGGGCTGCCGGACCAGGACGGGTACGAGGTGTGCGGCAAGATCCGCAAGCGGACGTCGACACCGGTGATCATGGTGACCGCGCGCGCGGACGTGCGGTCCCGCATCCACGGGCTCAACCTCGGCGCGGACGACTACGTGGTGAAGCCCTACGACACCGGGGAGCTGCTCGCGCGCATCCACGCCGTCAGCCGGCGCAGCGTGTCGGAGGAGGCCGCCGTGTCCGTCGGCCACGAGGTGCGGTTCGGGGGCGTCGCCATCGATCTGCCCACGCGGCAGGTGACGGTGGACGGGGCCGCCGTGCAGCTCACCCGCAAGGAGTTCGACCTGCTGGCGCTCCTCGCGCAGCGGCCGGGCGTCGTCTTCCGCAGGGAGCAGATCATCTCCGAGGTGTGGCAGACCAGTTGGGAGGGGACCGGGCGGACGCTCGAGGTGCACGTGGCGTCCCTGCGCTCCAAGCTGCGCATGCCCGCCCTCATCGAGACCGTGCGCGGCGTCGGGTACCGGCTCGTCGCCCCGGCCGCGTAGCGCGGACAGGACGTCCGGGTGCGCGCACGGCTGCTTCCGCTGCTCATCGTCCTCATGGCGGGCGTGCTGCTCGCGCTCGGCTTCCCGCTGGCGGTGAGCCTGGCCTCCGCGCAGCAGCAGAAGGTCGTCGTGGACCGCATCGACGACACCGCCCGCTTCGCCTCCCTCGCCCAGTTCGTCACCACGCGCTCCGAGGGCAGCGGCGAGGCCGAGACCGACGAGCGGCGGCAGACCCTGCGGAAGGAACTCGCCCGCTACTACGACGTCTACGGGATACGGGCCGGGGTCTTCTACCGCGATCTGGACCTGCCTCCCATGGGGCGGGCGCCCGGCGCGTTCCGGGTGCCGGGCGACGGTCAGCTGCGGGCGGCCTTCGACGAGGCGTTGTACTCGCGCGGGAGCCACGATCCGCCGCAGGTCTGGCCGTGGCAGCGGCAGGGGCGCATCGTCGTCGCCTCGCCCGTCATCCGGGACGGCGATGTCGTCGCCGTCGTCGTCACGGACTCGCCCACCGGCGCGATGCGGGCCAAGACGGTACGCGGCTGGGCGGTCATCGCCGTGGGCGAGGTGGCCGCGATGCTGCTGGCCGTGGGGGCCGCGCTGCGACTGACGGGCTGGGTCCTGCGGCCCGTACGGGTGCTCGACGCGACCACGCACGACATCGCCACCGGGCGGCTGAAGTCACGGGTCGCGGCCGCCGGCGGTCCGCCGGAACTCAGGCGCCTGGCCCGGTCGTTCAACGAGATGGCGGACAACGTCGAGGACGTGCTGGAGCAGCAGCGCGCCTTCGTCGCCGACGCCTCGCACCAGCTGCGCAATCCGCTCGCCGCACTGCTGCTGCGCATCGAGGTGCTGTCCTACGAACTGCCGGAGGGGAACGAGGAGATCGCGTCCGTACAGGCCGAGGGCAAGCGGCTGGCCCGGGTCCTCGACGACCTGCTGGACCTGGCGCTCGCCGAGCACGCGGCCGCCGACCTGCAGCTGACCGACATCGGTGAACTCGCGGCCGAGCGCGTCGAGGCGTGGCGGCTGACCGCCGAGGACAAGGGGGTGCGTCTCGTCGCGGACTGCCCGGCGGCGACCGGCTGGGCCGATCCGGTCGCGCTCTCCAGCGCCCTGGACGCCGTGGTGGACAACGCGCTGAAGTTCACCCCGCGGGGCGAGGCGGTCCGCGTCACCGTGACCGCGAACGGCAGCAGTACCGCCGTCGAGGTCGCCGACGGCGGCCCCGGCCTGCGCGAGGAGGAGCTGTCCCGCATCGGCGACCGCTTCTGGCGCAGCGGCCGCCACCAGAACATCAAGGGCTCGGGCCTCGGTCTGTCGATCTCCCACGCCCTGCTGACGGCGGGCGGCGGCTCGATCGCTTACGCCCCGCACGAGCCGCACGGCCTGAAGGTGACCGTGCGGGTGCCCCGGACGCGGCCGGGGAGCGGCTCGGCCGGGTGAGCGTTGCGCCGGGGACGTGGCGCGGGTGAGCGTGGCGGCGCGGGCGGGCTCCGGCGGGCGCAGATGCCGTCAGGGCCTCACCGAGCGGTGGCTCAGGGCTTCACCGAGCGGTAGTAGCGGCGCGCGCCCTCGTGCAGGGCGAGGGGGTCCGTGTAGACGGCCGTGCGCAGGTCCACGAGCTGCGCGGCGTGCACCGCGTTGCCGATCGAGTCGCGGCTGTCGATGACCGTGCGGGTCACGGCCTCGGTCAGTGCCGGGGCCGTGCGGTCCGTCGTGATCAGGAGGTTCGCCACCGCCAGGGTGCTGACGGCCTTGCCCTGCTGGGCGTCCGGATAGGTGTCGGCGGGCATCACGGCGGCGCGGTAGTAGCGCGCCGACGGATCGCTCATCTTGCGCAGCCGGTCGAGCAGGCTGCCCATCTCGACCAGGCGGACCGGGAAGTGCTCGGACAGGGTCTTCACGTTGTTGGTGGGCAGGCCGCCCGACCAGAAGAACGCGTCGATCCTCCCCGACTTCAGCGCGTCGGCCATGTCACTGATGCCGAGGTCGACCGGCACGACGTCCTTGTGGATGTCCAGGTCCGCCGCCGCCAGCACCTTCTCGGCGATGAGCCGCACCCCGGAGCGCGGCCCGCCCACGGCGACCTTCATGCCCTTCAGATCGGCCACCTTGTCCACGCTGGAGTCCCGGGGCACGACGAGCTGCATGTAGTCGTCGTAGAGGCGGGCGCAGCCGCGCAGCCGGTCCGCGCCGGCCTTGTGCTCCTCCTGGTACTTGGCGACGGCGTCCGCCGCGGCGATGGTGAAGTCCGCCTGGCCGGTGGCGACCCGGGTGACGTTGTCCCACGAGCCCTCGCTCTCCTTGAGCGTCACGTCGAGCCGGGGCAGATCGTGGGCCAGCTCATCGTCGAGGAGGTTGCCGTAGCGCACGTACACGCCGTTCTTCGCGCCCGTGCTGAAGGTGACCTCGCCGGACGGCGACTTCTGGCCGAGCGGCAGCAGCCACCACAGCAGCAGTCCGAACACCACGAGCGCCGACGCGGCGCCGGTGAGGGCACGGCGGCGGGTCAGCGGGAACGGTCGGAAGGGGGCCTGCGGCATGTCGCGATCCTGCCAGCTGGGGCCGGGGCTGACCAGGGCCGAAGCGTTCGCCGACGGTCACACCCGGTGACGTGCTCCCCGCGTCGCCGGTGTCACCGCAGGTGTCGCCGCCGCGCCAGCTCCCACGCCGCCGTCGCCCACCGCTCGTGGCCGAAGGGGAACCCGGCGTCGAGGAGCCGGCCCGGCACGACCCGGCGGCTCTTGAGGAGGAGCTCCGTGTCCGAGCGGAGCGCGAGGGCGCCCGCCTCCGCCATCCAGCGGGTGGCCGGCAGGCCCAGCGGGACGCGGTGGGCCCGGCGCAGGGTGCGCATGAAGTCGCGCTGGGGGAGGGGATGCGGAGCCGCCAGGTTCACTGGGCCGGTCAGCTCCTCGTGGGCGATCAGGAACTCGACCGCCCGCACGAAGTCCTCCTCGTGGATCCACGACACGTACTGCCGACCGCCCGCGACCGGCCCGCCGAGGCCGAGCCGCGCGAGCCACGACAGCACGTCGAAGACGCCGCCCCGGTCGGGGCTCATGACCATCGCCGCGCGCAGGGCGACCTTGCGGGTCTGCGGGGTGTCTGCGTCCCGCTGCGCACGCTCCCAGGCCCGGGCGATGCCGACGCTGTACGCCCAGTAGCCCGGGACGCCCGGCTCGGTGCCGCCGATGACCCCGGACGCCTCGTCGTGCGCGGTGTCGTAGGAGTGGGCGTAGATCGTGGCCGTGCTCATCTGGAGCCACAGCGCGGGCGGCCGGACCGCGTCGCCGATGGCCTCGCCGACGGCGCGGGCCGAGTCGACCCGGGAGTCCATCATGGCGCGCAGGTTCTCGGTCGTGTAGCGGCAACTGACACTGCGCCCGGCCAGGTTGACGACGACGTCGCTGCCGTCGATCTCCTTGACCCAGGCGCCGGGCGTGCGGCCGTCCCACTCCACTTCGCCCGCGCGCGTGGGGCGCCTGCTCAGCACGACGACCTCGTGTCCCGCCGCGGTGAGCGCGCGGCGCAGCACACCGCCCACCTGTCCCGTGCCACCTGGCAGTACGACCTTCATGGCGCCCCCTTTAGTCACCCGCTGAGCGATCCGCAGCGAGTTGAACACGTTCAAAATAGCGTGCTGGACGCCCGGGGTGCGAGCGGGGGAGCGGTGGGTCCTGCCCGGCGGGCCGCAAGCACGGCGCTGCCAGCGACGCAGTGACGCACGGTCCGGAACAAGCCGGACAAGGGGCTCGAAAAAACCCTTGGCTCCCGTCGTCCCGGCCGCGGGACACTTCCCACCCTGCCGACCCCGTGTACCGGCCGGGGTCTCCCTTCTACCGGACAGGGGTGGGACGTTGGAGTCGCCCGGAGCGCCGAGCACAGCACCGCGCCGCAGCGCGGTGCTGCTCGCCTGGCGCATGTACATCGGAGAGATGGCCCGACAGCGCCGGCTGGCCGTCCCCGCGATGCTGCTGCCCGCGCTGGGCAACATCGGCATCAACTATCTGGCGCCCCTGGTCGTCGCCCATCTCGTCGGCCGCTTCGCGGGGGAGGGCACGGTCGACGCCCGGGGCGCGCTGCCGTACGTCGCGGTCTTCGCGGGCGTCCTTCTGCTCTCCGAGACGCTGTGGCGGCTCGGCATCCACTGCCTCAACCGGGTGGACGCCCGGGGCGTCGAGCGGCTGTACGTGTACGGCATGGACGAGCTGTACGCCAAGGACGCCACGTTCTTCCACGACAACTTCGCCGGATCGCTGACCAAGCGGGTCTCCAGCTTCGCCGTCCGCTTCGAGGAGTTCGCCGACACCCTCGTCTTCCAGGTGACCGGAAGCCTGGTCCCGCTGATGTTCGGCTCGGTGGTGCTCTGGACCTACGAACCCTGGCTCGTCGTCGCCCTGCTGACGATGATCGTCCTCACCGGGCTGACCGTGGCACCCCTGATCCGTCGCAGGCAGCGGATCGTGGACGCGCGCGAGGCGGCGATCGCCCGGGTGTCGGGCCATGTCGCCGACAGCCTGTCGAACATGGAGACGATCCGGGCGTTCGCCGCCGAGGACCGGGAGGCCGCCGAGCACCGCGTCCGGGTCGCCGAGTCGCAGCGCTGGATGCTCAAGTCGTGGGACTACAGCAATCTGCGCATCGACACCCTGGTCGCCCCGCTGTCCGTGCTCACCAACGCGCTGGGCCTGCTGCTCGCGGTCACGCTCGGCGGCGGCCACGGCGTCGAGGGAGTCGTGGTGGCGTTCACGTACTTCTCGAACGCGACCCGGATCATGTTCGACTTCAACCAGATCTACCGCCGCCTGGAGAGCTCGACGACCGAGGCCGCCCAGTTCACCGAGCTGCTCATGGTGCCGGCGACGGTCCTGGACCCGCCCGTGCCCCGGCCCGCGCACCCCGGCCGCACCGACGTCCGCTTCGAGAAGGTGAGCTTCGCCCACGCGGGCGCGCCCCGGCTCTTCGACGGCCTGGACCTGGAGGTGCCCGGCGGCGCGAAGATCGGCTTCGTCGGCCGGTCCGGCGGCGGCAAGACGACCCTGACCCGGCTGCTCCTGCGCATGTCCGACATCCAGGGCGGCCGGATCCGCATCGGCGGCCAGGACATCAGCGGGCTGCGCCAGCGGGACCTCCGTGAGCTGATCGCGTACGTGCCCCAGAGCCCCGCCATGTTCCACCGCAGCCTGCGCGACAACATCGCCTTCGCCCGCCCGGACGCCACCGACGCGGAGATCCGCCGCGCGGCCGAGGCCGCCCACGTCACGGAGTTCGCCGACACCCTGCCGGACGGCTTCGGTACCCTGGTCGGCGAGCGCGGCGTCAAGCTCTCCGGCGGCCAGCGCCAGCGCGTCGCCCTGGCCCGCGCCATCCTGCGCGACGCCCCGGTCCTGCTCCTCGACGAGGCGACGAGCGCCCTGGACTCCGAGAGCGAGCGACTCGTCCAGGAGGCCCTGTGGCGCCTCATGGAGGGCCGCACCGCGCTGGTGGTGGCCCACCGCCTGAGCACCGTCGCGGGCATGGACCGCCTGGTCGTCCTGGACCGCGGCCGCGTCGTGGAACAGGGCACCCACCACGACCTCCTCGCCGCCCGGGGCACCTACGCGAAGCTCTGGCTGCACCAGTCGGGCGGCTTCCTGGTCGACGGGCACGAGGCCGAGCGGGCGGAGGGCGCCGAGGTCGGGCCGTGAGGCAGGGGCCGGGCGGGCTCGGCGACGGGGGCGTGCCCGCAACGGCCTACCCTTGTGTGCATGACCAGCAGCAGCGACCGGAGCCAGGCAGTGGACGTAGCGGACCCCAAGACGTACGAAGTGTTCACCTACGGGTGCCAGATGAACGTCCACGACTCCGAGCGCCTGTCCGGCCTCCTGGAAAACGCCGGATACGTCCGCGCCCCCGAGGGCTCCGACGGCGACGCCGACGTCGTGGTCTTCAACACGTGCGCGGTGCGGGAGAACGCGGACAACAAGCTCTACGGCAACCTCGGCCGGCTCGCTCCGCGCAAGACCTCGCGCCCCGGCATGCAGATCGCCGTGGGCGGCTGCCTCGCCCAGAAGGACCGCGACACCATCGTGAAGAAGGCGCCCTGGGTGGACGTCGTCTTCGGCACGCACAACATCGGCAAGCTGCCCGTCCTCCTGGAGCGCGCCCGCGTCCAGGAGGAGGCGCAGGTCGAGATCGCCGAGTCCCTGGAGGCATTCCCCTCCACGCTGCCCACACGGCGTGAGAGCGCCTACGCGGCCTGGGTCTCCATCTCGGTCGGCTGCAACAACACCTGCACCTTCTGCATCGTCCCCGCGCTGCGCGGCAAGGAGAAGGACCGCAGGACCGGCGACATCCTCGCCGAGATCGAGGCCCTGGTCGGCGAGGGCGTCTCCGAGATCACCCTGCTCGGCCAGAACGTCAACGCGTACGGGAGCGACATCGGCGACCGCGAGGCCTTCAGCAAGCTGCTGCGCGCCTGCGGCGAGATCGAGGGCCTGGAGCGGGTCCGCTTCACCTCCCCGCATCCGCGCGACTTCACCGACGACGTGATCGCCGCCATGGCCGAGACGCCGAACGTGATGCCCCAGCTCCACATGCCGATGCAGTCCGGTTCGGACACCGTCCTGAAGGCGATGCGCCGCTCGTACCGCCAGGAGCGCTACCTGGGCATCATCGAGAAGGTCCGCGCGGCCATCCCGGACGCCGCGATCACCACCGACATCATCGTGGGCTTCCCCGGCGAGACCGAGGAGGACTTCGAGCAGACGATGCACGCCGTGCGCGAGGCCCGCTTCTCCGCCGCCTTCACCTTCCAGTACTCCAAGCGCCCCGGGACCCCGGCCGCGACCATGGAGAACCAGGTCCCCAAGGAGGTCGTGCAGGCCCGCTACGAGCGTCTGGTCGCCCTCCAGGAGGAGATCTCCTGGGAGGAGAACAAGAAGCAGGTCGGCCGCACCCTGGACCTGATGGTCGCCGAGGGCGAGGGCCGCAAGGACGGCGCCACGCACCGCCTCTCCGGCCGCGCCCCCGACAACCGCCTGGTCCACTTCACCAAGCCCGACCAGGAGGTCCGCCCCGGCGACGTGGTCACGGTCGAGATCACCTACGCCGCCCCGCACCACCTCCTCGCCGAGGGTGCGGTGCTGAACGTGCGACCCACGCGCGCGGGCGACGCCTGGGAGAAGCGCACCAAGGAGACCCGGGACACGCAGCAGGGCGTCCTGCTGGGCCTGCCCAAGGTGGGCGTCCCCGAGCCGCTGCCGGTGGTCACCGGCGGCTGCGCGGTCGACTGAGGCACCCAAGACGGAGAGCCGGCGGACGGGGGACGAGGGCATGACGACGCACTGGGTGATCACTCTCGAGTACGGGGAGGGGGAAGGGCACCGTCTCGAGGCGCTCACGCGGTTCACGGCGAGCCGCGAGGAGGCCCGGCGCCGCCTGTACACGTACGCGTGCGAGCACAAGCACCGCGACGGGCTGCGCCAGCGCACCCGTCATGTGTTCCGGCAGGACGACCACGCCTACTACGTGCAGATCCGGGGCGCCCTGTCCGGCCACCACCTGCGGTACCGCCTCGCCGAGCTGGTCTGGAGCACCGACAAGGCGCTGCTGCCCGACCCCCGGCCGGAGGAACCGAGGGACGCCGTCCCGGGCGATCCCTGGCGCCCGCCCGCGCAGTAGGCTGACGATCATGCTTGTCGCCGCAGCCGTCTGCCCCTGCCCGCCGCTGCTCGTGCCCGAGGTCGCCGCGGGCGCGGCCCCGGAGCTGGACGCCGCGCGTGCGGCCTGCGACGAGGCGCTGGCCAGGGTCGTCGCCGCCGCCCCGGAGCTGATCGTGGTCGTCGGCACGGGCGCGCGCACCACCTTCCACGAGGCCGGAGCCCGTGGCTCCTTCCGGCCTTTCGGCGTCAACGCCGACGTGGTCCTCGGTACGCCCTCCGGCGCTCCGGAGGCCACGCTGCCGCCGTCCCTCGCGGTCGGCGCGTGGCTGCTCACGCGCGCGGGCTGGAACGGCCCCGTACGCGGCTACGAGGTGGAGGGCGGCCGGTCCTGGCCGGTCAACGGCGAGGACGGGGTGAACCTCGCGGCCCTCGCCGACCGGGTGGGCCTGCTCGTCATGGGCGACGGCACGGCCTGCCGCACGGTCAAGGCCCCCGGCTATCTGGACGAGCGCGCCGAGGGCGTGGACGCGCTGATCGCCGCCGCCCTGCGCGACCGCGACAGCGACGGCTCGCTCGCGCGGCTCGACGCCGGCCTGTCCCGCGAGCTGAAGATCTCCGGCCGCGACCCCTGGCAGATCCTCTCGGCCGCCTGGGGCGACGACCATGGCACCGGCGAGCTGCTCTACGAGGACGCCCCCTACGGAGTCGGCTACTTCGTCGCCTCCTGGACGTAGCGGCGGCCCCGCACCGGCCCGCACACGGCGACGGCCGCGAAACCCGAGGGCTTCACGGCCGTCCGCCAGGTGTGACCGGACTACTTGCGGGCGGCCTCGCCGGCCTCGTTGTCGGCCGCCTGCTCCGCCGACTGCTGCTTCGGGATCTCCACGGCGGCCGCCGCCTCGGTGGTCTCCCCGGCCCCGGCGTGCTCTTCCGCGTCGGCGGCCCCGGCCTCCGCGCTCTGCGGCTCCTCCGTGGCGTCCGAGGCGGCCTCAGCGGCCTCGGAGGCCGGGGCGGCGTCCGAGATGCCCTCCGCCTCGGGCTCGGCCGTCAGAGTGGCAGCTCCGCCCTCGGCGGTCGACGTCGCCTCGGTGTCCTTGGCCTTACGGCGAAACATGGCAAAAACGCCCATTACAACTCCATGTGGTACTCGTGCGGGCGAAATCCCGCCCTGCCCGGTGCGTCCCATTGCGTCGCCCGGGTCACCGGTTCGCACGACCGGCGGCTGGAACCTCGCAACAGGCAACGACCCCGCTCCTGCCCCGTCACGTAGCTCGTTCGAGAAGTGGCGCCCCGGTTTGCGAGACTGGGGCGGTGAGTAGCGCAGCTCCCGCCCCGCGGGTCATCGCCGTCGTCGGTCCCACCGCGGCGGGAAAGTCGGATCTCGGCGTCTTCCTGGCCAGAGAACTCGGCGGCGAGGTCGTCAACGCCGATTCCATGCAGTTGTACCGAGGGATGGACATCGGCACCGCCAAGCTGACGCCCGAGGAGCGCGCCGGAGTCCCGCACCACCTCCTCGACATCTGGGACGTGACGGAGGCGGCGAGCGTCGCCGAGTACCAGAGGCTCGCCCGCGCCGAGATCGACCGTCTCCTCGCCGAGGGCCGCTGGCCGGTCCTCGTCGGCGGCTCGGGGCTCTACGTCCGTGGCGCCGTCGACAAGATGGAGTTCCCCGGCACCGACCCCGACGTCCGCGCCCGCCTGGAGGCCGAGCTGGCGGAACACGGCTCCGGCACCCTGCACGCCCGCCTCGCCGCCGCCGACCCGGAGGCCGCCACCGCGATCCTGCCGAGCAACGGCCGGCGCATCGTGCGCGCCCTCGAAGTCATCGAGATCACCGGAAAGCCGTTCACCGCCAACCTGCCGGGACACGACTCCGTCTACGACACCGTCCAGATCGGGGTCGACGTCGAGCGGCCCGAACTCGACGAACGCATCACCACGCGCGTGGACCGCATGTGGGACGCCGGTCTCGTCGACGAGGTGCGTGCGCTGGAGTCCCAGGGGCTGCGTGAGGGCCGCACCGCGTCCCGCGCTCTCGGATACCAGCAGGTCCTCGCCGCGCTGGCCGGAGAGTGCACCGAGGAAGAGGCGCGCACCGAGACCGTCCGCGCCACCAAGCGCTTCGCGCGCCGCCAGGACTCGTGGTTCCGCCGTGACCCGCGTGTGCATTGGCTCAGTGGGGCCGTGGCCGATCGCACGGAACTCCCGGCTCGCGCAATGGCGTTGGTCGAACGACCGGTTACAGCCTGATCGCATGTCAGGAGCGGGGGAGTCGCGCACGTGGCTGCCGGAAGGCTGATCCAAGGGCAGGGGTGGCTAGGGGGTGGATGTCATGGTCAAGGTGCTGCAGGGGTGGATGGACCGACCCGCTGGCACGCGCCGTGGTTGAGTACCCGGACCGCTTAGGGGGGAGAGCAATGAAGGAAGCCGGACCGGAGTTTCCCGTGGCGTTCGATCAGGAGTTCGTCCTGAAAGACGGACACCACGGCTACTTCGGCAGGAACGTGCTGCAGGGGCTGGTGGATGGATGGAGGGCTTCCTAGAGGAGACGCGGCGCACGCCAGGGTTCCGGAGCATGGGGTCAGTGGCGCTGGGTGGGTTCCTCTGGCTCGACGACCCGAAACTGGCTGCCTGCCTCGCGCGCTTCTCTCACACCTGTGTGGTCGTCTCCAAGCAGGGGCGCAGCAAGCGCGACCTTGAGAAGCTCGGCAAGATCAAGCCGCTTGCCGACGGCGACAACGGAATGCTGGCCAGTGCTTTCGCCGAGTTGACCGGCCTGGACTGGCGGGAGAACAACCGCGCCAGGGTGGTGGGACCAGGCTCGTCGATGCCTAACCTGGTGATCCCACCGCTGCGGACCATCGGGTTCCGCCGTCAGCCAAAGGGCGACATGGTGCCCTTCCTTCACACAAAGATCATGTTACTCGGCGAGATGTGGTGGCACGACGAGGACGCCCTGGGCGACGTCGCCGATGTCGTCGGTTTCCGTCCGGAGCGGCTGTGGGTGGGCAGCGCGAACGCCACCCATCGTTCCAGGAGCAGCCTGGAATTCGGTATGTGGCTCGACGACCCGCAGGCCCTGAAAGCCGCCCAGACGTTCCTGGTCCAGCTGATGGCGCACTCCGAAGCGCTCGACCCGGACAGTGACCTGTTCCAGTCCGAGCTGCTGCCTGTGGACTATGACGACCAGGCATTCGCCGAGTATGTCTCGGAATACGGGTGAGGCGACCCCGGCGCATGAACGGTGGCTTCTTCCTGCGGAACCGACCGCAGCACAGCCCCGGGCGAAAGACTGCCTGAGGCCGTGCGTTGTCCATTACTTGCGCTGGTCGGGGCCCGAGGCTGGTCGTTGGCCCCGCCGCGGGTAAACCTCAGAGTCCGAACCGAGTCCGCAGCTGCCCGGCGCCGAGGCGACTTCCTCCCGTACACCAGGTCCGGGTCGTCGTGTCGTTCGGCCCCGACCCGTCGCCGTTGACAGCCTCACCGCCGACAAGGCCTACGGCAACGGCCCCATCCGCGCATACCTGAGGCGATGCGGAATCCGGCACACGATCCCGGAGAAGACCGATAGCCAGGCCGCCCGCCTACGCAAAAGCTCGCGGCACGGCGCTCCGTCTGGTAGCTGTCGAGGAGGGCGTCGGGGGTGGGGCGGCGGGATGCGGCGGAGCCCACCGTCATAGGCGGCGGAGCCGGCCGCACGGCTTTCCCCGACGGCTTGCCGTCTCTTGCCGCGACGGGAGCGGCAGGGCGCCTCCGGGGGAGGGCCAGCCTCTACGGGGAAGGCCGGGTTATCTTACTTGTCCGCCTGCGCAGGGGCGTGGGAGACAGGGGTGGGAAACTTGAAGCGTGGTGCTGGTGTCAGACGCGTCCCGGTGGTGGCGATCGCGATTGTCGTGTGCGCGCTCGCGGCGGGCTGCGGGCAAGGAGCGAAGGCATCCGGGCCACCGGGAGGGGTGACCCGCAAGCAACTCTCCCAGGCTGAGCTAGAAAAGGTCGCGCTCGGTGACGGCGATTCCAAGCGCTTCAACGTCACGGGACCGCGTGAGCTCCCTGAGGGCGCGATGGCAGTGGGTAAAGGGGCCTGCGGATCCGTTGGTGGCGTACTCGCGGGCAGGACAGAGCCGAGGGCCGCGTCCCAGTTGACATCCGCGGGCGTCGACCTACGCATGCCGGCGACGTCGAGAATTGGGCTATTGCGACTTCTGGTACAGGCCCACACCTACACCGACGCACGGGCGACCCTGAGTAAGTTCCGGTCTGACGTCGCCGAATGCTCCGACTATAAAGACATGGCCGGGCGCAGCAACAAGGTCTCGCTGGATGCTGCGCCGAAGCGGCTGGGCGAGGAGGCTGTGGCGTATCGCATCAGGAGCGCGGCGGACGAAGTGCACCGTCGCGCCCAGGACGTTGTGGTTGGTGTCGTTCGGTCCGGCTCCGTGGTGGTGATCGCGTACGGAGAGTCTGTCGACGATCAAGCGAAGTCCGTACGGGATGTCCGCAACTCACTGAACTCACTGTTGCGTGCTCAGGTCGACCGGCTGCCCCATGCTCCTTGAGTGTGACTCAGCTACGAGACCGACAGACCCGTCGCCTTTTGAGGCGTGGCGCCCCGGAGTGGTTCTCTTGGCGACGGGCGGTGGGCGGGTGTCGAATCGGTCGATGCTTCAGGCTGGGGCGGTCTCGGGCTCTTCTGCGGTGGGGGTGTTGAAGTTGAGGCCGTGGTTGAGGAGTGTGGCGGCTTTGGAGACGGATCCGGGGAGGAGGTGGCGGTAGGTGCGGAAGGTGATGTTGATGTCGGAGTGTCCCATCCAGTCTGCGACGTCGGTGATGGGGATGCCTTGTCCGAGGGCGTTGGAGGCGAAGTAGTAGCGGAAGCTGTACATGGTCATCCCCTGGGGGATGTGTTCGGGCTTCTGCTGTTGGAGGTTGGTCCACCATTTTCGGAGGGTGGTGGGGGAGAGGAAGGCGTTTCCGGTGTGGGGGCGCATGGTTTTGAGGAGGTGGCCGCCTTGGAAGGTTTTGTGGGTGGCGGCGTAGTGCTCGATGCTTTCGCGGACGAAGGCGGGCAGGGGTACTTCGCGGAACTCGCCGGTTTTCCTGTGCTTGAGGGTTTCCAGGGTGACGGTCCGGTCGTGGACCTGCTGGTGCACCCGGTAGACGTCTTTGACGACCATGTTGTTCACGTTGACGGCGAGGGCTTCGCCGTTGCGTAGGCCCATGCCGGCCATGAGGTCGACGATGAGGCGGAAGGCATCGTCGTCGCGGGCGACGCGCAGCAGGCCGACCTGTTCCTTGGTAGGGATCACGGTCGGGCCCGGGCGGTATTCCGGCGGGCTGACATCGAGCAGGGGGTCCGGGGGGGGGTTATTCCGCGTCGGTGTGCGTCCCTGAGGATGCCCTTCACGCGCAGGAAGACTTGCGCCTGGGTCGCGGCGCCGACGTTGCTGCGTTCCATGGCGGTGATGAAGCGTTCCACGGCGAAGCTGTCGAAGGTGTGCATCTTCCGCGAGCCGATCTCGGGATAGGCGTGGGTGCGCATCCGGGACTCGGTCGTGGCCTTCGTGCTGCCGGTGAGGCCGCGCTTACGGGCGAACCATGCCTTCGCGTACTCCTCGAAGGTCATCTCACCGAGAGTCTCCTGTTGTTCGGCGACGCTCCGTGGCGTGGTTTTGCGGGCTGCGTAGAGCGCGATCAGACGTTCGATGGCCGCGTCCTGGTCGGCGTAGCCGGACTCCTCGGCCTGCCTGCCTCGGGAGTTGCGGAAGCGGATGGTGTAGAGATGCGGGCAGCCGGAAGGGCGGCGGCACGCGCAGGACTTGAAGAAGCTGCCCATGCCACGCGCAAGCTTGTTCGGCACGATTGTTTCGGTCCCCTCTTCGGGCGGGGTCCGCACCTGTAATCGGGCGCTGACCTGGGGTTATTGCTGACCTTTCGCTGACCCGCCGACCAGTAGCAGTCACCTGACCTGCAGGAACCCTCAAGCGGGGCCATAACAGCCTGATCACGTGATGGCATCGGGACGCCCGGGCGGTCATCCCGGCCCCCGCGGCCGTGCCATCATCGACCTCGATCGACCGAGACAGTCCGGAGTGGGAGGGCGCGTGGCGATGGAGGCCGGCCCTCGTGACACCGCACCAGGCGGGGAGCAGCTCAGCTCCGACGGGCCTGAGACGACCCCCGACGGCGTGATCGCCGACGGCCCCACGGCCGACGAGATCGCCGCGCAGGACGAAGCGGCGGAGGTCGAGGTCGAGCTGCGCCCGCAGCGCAGGCTCCGGATCTGGCAGCTCGCCCCCATCGTGATGCTCGCCACCCTCGGCTCCCTGATGTTCGCCTTCCCGTTGTTCTTCGAGTTCGGCGACGGCGGCGCGGTCGTGGCCATGCTGGGGCTCCTGATCAGCTCCTGCGCGGCCGGCTGGGGCCTGATGGCCGCCCGCCGGGTGGGCTACGCGCTGCCCGGCTTCCCGCCGCGCGGCTCGGGCCGCCGCCCCGACTGGCGGGTCGTGGGCGCGTACGTGGTCGTGGTCGCCGCCGTGACCGTCCTCGCCGTCTGGCGCGTGGCCCGGCTGCGCTGAGCGCACCGCTGCCCGCCGCACCGCTTCCCGGGGTGCCGGACCGATCTCGTACGATCGACGAATGACGACCTTCCTCAAGGGCCACGGGACCGAGAACGACTTCGTGATCATCCCGGACCCGGAGAACGCGATCGAGCTGCCCCCGGCGGCCGTGGCCGCGCTCTGCGACCGTCGCGCCGGTCTCGGCGGCGACGGTGTCCTCCACGTCGTGCGCTCCGCCGCCCACCCCGAGGCGAAGCACCTGGCCGACGAGGCCGAGTGGTTCATGGACTATCGCAACGGTGACGGGTCGGTCGCCGAGATGTGCGGCAATGGCGTCCGGGTCTTCGCCCGGTACCTCCAGTACGCCGGACACGTCGGCGAGGGCGATCTCGCCGTCGCCACCCGCGGCGGCGTCAAGAAGGTCCACATCGACAAGGAAGGCCTGGTCACGGTCGGTATGGGCCGGGCCGTGCTGCCCGAGGGCGAGGTCACCGTCACGGTCGACGGCCGCTCGTGGCCCGCCCGGAACGTGAACATGGGCAACCCGCACGCCGTCGCCTTCGTGGCCGACCTCGCGCACGCGGGCCGCCTGCTCGACCCGCCGCCGTTCGCCCCGGCGGAGGCCTATCCGCAGGGGGTGAACGTGGAATTCGTCGTCGACCGCGGCCCGCGGCACGTCGCCATGCGCGTGCACGAGCGCGGCTCCGGCGAGACCCGCTCCTGCGGCACCGGCGCCTGCGCGGTGGCCGTCGCCGCGGCCCGCCGCGACGGCGCCGACCCCACCGTCACCGGAACCCCGGTGACGTACGAGATCGATCTGCCCGGCGGCCGGCTCACCATCACCGAGCGGCCCGACGGCGAGATCGAGATGACCGGACCGGCCGTGATCGTCGCCCAGGGCGAGATCGACACGGACTGGTTCGCTGCAATCGAAACCGTAAACCCGTGAACCGTCGCTCGAATGGGTGATCCGTTTCACGCTGGGCGAGAGCTGGACTGCGCCACGTGATGGGCTCGGTAGCATCAAGCACCGGTCCGGACGGGTGCCCCCGCCAGCCCGCCACCGGTCGACGCAGCCGGAGGTGCTCATGAGTGCGGAGGCGACCAACCCCGCGACCCCGGGGCCGATCACGCCCGGAGCCCAGCGAAGGCGTGGCCGTCCCCGGATCGACCTGCGGCGTCTGGGCCGCGCCGCGTTGCTCGGACCGGCCGGCCGGGACCGGCTGCCGGACGCGATCGGCCATGTGGCCGAGGCGCACCGGGCCCACTTCGCGGACGCCGATCTGGAGCCGCTTCGCCGTGCCTACGTACTGGCCGAGTCCTCGCACCGCGGCCAGATGCGCAAGAGCGGCGAGCCGTACATCACCCACCCCCTCGCCGTGACGCTGATCCTGGCCGAGCTGGGCGCGGAGACCACGACGCTGACCGCCTCCCTGCTCCACGACACCGTCGAGGACACGGAGGTCACGCTCGACCAGGTGCGCACCGAGTTCGGCACCGAGGTCGCCTATCTGGTCGACGGCGTGACCAAGCTGGAGAAGGTCGACTACGGCGCCGCCGCCGAGCCCGAGACCTTCCGCAAGATGCTGGTCGCGACCGGCAACGACGTCCGCGTCATGTCGATCAAGCTCGCCGACCGCCTGCACAACATGCGGACCCTCGGCGTCATGCGCCAGGAGAAACAGGAGCGCATCGCCAAGGTCACCCGCGACGTCCTCATCCCGCTCGCCGAGCGCCTCGGCGTGCAGGCCCTGAAGACCGAGCTGGAAGACCTCGTCTTCGCCATCCTGCGCCCCGAGGAGTACGGGCGGACGCAGACCCTCATCGCCGCCGACACCGCCCGGGCCGAGAACCCCCTGGCCGAGATCGCCGACGAGGTGCGCGGCGTGCTGCGCGAGGCCGGGCTGAGCGCCGAGGTCCTCATCCGGCCCCGGCACGCCGTGTCCGTCCACCGGGTGCTGCGCAAACGCGGCGAGCTGCGCGGCGCCGACTTCGGCCGTCTGCTCGTCCTCGTCTCCGAGGACGCCGACTGCTACGGCGTCCTCGGTGAGCTGCACACCTGCTTCACGCCGGTGGTCTCGGAGTTCAAGGACTTCATCGCCGTACCGAAGTTCAACCTGTACCAGTCCCTGCACACCGCGGTGGCGCGGGGCGACGGCGAGGTCGCCGAAGTGCTCATCCGCACCCACCAGATGCACAAGGTGGCGGAGGCGGGCGTCGTCGCGCTCGGCAACCCGTACGCGCCCTCCGCCGAGGAACACCTGGACACCGAGGGCGAGCGCTCCGACCCCACCCGGCCGGGCTGGCTCTCCCGCCTCCTCGACTGGCAGCAGTCAGCGCCCGACACCGACACCTTCTGGTCGGCCCTGCGCGAGGACCTCGCCCAGGACCGCGAGATCACCGTCTTCCGGCCCGACGGCGGCACCATCGGCCTGCCCGCGGGCGCCAGTTGCGTGGACGCCGCCTACGCGCAGTACGGCGAGGACGCCCACGCCGTCATCGGCGCGCGGGTCAACGGCCGCCTGGCGACGCTCAGCACCGTCCTCAAGGACGGCGACACGGTCCAGCCGCTCATGGACCGCATGGAGGGCGCCGCCGCCTCCGAGCCGTCCCGCGACTGGCTCGACCACGCCCGTACGCCCGCCGCACGCATCGCCATCCGCCGCTGGCTGGCCACGCATCCGGAAGGGCCGAGCGCGCCGGAGTCCGCGCCCCGCGCCCCCTACAGCGGCCCCTCGGCGCGCCCCTCGGCGGCGAACGCCGTCGTCGACCAGCCGGGTGCCACCGTCCGCCTCGCGGGCTGTTGTACGCCCGTACCGCCCGACAAGGTGACCGCCTTCGCCGTCCGCGGCGGCGCCGTCACCGTGCACCGCGTGGAGTGCCTCGCGGTGGCCCGCATGACCGGCGCGGGACGTCCCGAGGTCGGCGTGCGCTGGGCCGACGCCGAGGCCGCCGAGTACCGGGTCACCCTGATCGCCGAGTCCTTCAGCCGCCCGCACCTGCTCGCCGACCTGACCGAAGCCATAGCGCTCGAGGGCGTCGCCATCGTCTCGGCGACCGTCGAACCCCCCGTCCAGGGCCGGGTCCGGCACACCTACACCCTCCAACTTCCCGGTTCCGCCCACCTCCAGGGCCTGATGCGGGCCATGCGCAATGTCCCGGGCGTGTACGACGTGGGACGCGCCCAGCACGCGGCGGCCACGCCCTAGACCCTCGGAGACCCCGTTCGGGTGGGTGCGGCGCGTGCCGCCGGACCCACCGGGGGCCGCGCTGATAGCCGTAGTTCATGCTGCTCAGCTCACGAACCCCCCGCACCGTCGCGCTGCTCGCCGCCGGTGCCTCCGTCGCGCTGCTCGCCGCGGCGGCGCCGCCCGGGCCCGTCACGCCGCTCGGCGTCGGCGACCGGCTCTTCCCGACCCTCGGCAACCCGGGCTACGACGTCCGCGCGTACGACATCTCGTTCACGTACAAGGGCGACAACGACAAGCCGCTGGACGCCGTCACCCGCATCGACGCGCGCGCCACCTCCCGGCTCGACCGGGTCAATCTCGACTTCTCGCACGGCACCGTGCGGTCCGTCGAGGTCAACGGCGCGCCGGCGGACTTCGCCACCGGCGGCGAGGACCTCGTCGTCACGCCCGCCCGGCCCCTCGTGGAGGGTCAGCGGATGCACATCACCGTGCGGCACACCAGTGACCCCAGGCCCGGCAAGGAGGAAGTGGGCTGGGTCCGCACCAAGGACGGGCTCGCCATGGCGAACCAGGCCGACGCCGCGCACCGCGTGTTCCCCTGCAACGACCACCCGTCCGACAAGGCGATGTTCACCTTCCGCGTGAACACGCCGCAGAAGTACACGGCCGTCGCCAACGGTCTGCCCACCTCCCTCACCCCCGGCGCCGGCGACACCACGGACTGGACGTACCGCACCGCCCACCCCATGGCCACCGAACTGGCCCAGGTCTCCATCGGACGCTCCACCGTGCTGCACCAGAAGGGCCCGCACGGCCTCCCGGTACGCGACGTCGTGCCGACCAAGGACGTCAAGGCGCTGCGCCCCTGGGTCGACAAGACGCCCGCACAGCTCGCCTGGATGGAGAACAAGATCGGCCGCTACCCCTTCGAGAACTACGGGGTGCTGATCGCCGAGGCCAGTACCGGCTTCGAACTGGAGACCCAGACCCTCTCCCTCTTCGAACGGGACCTCTTCGTACGCACCGAGTACCCCGCCTGGTACGTCGAGTCGGTCATGGTGCACGAGCTGGCCCACCAGTGGTTCGGCGACAGCGTCAGCCCCCGCACCTGGTCCGACCTGTGGCTCAACGAGGGGCACGCCACCTGGTACGAGGCCCTGTACGCGCAGGAGAAGGCCGACCGGCCCATGGAGACCCGGATGCGCAACGCCTACCGCGAGTCCGACGGCTGGCGCGCCTCCGGCGGAGCGCCGGCCGCCCCCAAGGGCCCCACGCACGGCGAGAAGATCAGCATCTTCCGTCCGGTCGTCTACGACGGCAGCGCGCTGGTCCTGTACGCGCTGCGTCAGGAGATCGGCGAACGGAAGTTCGAGCGCATCGAGCGGCGATGGGTGGCCACGCACCGTGACGGCACCGCCACGACCGCGGACTTCACCGCCCTCGCCTCCCAGGTGGCGGGACGCGACCTGAGCGGCTTCTTCCAGCAGTGGCTGTACGCGAAGAAGACGCCGCCGATGCCCGGACACCCGGACTGGAAGTCCGCCCCGGTGCAGAAGAGCAAGGCCCGCGGGTAGCGCGGGGAAACGGCCCGGCCGTACGGGCTTGGACCCGTGCGGCACGGGAAATAACCCGGGTGACGAGACGGCCCGTACCGTGCGACCATCTTCAGGCCGACGGCGCGGGACCCCGCCCGGGAATCCCGGGGGAGTTCCGAACGTTGTCAGCAGTGACGGCCGAGACCCAGGTCACGTGCCGCCGCCCCCGGAAGCACTCCGGACCCGCTTTCGAATCCCAGCGACGTAAAGGATCCAATGACCTCCTCTTCTTCCCCTTCCCAGGACGCGCAGAGCTTCGCGCAGAACCACACCGAAGGTCTTCGGGCCGATGCCCTGATGGAAGAGGACGTCGCCTGGAGCCACGAGATCGACTCGGACCGGGACGGTGATCAGTACGACCGTTCCGAGCGTGCGGCGCTGCGCCGTGTCGCCGGTCTGTCCACCGAGCTGGAGGACGTCACCGAGGTCGAGTACCGGCAGCTCCGTCTGGAGCGCGTGGTCCTCGTCGGTGTGTGGACGTCCGGCACGGTGCAGGACGCGGACAACTCCCTCGCGGAGCTGGCCGCCCTCGCCGAGACGGCGGGCGCGCTGGTCCTCGACGGCGTCACTCAGCGCCGGGACAAGCCCGACGCGGCGACGTACATCGGTTCCGGCAAGGCGCTGGAGCTGCGCGACATCGTCCTCGAGACCGGAGCCGACACCGTCGTCTGTGACGGTGAGCTCAGCCCCGGCCAGCTCATCCACCTCGAAGACGTCGTCAAGGTCAAGGTGGTCGACCGGACCGCCCTGATCCTCGACATCTTCGCCCAGCACGCCAAGTCCCGAGAGGGCAAGGCGCAGGTCGCTCTCGCGCAGATGCAGTACATGCTGCCGCGACTGCGCGGCTGGGGTCAGTCGCTGTCCCGGCAGATGGGTGGCGGCGGCGGTGGCGGCATGGCCACCCGTGGTCCCGGTGAGACCAAGATCGAGACGGACCGGCGACGGATCCGCGAGAAGATGGCGAAGATGCGCCGTGAGATCGCGGAGATGAAGACGGGCCGCGACATCAAGCGCCAGGAGCGCAAGCGCAACAAGGTGCCCTCGGTCGCCATCGCGGGATACACCAACGCGGGCAAGTCCTCGCTGCTCAACCGCCTCACGGGCGCGGGCGTCCTGGTGGAGAACGCACTGTTCGCCACCCTCGACCCGACCGTGCGCCGGGCCGAGACGCCGAGCGGCCGGCTGTACACGCTGGCCGACACCGTCGGATTCGTCCGGCACCTGCCGCACCACCTCGTCGAGGCGTTCCGCTCCACCATGGAGGAGGTCGGCGACTCCGACCTGATCCTGCACGTGGTCGACGGCTCGCATCCCGTGCCGGAGGAGCAGCTCGCCGCCGTGCGCGAGGTGATCCGGGACGTCGGCGCCACCGACGTACCGGAGATCGTGGTGGTCAACAAGGCGGACGCGGCGGACCCCCTGGTCCTCCAGCGGCTGCTGCGCAACGAGAAGCATGCGATCGCCGTCTCGGCCCGCACCGGCGCCGGCATCGACGAGCTGCTCGCGCTCATCGACGCCGAACTGCCGCGGCCCGAGGTCGAGATCGTGGCGCTCGTGCCGTACACGCACGGCCAGCTGGTCGCGCGGGCGCACAGCGACGGCGAGGTGATCTCCGAGGAGCACACCCCGGAGGGCACCCTGCTCAAGGCGCGCGTGCACGAGGAACTGGCGGCGGAGCTCGCGCCGTACGTTCCGACGGCGGCCGCCGGCTGACACCGGCTGCGGTGAGCAGTACGTGAGTGGGCCCGCCCCGGGCATCCGGGGCGGGCCCACTCACGTACGACGGTCCTGCCGCTACTGCCCGGCGAACTTCTCGCTCACCGATGCGTAGACCGCCTTGGCCTCCTTGCCCAGCCGCGGACCGGCGAGCCACCCCGCCGTCACCGGGCCGATCGAGGTGTTGGACACCAGGACCGGCTTGCCGTCGGAACCCTGCCCGACCCAGCCGCCGCCCGAGGAACCGCCGGTCATGGTGCAGCCGATGCGGTACATCGTCGGGTCGGTCTCGGCCAGCGAGAGGCGCCCGGGCCTGTCCGCGCACTGGAAGAGCTTCTGCCCGTCGAACGGCGCCGCCGCCGGGTAACCCTTCGCCGTCAGCCGGGAGATCTTCGGCACGGCCGGCGCGTTGAAGTCCACCGGCAGGGCCGAACCGACCGTCTCCTCGAGGGACTTGTCGGTGGTGCCCCTCTCCGGCTTCACGTGCAGCACCGCGAAGTCGTACGAGGCTCCGGCGCCGCCGGTCGGACCGCCCTGCGCGATCCACTGCTCGGAGGTCTGCGCCGCGTCGGCCCACCAGACGCCGTACGGAGCGATCTCCTCCCGCGTGGCGCCCTCCAGTTGGGCCGAGGACCTGGCGCTGTCGTTGTACGAGGGGACGAACGCGAGGTTGCGGTACCAGCCGCCGTTCTTGCCCGCGTGCACACAGTGGCCGGCCGTCCAGACCATGTCGGACTTGCCGGGGTGCGCGGGGTCGGTGACCACGGTCGCCGAGCACTGGGCCTGGCCCTCGGGGGTGTCGAAGACCAACTTGCCCGCATACGGGACGTTCTGGTGGTACGTGGCAGGGACGGCCGCCGCCCTCACGGGCGGCGGCTCCGGGTCGGTCACTCCCTGGTCGCCGGAGAGATCACCGGCGTCGACCCGACCGCCCGGGTTCTTGTCGGCGTCGCGCATCCGGTCCGTGTCCCACAGGCCCGCGATGATGGGGTTGACGAAGTCCTGCGCCTCACGCAGCCACTTGTCCCTGTCCCAGTTCTTCCACTCGCCGTCCTTCCACTTGTCCAGATCGAACCCGTGCTCCTTGAGCCGCTCCTTGATGTCGTCCGGGATCTGGATCTTGTCCCCGCCCGCGGTCGCGGAGGCCGTCGGCTTCCCGTCCGCGTTGTCGTCGCTCGGCCCACAGGCCGTGGCGGTCAGGACGAGCGCCGCACCGAGTGCGACCGCCGCCGCCACCGGGGACGTCCTGCCGCGCGTGCTCCGGGCGCGGCGAGCGGCGAACAACGGGCGTATGGGTCGCATGTCGTGAATCCCCCTGGGCTTCTCGGTGGTTGTGCCGCCGAACGGGGTCGCCGGGCGAGCGGCGTGATCCTTCGCCCCCTCCGCGTCCGAACGGCATCCCACACTATGCCGATGCCGTCGGGGACGACCGACGGAAGGGCAACGGTTCCGTCACGGCGGGATCTTGGACGCGACGCCGTTCGTTGGTACTCGCCTCCAGGCAAAGGTCTCGTCATGTGTCGCACGAGTATCCACGCCACCGTTGCCCCCCGCTCCTGCCGTCGTTGGTACGTACGGGGGATCCGCATCAGGCGTTCAGTCCTCGACCCGTCCTGGCTCACGGCCACGGCGGGCCTCGGTCGCGCCCGCGTGGCATCGCCCCGCCCAGAGGTGAGTCGGCAGCCGTTGCCGGCCGTACATCCCAGCGGGAGGACCAACAGCCGTGGCCGTGACCGATCCTGCCCCCGTGGCGCTGCCCACCCCGCTCGACGGGGCGGCCCGCGAGGCCTCCGCATGCGACAGCGCCGCGCACGAAGGGATCCTGCGTCGCCAGTCCGCGCGGGAGTCGGCGGCCCGCACCTACGCGCGCTCGCTGCCGATCGTCCCCGTGCGGGCCCGCGGACTCACCATCGAGGGCGCCGACGGCCGCCGCTACCTGGACTGCCTCTCCGGCGCGGGCACCCTCGCGCTCGGCCACAACCATCCCGTCGTGCTCGAAGCGATCCGCAAGGTCCTCGACTCGGGCGCCCCGCTGCACGTCCTCGACCTGGCGACTCCGGTCAAGGACGCGTTCACCACCGAGTTGTTCCGCACCCTGCCGCCCGGGCTGGCCGACCGGGCCCGCATCCAGTTCTGCGGCCCCGCCGGGACGGATGCCGTGGAGGCCGCGCTCAAACTGGTCCGCACCGCCACCGGCCGATCCGGCCTCCTCGCCTTCACCGGCGCCTATCACGGCATGACCGCGGGAGCCCTCGAGGCGTCCGGCGGCGCGCAGGACGTCCGGGTCACGCGCCTGCCCTACCCCCAGGACTACCGCTGCCCCTTCGGCATCGGCGGCGCGCGCGGTGCCGAACTCGCCGCCCGCTGGACCGAGTCGCTGCTCGACGACACCAAATCCGGGGTGCCGCAGCCCGCGGGCATGATCCTCGAACCCGTCCAGGGCGAGGGCGGCGTGAACCCCGCCCCGGACACCTGGCTGCGCCGCATGCGGACCATCACCGAGCAGCGCTCGATCCCGCTGATCGCCGACGAGGTGCAGACCGGCGTCGGCCGCACCGGCGCCTTCTGGGCCGTCGACCACAGCGGCATCGTCCCGGACGTCATGGTCCTGTCCAAGGCGGTCGGCGGCAGCCTGCCACTGGCCGTGATCGTCTACCACGAGGACCTCGACGTCTGGAGCCCCGGCGCCCACGCCGGAACCTTCCGCGGCAACCAGCTCGCCATGGCGGCCGGCGCCGCCACCCTCGCCCACGTCCGCGAGAACCGGCTCGACCAGCGCGCCGCCGACCTCGGCGCCCGCATCCTCGGCCAACTGGGACAGGCCGCCAAGGAGTTCGCCATCATCGGCGACGTCCGCGGACGCGGCCTGATGATCGGCATCGAACTCGTCGACCCGGAGGGGGAGGCGTCCGGGCAGACCGCCGCCGCGGTGGACCCGGCCGACGACGCCCTCCTCGGCGCCCCGTCGACGTCGCCGCTGCCCGCGGCTCCCGCCCTCGCCGCCGCGGTGCGCGACGCCTGTCTGGACCGGGGGCTGATCGTCGAACTGGGTGGCCGACACTCCAGCGTCGTACGGCTCCTGCCGCCGCTCACCCTCACCGACGAACAGGCCGCGGCCGTTGTCGACCGGCTCACGGACGCCCTCGCCGCCGTGTCCCGGGCGGCGCACTGTCCGTAGACCCGCGGGCCCTCGCGGGGCCCTGGCGCCGGCCGGGCGACGACAAGAGTTCCGCCCTGTGTCCGGCGAGTCCTCGGCGTGCCCGTGTCCTTCGGGGCGCGGCATCGTTGCGTACCTACGGGGGATCTGCTGTCGGCGCTCAGCGCTCGGCCTGTCCTGGTGCGCGCCCGGACGGTTTCTCGGGGTTGTGCCTGCCCGCTCGTCCCGCCCACAGGTGAGTCGGCGCGTGCTGCCGACCCTTCGTCCCAGCGGGAGGACCAACAGCTGTGCCTGCGAGCGAACCGGTGCCCACGCCGCCCGTCCCGTACGGAGCGCAGACCGGGGGACCGGCGACGCCCGGCCTTCCGCGCCCCCGCACCCCGGTCCCGGCCGGTGCCGTCGCCAGGTGAGCCCGGCGCCGACAGCCGCACCGGAGCCACCGGCGCGCTCCGCAACCCGCCCCAGACCACGCCCCACCCCAGGCACCACCGGCGCACGCGGTGGCTCACCGGAGCAGAGCCGGACCACCGCCGCACGGAGCCCACCACACCGAGCAAGGAAGCACTCTTGAACGCCACTCCCGCATCCGACGGCCGTCCCCGTCCCACCGCCGGCGGAAGCTGTGACACGCAGACCCCGGAGGCGCAGGAACGCGAAACGGTTCCCCGGCAGAAGGGCGGCGGCCAAGAGGCCGAGCGTCGCGCGTCCACCGTCGACCTCCTGGACCATCCGGACGCCGACATCGCCGCCCAGGTGGCGGCCATCGAGAATCTCCTGCGCTGCTGGGTGCGCGAGAACGACATGGCTCCTCCCTCCCTCGATCTCCTACGGATCCCGCTTCCCGCCAGCGGCACCGCGCTCGTGGTCCCCATCCACTACTGGTCGCCCACCGGATGGCACCGCTTCGGCCTGCCCCGCTTCGAGAACGGCCCCCGCGGCGCTCCGTGCGTGGACGCCGTGACCCTGGCCGCCCTGCTCAGCCGGGAGTCGGCACGCACCGGAGCGGACGAGGCACCGACCGACGCCCACGGCAGCCGTCGGTACCCCCCGGCCCCGGTCCCGGCCGCCGACCCGGTCATGGCCTCGGACGTGGACCCGACGTCGGCTTCGACGTCGACCATGGCTCAGGCCCCGGAGTCCGGCCCCACCTCCTCCGACTCCGACCCGGGCCCGTCCGGCGACAGTGGCGACCTGGTCGGCCGGGTCGCCGATTCGGTGCGCCGAACCGCCGAGTTCATCGCCGACCGCCGTCGCAGGCCGACCGACGCCCCCGACACCTTCCTCGCCGCGGAACAGTCCCTCCTCCTCGGCCACCCGCTGCACCCGACACCGAAGAGCCGCGAAGGCCTCTCCGAAGCCGAGGCGCGCCTCTACTCACCCGAGTTGCGCGGCTCCTTCCCCCTGCACTGGCTCGCTGTCGCACCCGACGTCCTCGCCCACGACTCCGCCTGGACCGAACGGGGTCGTACTGTCCCCGCCGCCGACCTGACCGCGCGGCTCGCCGGCCCGGGCCTCGCCGTGCCCGCCGGACACACCGCGCTGCCGCTGCACCCCTGGCAGATCCGCGAGCTCAAGCACCGCCCGCCCGTCGCCGAACTCCTCGACGCCGGTCTGCTGATCGATCTCGGCCCGCACGGCGACCCCTGGTTCCCCACCTCCTCCGTCCGCACCCTGTACCGGTCCGGCGTGCCCGCCATGCTGAAGCTGTCGCTCGGCCTGCGCATCACCAACTCCCGCCGCGAGAACCTCCGCAAGGAACTCCACCGCGGCGTGGAG
Organism: Streptomyces sp. NPDC001904; assembly: GCF_040297005.1. NCBI lineage: Bacteria > Bacillati > Actinomycetota > Actinomycetes > Kitasatosporales > Streptomycetaceae > Streptomyces > Streptomyces sp. NPDC001904. The sequence continues at coordinate 85,155 of NZ_JBEOYI010000021.1, read as the reverse complement.
GTCCACCGCCTGCTGCGCAGCGGCATCGCCGAGCGATGGCGCGCCGCCCACCCGGGCTTCGACATCGTCCGCGACCCGGCCTGGCTCGCCGTGGACCTCCCGGACGGCAGCGCGGCCCCCGGCCTCGACGTGATGATCCGCAACAACCCCTTCGGCCCGGCCGACGACGCCTCCTGCATCGCCGGGTTCGTCTCGCCCAGGCCGCCCGTCGACATCGACGCCGCCGGTCCGCTCGGCCGCACACCGGTGGCCTCCCGGCTCGAAGCGGTCATCACCCGCCTCGCGGCCCGCACCGGCCGCTCCTGCGGCGCCGTCTCCGCCGAGTGGTTCCTGCGCTATCTCGAACACGTCGTGCGCCCCGTGCTCTGGCTCGACAGCGAGGCAGGCATCGCCCTCGAAGCCCACCAGCAGAACACGCTGCTGCTGCTCGACCCCGACGGCTGGCCCACCGGCGGCCGCTACCGCGACAACCAGGGCTACTACTTCCGCGAGTCCCACCGCGCCGAACTCGACCGCCGGCTTCCCGGCATCGGCACGCAGAGCGACACCTTCGTCTCCGACGAGGTCACCGACGAGCGGTTCGCCTACTACCTCGCCATCAACAACGTCCTCGGCCTGATCGGCGCCTTCGGATCCCAACAGCTGGCCGACGAGCGGGTGCTGCTCGCGGCGTTCAGGCGCTTCCTGACCGAGGCCGCCACCGGCCCCACCCGGCTGCGCAGCCCGCTGCCGGCCCGGCTCCTCGACACCCCGACGCTGCGCTGCAAGGCCAACCTGCTCACCCGGCTGCACGGCCTCGACGAACTCGTCGGCCCGGTCGACACCCAGTCCGTCTACGTCACCATCGCCAACCCCCTTCATTCCTGAGCCCCATGTACCTGAGGACCACGCCCGACACGACATCCTGAGAGGAGCGTCGCCGTGCCCCCGACCGACGCGAGCACCGACGCCGGCACCACTCCTGTCGCAGCCCCCGACGGCAGCTCCGCGGACTCACCCGAACCCGCACACCGCCCGGAGAGCAGCGACTGCCAGGACACCCTTGACCTGCGCCTGCCCGACGAACTGATCGCGCTCATCGCCGAGCAGGACACGTCCCGCCCTGCCCGTACCAGCCCGGACGGCGCCCACCACGAAGCCTCCGGGGACACCAGGCTCGAAGCTCAGGCCCCTGCTTCGGCCCCGGTGGCCAGAGCGTCCTTGGCCAAGACCCCCGTCACGACAGCCCATGCCGAGCACGATCTCCTCGACGACGTGGGGGAGTGGGGCCCCGTCACCACCGGCGTGGGCGTCTTCCAACTCGTCCCCGCCCGCATCGACCGCGACCTGGTGCTCATCAGCCGCTGGATGAACGACCCGGCCGTGGCCGCGTTCTGGGAACTGGCCGGCCCCGACGAGGTCACCGAGCACCATCTGCGACCCCAGGTCGAGGGCGACGGACGCAGCGTGCCCTGCCTGGGCGTCCTGGACGGCAAGCCCATGAGCTACTGGGAGATCTATCGGGCCGACCTCGACCCGCTGGCCCGCCACTACCCAGCCCGCCCGCACGACACCGGTGTCCATCTCCTCATCGGTGGTGTCGCCCATCGCGGCCGAGGACTCGGCACCAAGCTGCTCACGGCCGTGTCCGACCTCGTGCTCGACCATCGCCCGCAATGCGCACGCGTCGTAGCAGAACCAGACCTTCGCAACACCCCCTCCGTGTCCGCCTTCTTGAGCGCCGGGTTCCGCTTCTCCGCCGAGGTGGACCTCCCCGACAAACGGGCCGCGCTCATGGTCCGCGACCGGGCCTTGCGCGCCGTGCTTCAGCCCAGTCACTCTCAGTAACGATGCTCGACCTCATCCGGTTCCCGCCCGAGGAGTCCCCGTGCTGAATCCGTCCGTCGTCCCGAGTTCCGGAGAGCCGCCCGTCCTCTACACCCCGCCCGAACTCACCCCCGACGCCTGGAACCGGGCAGGCGCACGGCTGCTGGCCAAGCTGATCGGCGAGTTCGCCTACGAGGACATCCTTCGCCCGGTGGCCGATGGCATAGAGCCGTCGGTGGAGACCACACACACCGGCTATGCCCTGGCCGTCCCCGGCGGCGGGCAGCCCCGAGCCGACGATCCCGGAGACGGAACCGCGGACGGCGGAGTGCTCCGATTCCGGTCCCGCCGTGGCGCCTACGGCAGCTGGCAGGTCGACCCGACGAGCATCACTTGGACACCGGCGCCGACCACGCAGTCGGACCCCGAGCCCCAGGCCCGGCCCCTCACCGACCCCCTCGCGTTCCTCGTCCGCGCCAAGGACGCCCTCCGCCTCGACGGCATCACCCTCGGCCACATCATCCGCGAACTCACCGTCACGCTCGCCGCCGACGCCCGGCTCGATCACACCGCCCTGACCGCGGCCCAGCTCGCCGACCTCGGCTATGCGGAACTCGAAGGACACCAGACCGGCCATCCGTGGCTCGTCCTGAACAAGGGACGCCTCGGCTTCTCGGCGACCGACACCGCGCTCTGGGCCCCCGAGGCCCGCCGCCCCACCAGGCTCCCGTGGATCGCCGTCCACACCGACCTGGCCGCCTACCGCGGTGCGACGGGCGCGGGTCTGGAGTCCTCCGACGTCCTCTACGCCCGTGAACTGGACGCGGAGACACGGGAACTGTTCGCCGCGACACTGCGCGAGCGGGGCCTGGACCCGACGTCGTACCTCTATCTCCCCGTTCATCCCTGGCAGTGGGACGACGTCGTGCTGCCGCTGTTTGCGTCGGCCGTCGCGGCGGGCGAGATCGTCCCACTTCCCGCCGACGGCGACCTGCGCCTTCCGCAGCAGTCGATCCGTACGTTCCTCAACGCCACCCACCCCGAGCGGCTGACGGTGAAGCTGCCCCTGTCCATTCTCAACACCCTTGTCTGGCGCGGGCTTCCCACCGAACGCACCCTCGCGGCACCCGCCGTCACCACCTGGATGCACGCACTGCGCGACGCGGATCCCTTCCTGCGGGACGAATGCCGGGTCGTCCTGCTCGGAGAAGTGGCCTCGGTGGCCGTCAGCCATCCCCTCTACGACGGACTCGACGAAGTTCCCTACCAGTACAAGGAATTGCTGGGCGCGATCTGGCGGGAGCCGGTGTCCCGGCAGCTCGCCCCGGGGGAACGCGCGCGGACGCTCGCCTCCTTGCTGCACACCGACTCCGAGGGGCGCGCGTTCACCGCGGAACTGGTCACCCGCTCCGGCCTCGACCCGAGGACCTGGCTGCGCAGGCTCTTCGCGGCCCTGCTGCCACCCCTGCTGCGCTTCCTCTACCGCTACGGAACGGTGTTCTCGCCCCACGGGGAGAACGCCATCGTCGTCTTCGACGACCAGGACGTCCCCGAGCGGCTCGCGGTCAAGGACTTCGTGGACGACGTGAACATCAGCGCGGTCCCCCTCCCGGAGCACGACGCCATGCCGCAAGAGGTTCGCGATGTGTTGCTCACGGAGCGTCCCGACTTCCTCACGCAGTTCATCCATTCCGGTCTGTTCGTGGGCGTCTTCCGCTACCTTGCTCCGCTGTACGAGGAGCAACTCGGCGTGCCGGAAGACGAGTTCTGGTCGTTGCTGCGTGCCGAGATCCTCCACCATCACGCCCGCTTCCCCGAGCTCAAGGACCGCTACGAGATGTTCGACCTGCTCACCCCGCAGATCGAGCGCCTGTGTCTCAACCGCAACCGGCTGCACCTCGACGGATACCGCGACCGCGCCCACCGCCCGCACGCCGCCGTGGAGGGCACCGTCGACAATCCCCTGCACCAGCTGTGATCGCAGGATTGTCAGTGGGGCCCCTTAGGGTGGTCGAGCTATGACGAAGCCCTCTCTCCCCGATCTCCTGCACGCCGCCGTGACCGCTGTCGGCGGCACCGAGCGGCCTGGCCAGGTCACCATGGCCGAGACCGTCGCCGAGGCGATCGACGACGGTTCCCATCTCCTCGTCCAGGCGGGCACCGGCACCGGAAAGTCGCTCGGCTATCTGGTGCCGGCCCTGGCTCACGGGGAGCGCGTCGTGGTGGCGACCGCCACCCTGGCACTGCAGCGCCAGCTCGTGGAGCGGGACCTGCCACGCACGGTCGAGTCCCTGCATCCCCTGCTGCGGCGCCGCCCCGACTTCGCCATGCTCAAGGGCCGGTCGAACTATCTGTGCCTGCACCGGCTCCACGAGGGTGCGCCGCAGGAAGAGGAAGAGGGCCTGTTCGACCAGTTCGAGGCGGCCGCGCCGACCAGCAAGCTGGGCCAGGACCTGCTGCGGATGCGCGACTGGGCGGACGAGACGGAGACGGGGGACCGCGACAATCTCACCCCTGGCGTCTCCGACAAGGCGTGGTCGCAGGTGTCCGTCTCCTCGCGCGAGTGCCTCGGGGCGTCGAAGTGCGCGTACGGGCAGGAGTGCTTCGCCGAGGCGGCCCGCGAGCGCGCCAAGCTCGCCGATGTCATCGTCACCAACCACGCGCTCCTTGCGATCGACGCGATCGAGGGCGCCCCGGTGCTGCCCCAGCACGAGGTGCTGATCGTGGACGAGGCCCATGAGCTGGTCTCCCGGGTCACCGGTGTCGCCACAGGCGAGCTGACACCCGGGCAGGTCAACCGTGCGGTGCGCCGCGCCGCCAAGCTCGTGAACGAGAAGGCCGCCGACCAGCTCCAGACCGCTGCCGAAGGCTTCGAGCGGATCATGGAGCTGGCTCTGCCGGGCCGCCTCGAAGAGATCCCCGAGGACCTGGGATACGCGCTGATGGCCCTGCGCGACGCGGCCCGCACCGTGATCACAGCCCTCGGCACCACCCGGGACAAGTCCGTGCAGGACGAGGACGCGGTGCGCAAGCAGGCCCTCGCGTCGGTCGAGACGATCCACGACGTGGCGGAGCGGGTGACGAACGGCTCGGAGTGGGACGTCGTCTGGTACGAGCGCCACGACCGCTTCGGCGCCTCGCTGCGCGTCGCCCCCATGTCCGTATCGGGACTGCTGCGCGAGAAGCTCTTCACGGACCGCTCGGTGGTGCTGACCTCGGCGACCCTGAAACTCGGCGGGGACTTCAACGGGGTGGGGGCCTCGCTCGGCCTCGCCCCCGAGGGCACCACGGGTGACGACCTGCCCGTATGGAAGGGCGTCGACGTCGGCTCGCCGTTCGACTACCCGAAGCAGGGCATCCTCTACGTCGCCAAGCACCTGGCCCGCCCCGCGCGCGAGGGCACCCGCAGCGACATGATGGACGAGCTGACCGAGCTGATGCAGGCCGCTGGCGGCCGCACCCTCGGGCTCTTCTCGTCCATGAGGGGCGCGCAGGCCGCTGCCGAGGAACTGCGCAGCAGGATTCCGGAATTCCCGATCCTGCTCCAGGGCGAGGACACCCTCGGAGAGCTGATCAAGGCCTTCGCCGCGGATCCGAAGACCTGTCTCTTCGGCACGCTCTCCCTGTGGCAGGGCGTGGACGTGCCGGGCGCCAGCTGTCAGCTGGTGGTCATGGACAAGATCCCGTTCCCCCGTCCCGACGATCCGCTGATGAGCGCTCGCCAGAAGGCTGTGGAGGACGCCGGCGGCAATGGGTTCATGGCGGTGGCGGCGACCCACTCTGCCTTGCTGATGGCCCAGGGCGCGGGACGTCTGGTCCGTGCGACGGGCGACCGGGGTGTCGTCGCGGTCCTCGATCCCCGTCTGGCGACGGCCCGCTACGGCAGCTATCTGCGGGCCTCCATGCCGAACTTCTGGTACACGACGGACCGCAATCAGGTGCGCCGCTCCCTGGCTGCGATCGACGCGGTCGCCAAGACCGACGAGAAGTGACCCACGATCCGGGGCCCGGCGCGGACAGCGCTGGGCCCCGGAACCGGCGCAGTTGGTTCCGGGGCCCGGTCAGGGAGGAGCGTCACACGCGCCGCAGAACGGCCACCACCTTGCCCAGGATGGTCGCCTCGTCACCGGGAATCGGCTGGTACGCGGAGTTGTGCGGGAGCAGCCAGACGTGGCCGTCCTCGCGCTTGAACCGCTTGACGGTGGCCTCGCCGTCGAGCATCGCCGCGACGATGTCCCCGTTCTCCGCGACCGGCTGGCGGCGGACCGTGACCCAGTCGCCGTCGCAGATCGCGGCCTCGATCATCGAGTCGCCGACGACCTTGAGCACGAACAGCTCGCCGTCCCCGACCAGCTGCCGGGGGAGCGGGAAGACGTCCTCGACCGACTCCTCGGCGAGGATCGGCCCACCGGCGGCGATCCGGCCGACCAGGGGCACGTACGAAGCGGCCGGCTTACCGGTCGTGTCCGTCGGCTGCGCGCTGGGCTGGTCCGAGCCGCGGACCTCGTACGCCCGGGGGCGGTGCGGGTCACGGCGCAGGAAGCCCTTGCGCTCGAGCGCCATCAGCTGGTGAGCGACCGACGACGTGCTGGACAGGCCCACCGCCTGGCCGATCTCGCGCATGGACGGCGGGTACCCCCTGCGCTGCACCGAGTCCCGGATGACCTCGATCACGCGGCGCTGGCGGTCCGTGAGTCCCGAACTGTCCGCGCGGATTCCTGGAGGTCGGCCGGGCAGGGAGCGACCCGGCTTGGGCCCCTCCTGGCTCATGGCTGCGTCATTCATGGCATGCACCGGCTCGAGTCGGCCCTGGGCGCGGCCCTGGGCAGTGATGGTGGCACTGTCTGCGGTCGTGGTCACGTCGGTCGGCCCCTCTCGAGAATGTCTCCCTAGCTAGCCAACGGTAGTTCCTTTCGAAAGGTTGCGCCAAACACACGTTCGAGTGAAAAATCGCAGATTACTTGTTGTGATCATGCGCATAGGTGTATGGCTGCCCTCGCGGGAGAGCGGCAATTCGGTTTAATCCGGTACGATTCTCCGCCGGGACCGAGACCCGCCGAGCGGGCTCGCCCAGTCTGCCATTCACCGCCCCGCCGATCGGGCACCGCCCCTGTTTTCGCGTGCGTCGCACCGCTGGGGCCTGTGTTCTGCGGGATGGGCCCGTGGCGCGCCAGGAGCCTTGAGGCCCACGACACGCGCTAGGGCCGGAAAAGCGGCCAAACCCCAGATGTAGTGGTTGGATTGCGGCAGCAGCCCAGAAGTTGTGGTCCCTGGTCTTCCGAGGCCGTGGCCATCACCTATGCTGGGGGCTGCTTCGAGAGGCGGGACCAGCCTCTTGGGGCTATCGCGTCGTGCCGTTGAAGGAGGGTTGGGAGTAATGCACTGCCCCTTCTGTAGGCATCCCGACAGCCGTGTCGTCGACAGCCGCACCACCGACGACGGCACATCGATCCGCCGGCGCCGTCAGTGCCCGGACTGCTCCCGTCGTTTCACGACGGTGGAGACCTGCTCACTGATGGTGGTCAAGCGGAGTGGCGTGACCGAACCCTTCAGCCGCACCAAGGTCATCAACGGCGTACGCAAGGCGTGCCAGGGCCGGCCGGTGACCGAGGACGCCCTCGCCCTGCTCGGCCAGCGGGTCGAGGAAGCGGTGCGGGCCACCGGCAGCGCCGAACTGACCACTCATGACGTGGGCCTCGCCATACTGGGCCCGCTTCAGGAGCTCGATCTCGTCGCCTATCTGCGTTTCGCGTCCGTGTACCGGACGTTCGACTCGCTGGAGGACTTCGAGTCGGCGATCGCGGAACTGAGGGAACATACGCCCGGCGCGGGAGCGGACGGCCCGGGCGGAGAGTGCGCAGAGGGTGACGGCGGACCCGGAGGGACTGGCGGTGTCCCCGTGGTCCCAGTGCCCGCGCACGCCGCCGACTGACCGGCAGGGGCCGGGCGGCGGCGAACCACAGACCTGTTGCGGGCGGCAAGAGCGGCGTCCGCAGCACAAGACACACACAGTGCCACGGGAAGATCGAGGCACTTTAAGGCGTTTTAGCCTGATATGGGAGGCGGCATGACAGAGACGGCGAGCGGCCCGGCACGAGGTTCCCGTACCAAGGGATCCAAGGCGACCAAGGGTCTGCGGATCGAGCGCATCCACACCACCCCCGGCGTGCACCCGTACGACGAGGTGGAGTGGGCGCATCGCGACGTCGTCATGACCAATTGGCGCGACGGCTCGATCAACTTCGAGCAGCGTGGCGTCGAGTTCCCCGAGTTCTGGTCGGTGAACGCGGTCAACATCGTCACCAGCAAGTACTTCCGCGGTGCTGTGGGTACTCCGCAGCGTGAGGTGAGCCTCAAGCAGCTCATCGACCGCATCGTGAAGACGTATCGGAAGGCCGGCGAGGACTACAAGTACTTCGCGTCGCCCGCCGATGCCGAGATCTTCGAGCACGAGCTGGCGTACGCGCTCCTGCACCAGATCTTCAGCTTCAACTCCCCGGTGTGGTTCAACGTCGGCACGCCGCAGCCCCAGCAGGTCTCCGCCTGCTTCATCCTTGCCGTCGACGACTCCATGGAGTCGATCCTCGACTGGTACAAGGAAGAGGGCATGATCTTCAAGGGCGGCTCCGGCGCCGGCCTGAACCTCTCCCGTATCCGCTCCTCCAAGGAACTGCTGTCCTCGGGCGGCAACGCCTCGGGGCCGGTCTCCTTCATGCGCGGTGCCGACGCCTCTGCAGGAACGATCAAGTCGGGTGGCGCCACGCGCCGCGCGGCCAAGATGGTCATCCTGGATGTCGACCACCCCGACATCGAGGACTTCATCGAGACCAAGGTGAAGGAAGAGGAGAAGATCCGCGCCCTGCGCGACGCGGGCTTCGACATGGACCTGGGCGGCGACGACATCACGTCCGTCCAGTACCAGAACGCCAACAACTCGGTCCGCGTGAACGACACGTTCATGAAGGCGGTCGAGGCGGGCGGCAAGTTCGGCCTCACCTCGCGCATGACCGGCGAGACCATCGAGGAGGTCGACGCCAAGTCGCTCTTCCGCAAGATGGCCGAGGCTGCCTGGGCCTGTGCCGACCCCGGCATCCAGTACGACGACACCATCAACCACTGGCACACGTGCCCGGAGTCCGGCCGCATCAACGGCTCGAACCCGTGCAGCGAGTACATGCACCTGGACAACACGTCCTGCAACCTCGCCTCGCTGAACCTGATGAAGTTCCTCAAGGACGACGGCAAGGGCAACCAGTCCTTCGACGTCGACCGCTTCGCCAAGGTCGTCGAGCTGGTCATCACCGCGATGGACATCTCGATCTGCTTCGCGGACTTCCCCACCGAGAAGATCGGTGAGAACACCCGCGCCTTCCGTCAGCTCGGCATCGGCTACGCGAACCTGGGCGCCCTGCTCATGGCGACCGGCCACGCCTACGACTCCGACGGTGGCCGCGCCCTCGCCGGCGCCATCACGTCGCTGATGACGGGTACGTCGTACAAGCGCTCCGCCGAGCTGGCCGCGGTCGTCGGCCCGTACGACGGCTACGCCAAGAACGCCACCCCGCACCAGCGCGTCATGAAGCAGCACGCCGACGCCAACACCACGGCCGTCCGCATGGACGACCTGGACAACCCGATCTGGGCCGCCGCCACGGAGACCTGGCAGGACGTCGTCCGCCTCGGTGAGAAGAACGGTTTCCGTAACGCCCAGGCGTCCGTCATCGCGCCGACCGGCACCATCGGTCTCGCGATGTCCTGCGACACCACCGGCCTCGAGCCCGACCTCGCCCTGGTCAAGTTCAAGAAGCTGGTCGGCGGCGGCTCGATGCAGATCGTCAACGGCACCGTCCCGCAGGCCCTGCGCCGCCTGGGTTACCAGGAGGAGCAGATCGAGGCGATCGTCGCGCACATCGCCGAGAACGGGAACGTCATCGACGCCCCCGGCCTCAAGCCCGAGCACTACGAGGTCTTCGACTGCGCGATGGGCGAGCGCTCCATCTCCGCGATGGGCCACGTGCGCATGATGGCCGCGATCCAGCCCTGGATCTCCGGCGCCCTCTCCAAGACCGTCAACCTGCCGGAGACGGCGACGGTCGAGGACGTCGAAGAGGTCTACTTCGAGGCGTGGAAGATGGGCGTCAAGGCACTCGCCATCTACCGCGACAACTGCAAGGTCGGTCAGCCCCTCTCCGCGAAGAAGAAGGAGCAGGAGAAGACCGAGGTGACCGCGAAGACCGAGGCGACGATCCGCGAGGCCGTCGAGAAGGTCGTCGAGTACCGCCCGGTCCGCAAGCGCCTCCCCAAGGGCCGTCCCGGCATCACCACCTCCTTCACGGTGGGCGGCGCCGAGGGCTACATGACCGCCAACTCCTACCCGGACGACGGTCTGGGCGAGGTCTTCCTGAAGATGTCCAAGCAGGGCTCCACCCTCGCGGGCATGATGGACGCCTTCTCCATCGCCGTCTCGGTCGGCCTCCAGTACGGTGTGCCGCTGGAGACCTACGTCTCGAAGTTCACCAACATGCGCTTCGAGCCGGCCGGTATGACGGACGACCCGGACGTGCGGATGGCGCAGTCGATCGTCGACTACATCTTCCGCCGCCTGGCGCTCGACTTCCTGCCCTTCGAGACGCGCTCCGCGCTCGGCATCCACTCGGCCGACGAGCGTCAGCGCCACCTGGAGACGGGTTCGTACGAGCCGTCCGAGGAAGAGGTCGACGTCGAGGGCCTGGCCCAGTCGGCGCCGCTCGCCCAGGAGCTGAAGGCTGTCGAGACGCCGAAGGCCGAGGCCGCCGCCGTGGTGCCCGCTCCGCAGCAGGCGCACACCAGCGCCGAGCTCGTGGAGATGCAGCTGGGCATCCAGGCCGACGCCCCGCTCTGCTTCTCCTGCGGTACGAAGATGCAGCGCGCCGGCTCCTGCTACATCTGCGAGGGCTGCGGCTCGACCAGCGGCTGCAGCTGATCTGAGGACCCGGTCCGACCGAGAGGCCGGACCGGTCGCCTTATCTGAGGGCGGTGGAACCCCGGTGGTTCCGCCGCCCTCAGGCATGAGTGGCCTGCGACCGCGCTACAGGGCGCCCATCGCCGAGGCGAAGGCGTTCAGGTCACCGTCGAAGCCGTGGACGACCTCCTGGAACGTCCACTCGCCGTCGGCGTCCCGGGTGAACTCCGCAACGGTGGTCGCCGAGTGTGCTGCCACCGCGGAGAGATCGTGCTCCGACAGATCGGTGTACCCCTCGCGTATGCGCACGGCCGTGCTCGCCACGTTCCAGAACGTCTTCGGCCTGCCGGACGGCTGCTCGTTCTGCTGGAGGGCGACCCCCACCACCACGCGCGTGTACTGCGAGCCCAGGCGGTCCAGTTCGAGCGTCATGACCTCGTCGAACCCGAACCCCTGACCGTTCCGGCTGTCCCGGTTCAGGACGATCGTCCCGTCCGGGGAACGACTGTCGAAGTGGACGACATAGGCCGGGGTGCCGCGCGGATCCTCACGGGTGTACGTGGCCGCGACCAGGTCCAGGTCGTCGGGTGGCGAGCCGATCGGGCTCGGGTCCCACTTCAGACCGATCTCGACCTTCTCGATCCCCTTGCGGAGACTGCTCACCGAACTCCCCCTTCACGGTGCGATATTGAGTGCTCCTCATACGCTACGTCGTCCCACCGACAACAGTGAGCCGGTCTCCGTCCACGAGGCCCGTCGCGAACGAGACGTTCAGACAAGCGAGTTCCGCTCTGTGATCGGTCGTGGGTTCGATGCTCCGTCGCCTCAAACCGCTCGTCCCTGGGCCAAGAAAAAGCACTGCAGCAGAGAGTGACCCCATGTCACGTACCGCGCCGTACGATGGCGCGGTGCTGGTCAAGTGGATTCGCTGCACTGTGGTGGACCGTCGGGGGTTCGAGCGGGGGCAGCGGAAATGGGCGGGGCTCCTCGGGGAGCCGGGGTTCCGGGGGCAGGGCGGGGGATGGAGCAGGCAGCGGCCGGATGTGGCCCATGTCTTCGGCTTCTGGGAGAGCCGCGCCTTCTACGACTCCTTCATGGCGCGCGCCCACGACCGGCTCGCGGCCGGCCAGTCCGGCACGTACAAGGACATGCAGGTGAGGCTCTTCGACTACCGCTTCGATGTGAAGACCGGTTTCGAACCGCACTTCACGGACGCGGACGTGGTGCGGGTGGCGCACTGCAGAGTCCATGCCGAGCGGGCTGAGCACTACACCTTGATGCAGCAGAAGGTGTGGAACCCGGCGATGGCCGGCTCGCCCGGTATGGTCCGGGGGCTCTTCGGCGCGGCGTCCGACGAGGAGTTCCTGGTCCTGTCCATGTGGCAGTCGGCGGCCGAGCGCGGCAAATACCAGGTGGGCGGAGTGGAGCGGCTGTCCCTGCGGGCCGAGACGGACGCCGACGTCTCCGCGGTCTCCGGCGACATCGTGCGACTGGAGCCGGCCTGGACGGTCTGAACGTGCCGCCACGCGCGCGTGCCGCACGATCTACGCCGGACGGGCCGTACGAGTGCTCGAACCGGACGGATCCGATCTAGGGTCGAGGTATGGCACGACCGCGGCGCATCGTTCTTGTCCGGCACGGCGAATCCGAGGGGAACGCCGACGACACCGTCTACGAGCGCGAGCCGGACCACGCTCTGGCGCTCACCGAGACCGGCTGGCGGCAGGCCGAGGAGACCGGAAAGGAACTGCGTGACCTGTTCGGCCGTGAGCGGGTGAGCGTCTACGTGTCGCCCTACAGGCGCACGCACGAGACGTTCCGGGCCTTCCGCCTCGACCCCGATCTGGTGCGGGTGCGGGAAGAGCCGCGCCTGCGGGAGCAGGACTGGGGAAACTGGCAGGACCGCGAGGACGTGCGGCTCCAGAAGGTGTACCGCGACGCTTACGGGCACTTCTTCTACCGCTTCGCGCAGGGCGAGTCCGGAGCGGACGTGTACGACCGGGTCGGCGCCTTCCTGGAGAGCCTCTACCGCAGCTTCGAGGAACCCGACCATCCGCCGAACGTGCTCCTCGTGACGCACGGCCTGACCATGCGGCTCTTCTGCATGCGGTGGTTCCACTGGACCGTCCAGGACTTCGAGTCGCTGTCCAATCCGGGGAACGGTGAGACCCGGTCGCTCGTTCTCGGGGAGAACGGTAAGTACGCACTCGACAGAGAATTCGAGCGCTGGTGCGAACCGCGGCCCTACGGGGTCACCGGATAGAGTGGTGGAGCGATGATCGCTGACTCCTCTCCCGACCGGCGCATGGACCGCGCCCTGGCCAGCCTGCGTGGACTCTCCGTGGGAGACGCGCTGGGGTCCCAGTTCTTTGTCCCCGCGAACTATCCGCTGCTCAAGCGCCGCGCCCTGCCGGACGGCACCTGGCAATGGACCGACGACACCGAGATGGCGTGTTCCGTGGTCGCCGTCCTCGCTGCCCACGGCCGGATCGACCAGGACGACCTGGCGCGCTCCTTCGCCGAACACCATGACTTCGACCGTGGCTACGGCCCCGCGGTGAACCGGCTGCTGCGACAGGTCCGGGAGGGCGGCGACTGGCGAGCGCTGGCGTCCGCCCTGTTCAACGGACAGGGGTCGTGGGGGAACGGCGCGTCGATGCGGATCGCCCCGCTCGGCGCCTACTACGCCGACGACCCCGAGCAGGCCACTCATCAGGCCGAGATCTCGGCGTACCCGACGCACCAGCACCGTGAGGCCGTCGTCGGCGCGATGGCCGTGGCTGCCGCGGCGGCGTTGGCGGCTGCCCCACAGGGGCCGCCGGCCACCCCGCACGACCTGCTCGACGGAGTGATCGCGCTGGTGCCGCGCAGCGCGGTGCAGGCCGGTCTGCGCCGTGCCAGGGACATGCTCGACTACGGCGATCCGGGCACGGTCGCCGCGGTGCTCGGCTGCGGGCGGCGGACGACCGCGCACGACACCGTGCCGTTCGCCCTCTGGTCGGCGGCGCGTGGGCTCGGAGACTTCGAGAACGCCTTCTGGAGCACCGCCCAGGTGGGCGGAGACCTGGACACGACCTGTGCGATCGTGGGCGGAATCGTCGCCTCGGGCCAGGGCGGGGAGCCCTCGCCCGAGTGGATCGAGCGCACGGAGTCGCTGCCGCAGTGGACTCTCGCCGCGCCCTCCCGGTGAGCGGCCCTCTCCCACGCATTCAGCGACCTGCGTCACGGTGACCACGGGGCCGGTCCCGCCCCCGATGACAGGAGCGGGACCGGACCTTGCGGCCGTGATCGGGGGACGTGCCGCCGCCTATGCCTACAGGGCCGGAACGCCGCTGAGCGACTCCATGTCGCTCTTGCGTACGCGGATGACGACCGTGGCGACCACCAGGGCGAGCACACCCATGGCGGCAGCGGGGATGAAGGCCGTCGATATCCCGTGGGAGAGCACTTCGTGGCTCCACGGGGCCGGCACCTGATGCGTCTTGGCGAACGCGGCCTTCTGCTCAGGGCTCGCCTGGGACATGAACGTCGCGACCTGCTTGGTCGCCTCGTCGCGACTGGCGGTGCCGAAGACCGTGGTCAGGATGGACAGCCCGAGCGAGCCGCCGACCTGCTGCGTCGTGTTGAGCAGGGCGGAAGCCGCGCCCGCCTCGTGCGGCGCCACTCCCGAGACGGCTGTGACCGTGACGGTGACGAAGTTGAGTCCCATGCCGAAGCCGAAGACCAGCATCGGCCCGAGCACACCGCCCACGTACGAGCTGCCCGAGTCGACCATCGACTGCCACGCCAGCCCGATGGTGACCATCGTGGCGCCGGTGATCAGGAACGGCTTCGGACCGAGCGTCGGCAGCAGCCGCTGGGATATCCCCGCACCCAGGGCGATCACGACGGTGACCGGCAGGAAGGCCAGGCCGGCGCGGATGGGGGAGTACCCCAGTACGTTCTGCACGAAGAGCACGATGTAGAAGAACATGCCGAACATCGCCGCGGCGAGGCTGATCATGATCACGTAGGTGCCGGAGCGATTGCGGTCGGCGAACATCCGCAGCGGGGTGATCGGCTCCTTGGCGCGGGACTCGACGAGGACGAAGGCGACGAGGAACACCACGGCCGCGGCGAACGCGCCCAGGGTGAGCCCGTCGCGCCAGCCGTCGGAAGCGGCCCTGATGAACCCGTAGACGAGCGCGACCATGCCGAGGGTCGAGGTCAGCGCGCCGGTGAGATCGAAGCGGCCGGGGTGGCGCTCGGACTCCTTGATGTAGCGCGGGGCGAGGGCGGCGATCAGTATGCCGATCGGCACGTTCACGAACAGCACCCAGCGCCAGTCCAGCCAGTCCGTGAGGACACCGCCGGCCAGCAGTCCCACGGCACCGCCGCCCGCGGAGACGGCGGCGAAGATGCCGAACGCCCTGTTGCGCTCGGGGCCTTCGGGGAAGGTCGTGGTGATGAGGGCGAGCGAGGTCGGCGAGGCGATCGCGCCGCCGACGCCCTGGAGCACGCGCGCCGCGAGCAACTGCCAGGGTTCCTGGGCCAGTCCGCCGAGCAGTGAGGCGAAGGTGAAGAGCAGGATGCCGGTGATGAAGACCCGGCGGCGCCCCAGGATGTCTCCGGCCCGGCCGCCCAGCAACAGCATTCCGCCGAAGGTGAGGGTGTAGGCGCTGACCACCCACGTCAGGTTGGTGGTCGAGAAGTTGAGTGCGGTCTGGATGTGCGGGAGGGCGATGTTCACGATGGTCGCGTCGAGCACCACCATGAGCTGGCAGGCGGCGATCACCGCGAGGGCGATGCCGGGCCGTGGTGAGCGTGCGGTCGGCTTCGGCGTGGTGGGCATGGGGTCGTGCGTCTGGATTTGATCGTGCGTCACAGGATGTCCCCCAGAGGCGAAGTAGTGAACGTGACCGTTCACTAATCGAGACCATAGCGAGCCGCCCCGTGTGAACACAAGCGTTCTCTAACGGAGTTGACTCCCATGAGTGGTCCGGGGTTGAGGGGCTCGCTGGATGTCTGATGCAGGCTTGCTCGGGCCGGTGGTGCGGCCTGGTGATTTCCATGCCCGGGCCGTCGAAAGAAGCTCCCTCGCCTGACATCCTGGTGGCAGGGCGAGGCTCGGCCGGGCCCAGTGATCTCGTGTCGACGGAGAGGTTGTCACCATGGATCCCCCACGGGAGCGCTGCTGAACGTGCCCGTCCGTTGCGCCTCGACGGTGGTGGGTCCCCTTCGCCGGACTTGATCGTTCGCCGAACCCGCCACCCGCGTCCGGACCGCTCCCGAACCGCTCAACGGAGAGAAGAAGATGGTTACTTCGCGCTGGACTGCCGACCCCTCCCGGTCGTCCGCCTCCCTGCGCAGGCGTGGCCCCGTGCTGGAGCGGGCCATCCTCGAAGCCACGCTCGACCAGCTCAGCACGGTCGGGTGGAACGGCCTCACCATGGAGGGAGTCGCCGCCGGCGCGCAGACCGGCAAGGCCGCGGTGTACCGACGCTGGCCCTCCAAGGAGGACCTCGTGATCGACGCCCTCCAGGCCGGGCTCCCGCAGGTGGACTCCGTGCCGGATCTCGGCAGCGTGCGCGAGGACCTGTTGGAACTGTGCCGGCAGATGCGCGACGCCATGTTCTCGCGCCCCGGCTCTGCCCTCCTCTCCGTCATTCACGAATGCGACACCCTCACCGCGGAACGCTTCCACGGCGTGATCATCCAAGGGGTGATCGAGCCTGGCGTGGAGCTGATCAAAGAGGTTGTCGGCCGCGGAATCAAGCGCGGGGATGTGCGGCAGGATGCCACCGACGCCGCGGTCTGCGATGTCATCCCGGCGATGATGATGTACCGGTCCAAGGTGTGCGGAAGCGAATGGCGGGACGAGGACCTGGTGGAGCTGATCGACCAGGTCATGGTCCCGCTCCTGGTGCGGCACGCGGACTGAGGCGAGCCGGGTGTCGCGCCGGAGGCTCGGCGGCGTACGCTGTCTGGCGCCATGCCGTACGAAGCCCCCACCCACACCGTCGAGCGCTCATTGCGCGCCACTACCGGTGCCAAGATCATTGCCGGTGTCGACGAGGTCGGCCGCGGAGCCTGGGCCGGACCGGTCACCGTCTGCGCCGCCGTCACGGGGTTGCGTCGCCCGCCGGAAGGACTCACCGACTCCAAGCTGATCAGTCCGAAGCGCCGTGAAGCGCTCGCGGACGAGCTGGAGGGCTGGGTCACCGCGCACGCCCTGGGGCACGCGTCCCATGGCGAGATCGACGAACTCGGGATGACGGCGGCCCTCCGCCTCGCCGCCGTGCGTGCTCTCGAGAGCCTGCCGGTGCGACCCGACGCCGTCATCCTCGACGGGAAGCACGACTATCTCGGTGCTCCCTGGCAGGTCCGGACGGTGATCAAGGGGGACCGTTCCTGCATCTCCGTCGCCGCGGCGTCGGTGATCGCCAAGGTTCGTCGCGACAAAATGATGGCCGAACTGGGTCTCGACCATGCAGACTTCGGGTTTGCGGCCAACGCCGGATACCCGTCGCCGGTGCATCGCGCCGCGCTGGAGGAGCGGGGCCCCACCCCGTACCACCGGCTTTCGTGGGCGTATCTTGATGCGCTGCCCCAGTGGCGGCACCTCAAGAAGGCCCGCAGCTGGGCGGAGGCAAGCGCTCCGGAGATCGAAGGTCAGCTCGGCTTCGACTTCTGACCCTTGCGTTCGCACTGATGTGCCACCCGCTGGCGCGAACCACACCCACGTTTGATAGATATCAACTCATGCCTCTCATTCCCGAGGAGCCTCAGATTCACGAGAGCGCCCAGGGTCCCCGCGCCACGCCGGCCAGCAGCCGCACCGCGCCGACCCCCCGTCCTGTTCCCGGCCCGCGTCCCGCGGTGCCGTCGCGACCCGGTCGTCCGGGTCCCGCAAGGCCCGCACCGCCCGCGCAGCGCACCTCGCGCGAGTCGGCCGGGTCCCCGACGTCGGGGCCGAAGGTCCCCGCCGTCCCTTCGACTTCGGCCGCCCAGCCGCAGATCCAGCTCATTCCGGCCTCGGTCGAGGGTGCGTTGGATGCCGCTGAGGAAGCTGTCGACCTGCTGCTCGACACCGGTCGCGCGCCGGGCGAGGTGCTGGTGATCACCACGGGTGACCCGCACCCGTGGGCCGCGCACGAGCTGTCGTTCGGCGAGGCCGCCTACTGGGCGCAGCACGACGCGGGAGACGACGTCTTCTACGCCGATGCCGCTGCCCTGAGCCGTGCCACCGCGCGCCCCGTGGTCGTGGTCGCACTGAACGGTGGCGTCGACGAGACGGCCGCGACGGCACTGCCGCTCGCGCTCGGCCGGGCCGGTGCCCTGCTGGTCGTCTGTGGCGACCCGCAGCGCATCAACTCGCTGCTCGGCGCCGGAGTCTGACGCGCGGCTTGCCGGCTGCCCGCACCGCTCGGCGGTGACCGGGGAGCCCGGCAGGCCTATGCGCGGTCTCGGCCGTGCGGTTCTAGCGTGCCGCGGCGCGGCGGAGCATCTCCGTCGCGGCGCCTCCGGTGCGCGGCGCGGACTGCTCGTTGCCGCCGAGCGCCTCGGCCACGGACCCGATGCCGGGGCGGCGTCCGCCGCGGCCCTCGCCTAGGACCTGCCAGCCGTCACGTGTCATCGTGATGTACGCGCCACAGCGCAGGCCGTGCAGCGTGCAGGCGTCGCGCAGCCCCCACATCCACGCACCGTCCTCCTCCGTCCAGTGGATGTCGCCTTCGCGGCAGTAGAGCAGGACGGCTGTCCGGACCGGGGTGCGGCGGCGCAGATCGTGCGGGATGACCCGGCGCAGCTGTGACAGCAGGGCGTTGCGGAACGTCCAGCCGTCGGTGCCGTTCTCGCGTCTGGTGAACGACGCGCTGGCGCGCAGTCGCTCCTCCGGATCGAGCACCGCCACGACGGCGGTGCGGGGGTTCGGTCGGTGGCGGGCGTGCAGTCCGCTGACAACCTCGCGCGGATTGCGCAGCAGGGGGATTCCGGCCGCCGCCCACTCCGCGGGTTCCAGCAGCCTGGTCGGTCGGTCGATGGAATCTGCGGACCTCTCGGCGCGCATCGAGGACGCGGGCATCGATGTCGCCGAGGACGGAGCGAATCCGAAGGTCACGATCCTCCCTTCGGCTACACGCCACCCGTGAGGGCAGGCGGGGTCGGACTGGGGGAGCGCACCGCGGCACAGCTCTATCCGGGCCACGGGGGAGCCGCGCGGGGAGCAGCTCCAATTCTTCCCGTCGTACTGGCGCACGGCAACGAGCAATTAGGGCTCGAGACCGGTATTTGGCGATGCGTCGCCAATATCCCTGCCCAAAGGTGGTGCCATGGATGCCTGTGTCAGCCCTGTACCGCGAGGACCAGCGGCAACACCCCCTCCGCACCGGCCCGGCGCAGCAGCCTTGTGGCCATCGCCAACGTCCAGCCGGTCTCCATGAAGTCGTCCACGAGCAGCACCGGGCCGCCCGCGCGTGCCAGGGCTTCGGCCAGCTCGGGCGGGAGCGTCAGTGTGCCGTCGAGAGCGCGCAGCCGCTGTGCGCTGTTGCTCCGGGGGATGTGTGCGGTGTCGCTGCCCGGTGCGTATTCGATGCGCCCCAGCAACGGCATCCGGCCGACCTGGGCGATGCCCGCGCCGAGGGAGTCGATGAGCTGCGGTCGGGTGTGCGATGCCATGGTGACGACTCCCACCGGGCGCGGTGGTGCGTCCGCGGTGCCCGATGCCCAGCCGCCGGGGCCCTTGGCCCAGTCGGCCAGTACTTCCACCACGGCCCGCGCCACGTCGTCGGGGACCGGCCCGTCCGGGGCCTGCGGCGTGAGCATGGGCCGCAGCCGGTTGCCCCAGCCGATGTCCGACAGGCGGCCGAGGGCCCGGCCGGGCCCCGCCTGTTCGCCCGCGGGGATACGTCCCTTGAGGTCGATGCCGACCGCGGCGAGCCCTGTGGGCCACATCTTGCGGGGCTCCACCTCCACGCCGGGGCGCCCGAGTTCGCCGCGCGCCGAGTCCAGCGCCGCCGACGAGACCGAGGCCGTGAACCGGGCCCCCGCGCAGTTGTCGCAGCGGCCGCAGGGAGCCGCCTCCTCGTCGTCCAACTGCCGGCGCAGGAACTCCATCCGGCAGCCGGTCGCCGTCGCGTACTCACGCATCGCCTGCTGCTCGGCCTCACGCTGCTTGGCGACCCACGCGTAGCGCTCGGTGTCGTACACCCAGGGCTGTCCCGTGGCGATCCAGCCGCCCTTCACGCGATGCACTGCGCCGTCCACGTCCAGGACCTTGAGCATGGTCTCCAGACGCGAGCGGCGCAGCTCCACCAGAGGTTCGAGGGCCGGCAGTGAGAGCGGCCGGTCGGACTGGGCCAGCACGTCCAGCGTGCGGCGCACCTGCTCCTCCGGCGGGAACGCGAGGGAGGCGAAGTAGCGCCAGATCGCCTCGTCCTCCTTGCCGGGCAGCAGCAGCACCTCGGCGTGCTCGACCCCGCGCCCGGCGCGTCCGACCTGCTGGTAGTACGCGATGGGCGACGACGGGGAACCGAGATGAACGACGAAGCCGAGGTCCGGCTTGTCGAATCCCATGCCGAGCGCGGAGGTCGCGACCAGTGCCTTCACCCTGTTCGCCAGCAGGTCCTCCTCCGCCTGCTGCCGGTCCGCGTTCTCGGTCTTTCCCGTGTACGAGGTCACGACGTGCCCGCACTGACGCAGATAGGCGGTGACCTCCTCGGCGGCGGCGACCGTAAGGGTGTAGATGATCCCGGACCCCGGCAGATCGTTCAGATGATCGGCGAGCCAGGCCAGCCGGTGCGCGGCGTCGGGCAGTTGCAGCACTCCGAGGCTGAGGCTCTCGCGGTCGAGCGGACCGCGCAGCACGAGCGCGTCCGAGCCGCCGCCCGTGCCGAGCTGGTCGGCTACGTCGGCCGTCACCCGCGCGTTCGCCGTCGCGGTCGTCGCCAGTACGGGAACGCCCTGCGGCAGGTCGGCGAGCATCGTGCGCAGCCGTCGGTAGTCGGGGCGGAAGTCGTGACCCCAGTCGGAGATGCAGTGCGCCTCGTCGACGACCAGCAGGCCGGTCGCCGCGGCCAGCTGAGGCAGCACGTTGTCCCGGAAGTCGGGGTTGTTCAACCGCTCCGGGCTGACGAGGAGCACGTCCACCTCGCCCGCCGCTACCTCGGTCCGCACGGAGTCCCACTCCTCCGTGTTGGACGAGTTGATCGTCCGGGCGCGGATGCCGGCCCGTTCCGCGGCTTCCACCTGGTTGCGCATCAGGGCGAGCAGCGGGGAGACGATCACCGTCGGACCGCTGCCCCGCTCGCGCAGCAGAGCCGTCGCGACGAAGTACACGGCGGACTTGCCCCAGCCCGTGCGCTGCACGACCAGAGCGCGTCTGTGGTCGGCGACCAGCGCCTCGATCGCCCGCCACTGGTCCTCGCGCAGCCGGGCCGTACCGCTCGGGTCGCCGACGAGGCGGGCGAGCACGGTGTCGGCCGCCGTCCGCAGATCTTCGTTGCTCATGCCCCCATGCAACCCGATGGCACTGACATCGCGCGAATGAGTCCGGCGACCTGTGGACAACTCGTGTCGTGTCCCTGATCGAGGTTATCCACAGGCCAAAACGGAATCTTGAGATCCGGTGCATGGTCGTCGCATGACGAATCACATCGAGCCCGTCGGAACTTCCGGCGCGGCCAAGATCACCCTGCGCACTGCCGGCGAACTGGCGGAGGCGCTGCCCTACCTGCTCGGGTTCCGGCCCGACGACAGCATCGTTCTCGTCGCCCTCAACAAGGGGCGCTTCGGCGGCCGGGTGCGACTGGGGATCCCCGAGCGTTCCGAGGACTGGCCCTCGGTCGCGCAGCAGCTGGCCCGCTGTCTGGTCGGCGGATGCGAGCGAAGGGACGGGAGGCCGGACAGCGTCGTCGCGTTCCTCTGCCAGGACGCGTCGGCTCGCATCGGAGCGTCCGGACCGCCGGTCGTGGAGCGCCTGCGACCGCTAGCCCAGCTCCTGCGGACCGAGTGCGGTGTGCTGGACGTACCGGTCACCGAGGCGCTGTGCCTCTCCGACGGACGGTACTGGAGCTACTGCTGCCCACGCCCCGACTGCTGTCCGCCCCAGGGGAACGCCATCGCGGCCGACGGCACGTCGGTGATGGCGGCGACGGCCGCCTATGCGGGCATCCACGTGCGCCAGTCCGTGGCCGAGCTGAGGGCGCGGCTGGCGCCCCTGGAGACGGCCCTCGTCCCGGAGCAGATCCGCGCCTTGGATGCGGCGGCGATGGATCTCGTACCGCGGATCCTCGCGGGCACCCCTCGTGAGGAGGTGGAGACGCAGACCCTGGGCCTCGCCCGGCTCGTCCTGCGCCGCTTCGCGGAGGCCCCGGGTGTCGACGACGACACGTTGGACGCAGATCTCAGGGACGACGAGCTGCTGGCGCACGACGAGGCCGCCGCCCTGATCCTGGGCCTCCAGGACAGGCAGACCAGGGATCGCGCGGCCGAGTGGATGGAGGGCGAGGAGGCTCCCGCGGCGCTGCGCCTGTGGCGGGCCCTGGCCAGGCGGTGTGTCGGAGGGTACGGCGAGCACGCGGCGGCGCCGCTGACCTTGGCGGGCTGGGTGGCCTGGTCGCTCGGCGACACCGTCGAGGCGGATCATGCGCTGGAGATGGCGCTCGGCGTCGATCCGCACTACAAGTTCGCCCGACTGCTCAACCAGGCCCGCTCCGAGGGCGTCGACCCGGAACCGGTGCGGCGGTCTTTGCGCCGGGTCCGGGCGGATCGCGAGGCCGAGGATGTGACGGTCGGCGCTGCTGCCGACGACCTCACGTCCGTGGAAGGCGGGACCGACGATGCGGTAGCCCCCTGTCCTGTTCCGGAGAACGAGGGCGAGGAGGCCGGGGACCCGGCTGTCGTGGTGCCGGGCGGTGCGGCGGACCCGGGGATCTCCCGGGCGGCCCGTGGCCTGGCGGCGGCGCTGCGCCGCAGGGGTGAGCGACGTTCGGGCGCGGGCACCCGACCCGCCCGGGCGGGGACGCGGGCGTCACGGCGGCCCTCCAGGCGTCGCACGGGACGTCCGCATACCAGGGGCGACGGATGAAGAGGGCCGCGGCCGCGGGTGGGCGGCGGTGGTTCATGGCGCTGTGGCGTTACTTGGGGTGGGGGCGCTCCGTTCACTTGAGGAGCGGGAGCGACGGCCGGGCCGCACCGCTTCTCTCCTCAGGTTCAGTCGCTCGGCAGCATGCCGGCGCCTCGCGCGGCCGCGCGCGAAAGGAGGCGCCCCATGCGGGAGTTGAAGCCATGGCCCATCACCCCCGGCGACAGCCCCATATTCCGAGCCGTGTTCACCGCCGCGTCCGGAGACGTTCCCGGTTCGGTGGGTGCTGCGGCACATCCCTCGGACGGCGGCAGACCGGCACGTGGGAAGCCGGAAGCAGGGGGAGGCAGGCGGTGACGTCCGACGCGGCACGGCCGCTCACGGGCTCGGCACCGGACGACGATCACCGCCTCGACCGCCTTGCCGAGGCGCGCGCAGTGCCCCAGTCTCAGGCCCATGCCAGGCCGGACGCGGTCCCGTGCGGACCCGCGCGGCCGCCGTCTCCGGCGCCCGCTTCCACATCCGCCCCGCGTCGCAGCGGTGAACTGCCGCCCACGCACCGGTCGTTGATTTGCGTGTCCCTGCCCGGGCTCGCGATCTCGTCGGAACAGGGCCAACTGACCGCACAGGGACTGGAGGGCTTCTACCGCGCGGGACGTCGACTCCTGTCCCGCTGCCAGATCCGCGTGTGCGGCCGTGAGCCGGTGGCCGTTCAGGCCCGCATGGTCTCGGCCGATCGCGCTCGCTTCGTGGCCGTGGTGCGGGCGTCCCCCGACGCCGGACCCGACCCGGACATCGTCGTGCAGCGGATCCGGCACGCCGACGGCACCGAGCGGATCACACTGCACAGCTCGTCGCTGCGGCCCCTGCGGATCCCCTTGGAGGTGTCGCTCGGCACAGACCTGGCGGAACTCGGAGCGGTGGCCGTCGGGCAGCCCGGACGCGAGCTGCCCGCGACGGTCCACGACGCCGGCCTGCGTTGGTCCTCGCCCACCGGCCACGCCGTGGTCACCGCGGCACCGGCACCCACGGACGCCCTCGCCTCCGCAGGCCTGCTCCGCTGGGAATTCGAACTGCCACCCGGCGGCTCCCGCACCGTGGAACTGCGGATTCGTGCAGACGGCGCGGACAGCGGCAGGAGCCCGGGCCACAGCACGGTGCGGCCGTTCGCCGCAGCCAAGGCACACGGCGACGACCCACGGGTGGAGCCGCTGCTGCGGACCTGTGTCGACGACCTTCAGGCACTCCTCGTGCGCGATCCAGCACATCCGTCGGACGTCCACCTCGCCGCGGGTGCGCCCTGGCGGTGCGGCCCGGCTCCCGCGGAATCGCTGGCCGCCGCCAGGATGGCGCTCCCACTGGGCACCCGACTGGCCGCCGGCACGCTGCGCGCACTCGCCCGCACGCAACTGACCCGGCCCGGACCGGAATTCGGCCGCCTTCCCGGCCCGTTGCGGCAGGCAGGCCCCCGGATCCCGCCCAGCTGCACCGGTATCGAAGCCACTCTGCTGTTCCCGGTGCTCCTCGCGGAGGCCAGACGATGGGGCCTCGCCGAGCAGGAGACGGCCGAGTTGCTGCCCGCCGCCGAGCGGTGCCTGGAGTGGCTGCGCACCAGCACCCGCCAAGGGCTGTACGTGCCGGACCCGGGCCCGGGCGGACCGCTGCGCTGTGAGACGCAGGCGCACGCGCATCGTGCCGCGCTGCTCGGCGCGGAGCTGCTCGACGCGTACGGCAGACCCGGAGCCGGGGAGCTGCGGCAGTGGGCGGAGGAGCTGAGACGGCGGTTCAGAGAGGACTTCTGGGTGGACGACCGGGGCGGCGGTCGGCCGGCGGCGGCCCGCACCGGCTCCGGCAGTCCGATCCCGCACCTCGGCAGCGGCGCCGCGCATCTGCTGGACACCGGACTGCTCGGCGCGGGCACCTACGCACCCGGCCTCCTGGACAAGGTGCAGACCGAGCAGGTCGCGCGGCTGTTCGGCAGCCCCGGACTCGACTCGGGATGGGGACTGCGCACCCTTGAGGTCAAGGAGCCGCTGTACAACCCGTTCGGGCACCGGACCGGCGCCGTACGGGTGCACGAGACCGCCGTGGCGGTCGCGGGACTGTCCGCTGCCGGATACGAGAAGGAGGCCGCGTCCCTGTTGATCGGCACCTTGGCGGCGGCGGAGGCGTTCGCTCTCCGACTGCCCGAGATGTACGCGGGGGAGCAGCGGGTGGACGGCGGTGCCCCGCTGGCGCACCCCGCCGCCTGCAGACCGGCCGCCGTCGCTGCGGCCGCGGGCGTCCATCTGCTGGCCACTCTCGTCGGCATCCGTCCGGATGTGCCCGCCGGGACGGTGGCGCTGTCGCCCGTGCGTGGGGCCCCGCTCGGTGAGCTGGGCCTGACGGGGCTGAGCGTCGGTGGACACGCCTTTTCCGCGCGGGTCAGCCGACTGGGCCTCGGGATGGTCGAGGAGGCGGCGGAAAGTCTGCAATTGGGGGTGTGACGACTCCGGGGGCGCCTCAGGCACCCCTGAAGGCCACGTCCTACAGCGGGCGCCGACTTGGCGGGGAACCACAGGCGAAGGGAGTGTTTATCGTCAGGCAGACGACTATGATCGTTCCATGTCGCCCTACGACCCGTCGGCCTTCCCGCCTTTCGCAGTCACCGTCGACCTGGTCGTGCTGACCGTGCGCCGTCACGCCCTGTGCGCGCTGGCGGTGCGGCGTGGGGAGCCGCCGTTTCAGGGGCGCTGGGCCCTGCCCGGCGGATTCGTGAGGGACGACGAGGATCTGACCGCGGCGGCCGCGCGTGAGCTGTCCGAGGAGACGGGCCTGCGCGCCCACGACCCGGACGTGCCCGCGCAGGACAACGGCGCGCACCTTGAGCAACTGGCCACCTACGGCGATCCCAAGCGGGACCCGCGGATGCGTGTGGTCAGTGTCGCCCACTTGGCGCTCGCGCCCGACCTGCCGGCGCCGCGGGCCGGCGGAGACGCGCACAGCGCCCGTTGGGCGCCGGTCGAGGCACTGCTGCACCAGAGTGGGTACGGGCGCGAGGGCGAGCAGACCGAGCCGCTCGCCTTCGACCATGCCCGGATCCTGGCCGACGGGGTGGAGCGGGCTCGCTCCAAGATCGAGTACTCCTCGCTCGCCACGGCCTTCTGTCCGCCGGAGTTCACCGTCGGCGAGCTGCGCCGGGTCTATGAAGCGGTGTGGGGCGTCGCGCTCGACCCGCGCAACTTCCATCGCAAGGTGACGGGGACGCCCGGCTTCCTGGTGCCCACCGGCGGTACGACGACGCGCCAGGGCGGTCGTCCCGCGCAGCTCTTCCGCGCGGGCGGTGCCACGCTGCTCAATCCGCCGATGCTGCGACCCGAGGTCTGACCAACTCGCTGGCTCGGCAACCTTGTTCGGTGACGGGTCGATACCGCGAGGGCGGGGGCGGGATTCTGGGCGTCGTTTTTTCGGGCACCTGAGCCGTCATCCTGCCCTAAATGACAGAAATGTCGCGTTATCTTGCTGTGGTACCCACGGGTCTCGCCTGCCAGGGAACCGGCGGACGGGCCCCGGCCGCCGAGCGGTCGCCCATCCTGCGAGAGAAGCGATGATCCAGGCCATCGGACTGACCAGCACCGCCCGCAAGGAGAGTCCGCCCGCGGTCTACGACGTGTCCTTCGAGGCCGCCACGGGCCGTGTGACAGCCCTGCTCGGCGCCCGAGGTGCGGGCAAGACGACCGTGGTGCGGCTGATGCTCGAACTCCAACACGGCCGTGGCATCACCTACTTCAGAGGGCGCCCCCTGCACCGCATCAACCACCCGGCCCGCGAAGTGGGGGTGCTTCTCGGCGATGTGCCGGGGCATCCGGCCCGTACCGTCCGCGGCCAACTGCGCATGCTCTGCTCCGCGGCCGGCGTCCCCGTCCAGCGTGCGGACGAGGTGCTGGAGGTCGTGGGGCTCGTCAGCCTGCGCGATCTACGGCTCGGCACCCTGTCGCGCGGCATGGACCGGCGGCTCGGCCTGGCCTGCGCGCTGCTCGCCGATCCGCACACACTGGTCCTCGACGGCCCGGCGGACGGTCTGTCGATCCGTGAGGGCAAGTGGCTGCACGGGATCCTGCGGGCGCACGCGACCGTCGGCGGCACGGTGCTGTTCACCACCGACGACGCCAAGGAGGCGGCGCGGACCGCCGACCGGGTCGTCACGCTCGACGACGGCAAGGTGATCGCGGACCAGGACGTCGCCGCCTTCGCGCGCACGAGGCTGCGGCCCCGGGTCGCCGTCCGCAGCCCGCACGCCGCGCGGCTCGGCGTCCTGCTGGCGAAGGAGGCCCGCACCGCGAAACGCTCCGTCGAGGTCGTCACCGAGGACGGCAGCCGGCTGTCGGTCTACGGCAGCAGTTGCGCGGACGTGGGCGAGACCGCGTTCCGGCACAACATCCTCGTACACCAACTCGCCGACGAGACCGGCGACGCGGGCCCCCTGGTGGCGTTGTCTCCCCTTGCCGATGCCGATGCCGATGCCGATGCCGATGCCGATGCCGATGCCGATGGCGCCGTCGGCGGCCCGACGCATCGCACCCCGCCCGCATCTTTCGGTCAGGAGGCCGAGGTCGAGGGCAAGACCCGCGTGCACGACCGCCCCCTCACTCCCGCGACCGAGCCGTCCCACGCCACCGCCGGAACCACCAGCACCTTCGTGCCGCTCGTCGACACGAAAGCGCCGTCCCCGAGCACCGAGACCGCGGCGACCGTCGGCGAACGCAGGGAAGAGGGTGCGGGCAGCCCTCCGGCGTCCGCCGCGGCGCTGCCACCCCCCATCACAGTCCGCCCCGCACGCGGCCCCTTGCGCCCCCTGCGCTACGAACTGCGCCGGGCCACCGGCATCGCCACCGGCTACGTCACCGTGGCGCTCGTCGTCGCCGTCTCCGCGCTCATCGCTGTCCTGCTCGCCCGCGCGGGGCACTCCCCGCAGCCGCTGCTCCTGGCCGCATGGCCCCAGGCGCTGCCCCTGCCGCCCGCCGCCGTGGGAGCGGGACTGCTCGGCGCCTTCGCCTTCGGCGACGAGTTCCGCCACCCCGCCCTCGCCGCCGACCGCGGCACCGTCCCGCACCGCCTGGGGCTTCTCGCGGCCAAACTGATCATCGGCGCGGCGACAGCCGTCCTCATGGCCGTCCTCGTCATCGGCTGCGACGCCGCGCTGCTCCACCTCGTATACGGACAGGAGCTCACTCAGGTTCCCGCCGACTGGCTTTCGCTGAGCGCCCATTGGACCGCCCTGGTCGTGGCGTGCGCATGGGCGGGGGTTCTGGCGTCCGGAGTCTTCCGCTCAACGGCCGCCGGACTCGCCGCCGTGGTGGCCGTCCCGATCGTCATCGTGCCCCTCGTACAAAAGGCCGTCGAGGGTCCATCTGTGCGAACAGCGGCAGGACTGCCGGGACGGCTCCAGGAACTCACGCTGCTGCACTGGCCCTTCGGTGCGGAGCGGCTCCTCGCGGCCGGAGTGCGCATGGTCGCCCAACCTGTGGGCGGCGCGCTGATGTTGTCGCTCACTGCGCTGCTCTGCGCATATCTGCTCACCGTGCTGCGCCCCAAGGTGCGATGACGACCGTCCGGAGCCTTCCGGTGGTCCCCCGTTCGCAACTCCTTCTGGAACGCCCATTTCTTTCCGATAAGGCGTCAATTGCAGCGAGGACGGCGATCACCCTTTCGTGTGCTTTTCACCAAAGACCTCAAGGGAGTTGGGAACAGCGCCGACAACAGATTCCGTGAGTACCCTTGCGCACACCATGATGACCGCCGCCCGCTCCGCCGACTCCGGCCTCGCCGGACCGGGCGAACTCGACCGCTACCCCTTCCCGGAGTCGGCCGCCGACAGAGTCGGCGTCTCCGCCTGGGACGGCACGGACCACGAACTGGGCCGCGTCGGCCGGCGTGCCACGGGCAACCGCGGCCGTGGTCTGCACGGTCAACTCGTCCAGCAGCTCGGGCAGATGATCGTCTCCGGCGACCTGGGCGCCGACCGCCCGCTGGTGCCCGAGGAGATCGGCCAGCGTTTTGAGGTGTCCCGGACCGTCGTCCGCGAGTCCCTTCGCGTACTCGAGGCCAAGGGCCTGGTCAGCGCCCGGCCGAACGTCGGCACGCGCGTGCGTCCGGTCAGCGACTGGAACCTGCTGGACCCGGACATCATCGAGTGGCGTGCCTTCGGCCCGCAGCGCGACGATCAGCGCCGTGAGCTGAACGAGCTGCGCTGGACGATCGAGCCGCTCGCCGCGCGGCTCGCCGCCGGTCACGGCCGCGAGGACGTGCAGCAGCGCCTTGCCGACATGGTCGAGATCATGGGGCACGCCCTGGGGCAGGGGGACGCGATCACGTTCTCCCGGGCCGATGCCGAGTTCCACTCGCTGCTGATCCAGCTCGCCGGCAACCGGATGCTGGAGCACCTCTCCGGCATCGTCTCGGCGGCCCTTCACGTCTCCGGCGGCCCCGTCACCGGCTGTGACCGCCCGAACGAGACGGCCATCGGCCACCACGCGCGCATCGTCGACGCGCTCGCCGCGGGGGACGGCACCGGTGCCGAGTCCGCGATGCGCCACCTGCTCACCGTCCACCCCGAGGGGGAGCGCGTGGTCCCGGCCCCGCGCGAGCACTGAGCGCCGTCACAAGAGAAGTCACGACCAGGTGTCGCCGGACGGCCCCACCACGTGCCCCGCGCGCGTGGAGGCGGGCACGATCCGGCGACTCGGTCGTTGAGGGATTCGCCGGGCCTTGGTGCCGGGGTTCGTCGCGAGACCGAACGCGCTCCCGGAGGTGACCGCATCTGCCCGTATCCGTCAGTTTTTGACCGCTTACGGGGTGTGACTCGGGCCACGCAGATTGGGCGTAACGCTCCTCGGGGCAGCGCGATGACCTAAGAGGTGACAGCCGAGGAGGGAATACGGCAGCCGCTTGCGGCGCTGACTATCTCCCCGGTCCCAGCCCACGCCGTCGGCCCATCCCCAAGCCGGCGGTCGTCGGCTCCGGTCCACACAGGACGGGGCCGGAAGCCGTTTTCCAACGTTCCGAGAGGTTGTTCGTGTCGGCCAGCACATCCCGTACGCTCCCGCCGGAGATCGCCGAGTCCGTCTCTGTCATGGCGCTCATTGAGCGGGGAAAGGCTGATGGCCAGATCGCCGGCGACGACGTGCGCCGTGCGTTCGAAGCCGACCAGATTCCGGCCACTCAGTGGAAGAACGTTCTGCGCAGCCTCAACCAGATCCTCGAGGAAGAGGGTGTGACGCTGATGGTCAGTGCTGCTGAGCCCAAGCGTCCCCGAAAGAGCGTTGCAGCCAAGAGTCCGGTCAAGCGCACCGCCACCAAGACCGTCGCGGCGAAGACGGTCACCGCCAAGAGGGTTGCCGCGACCACCACTGCCGAGTCGGCGACCGCCGAGGACGGCGAGGAAGCCACTCCTCTGAAGAAGGCCGTGGCGAAGAAGGCGACAGCCAAGAAGGCCACCGCCAAGAAGACCGTCGCCAAGAAGGCCGCCGCCAAGAAGACGGCAGGCAAGAAGGACGACGAGCTTCTCGAGGACGAGGCGACAGAGGAGACCCCCGCGGCCGCCAAGGCCGGCGACGAGGAGACTCCCGAGGGCCAGGGCTTCGTCCTGTCGGACGAGGACGAGGACGACGCGCCTGCCCAGCAGGTCGCCGCCGCCGGCGCCACCGCCGACCCCGTCAAGGACTACCTGAAGCAGATCGGTAAGGTCCCGCTGCTCAACGCGGAGCAGGAGGTCGAGCTCGCCAAGCGCATCGAGGCCGGCCTGTTCGCCGAGGACAAGCTGGCCAACGCCGACAAGCTCGCCCCCAAGCTCAAGCGCGAGCTGGAGATCATCGCCGAGGACGGTCGCCGCGCCAAGAACCACCTCCTGGAGGCCAACCTCCGTCTGGTGGTCTCCCTGGCCAAGCGCTACACCGGCCGCGGCATGCTCTTCCTGGACCTCATCCAGGAGGGCAACCTCGGTCTGATCCGCGCGGTCGAGAAGTTCGACTACACCAAGGGCTACAAGTTCTCCACGTACGCCACCTGGTGGATCCGTCAGGCGATCACCCGCGCCATGGCCGACCAGGCCCGCACCATCCGTATCCCGGTGCACATGGTCGAGGTCATCAACAAGCTCGCGCGTGTGCAGCGCCAGATGCTCCAGGACCTGGGCCGCGAGCCCACCCCGGAGGAGCTGGCCAAGGAACTCGACATGACCCCCGAGAAGGTCATCGAGGTCCAGAAGTACGGCCGTGAGCCGATCTCCCTGCACACTCCGCTGGGCGAGGACGGTGACAGCGAGTTCGGTGACCTCATCGAGGACTCCGAGGCCGTCGTCCCGGCCGACGCGGTCAGCTTCACGCTCCTCCAGGAGCAGCTGCACTCCGTGCTCGACACCTTGTCCGAGCGCGAGGCGGGCGTCGTCTCGATGCGCTTCGGTCTCACCGACGGTCAGCCGAAGACCCTCGACGAGATCGGCAAGGTCTACGGCGTCACGCGTGAGCGCATCCGCCAGATCGAGTCCAAGACGATGTCGAAGCTGCGTCACCCGTCGCGTTCGCAGGTCCTGCGCGACTACCTCGACTAGTCACAAGCTCCTGTACGGCCATCAGAAGGCCCGGCACTCGTCTCGTGAGGGAAGGGTGCCGGGCCTTCTGCGTGCGCGCCTGTGGTTCGATCCTCGCGATGCGTGCGATCCCCCGGTGAATCACTCTGGGTGTGCCACTGCAACTCAGAGTGAGGAGACCGTATGAGTCGTCCCTTCGCGAGAGCGCTGAGCGCGTCGCTGACCGTGCTGACCGCCGCGGCCGTGCTGTCCGTGTCCTCGGCGGTGCCCGCGGCCGCCGACGGCGGGATCATCGGCGGCCGTCAGGTTCAGGTGTCCGACAACCCGTGGACGGTAGCCCTCTCCAGTCGTGACCGGTTCGGAGGTACGCGCTCGGGACAGTTCTGCGGGGGCGTGGTCGTCGCGCGGACCACGGTTCTCACCGCGGCCCACTGCATGAGCCGGAGTGTGCTCGGGGTGGCGCGCGGTGAGGTGCGCGATCTCAAGGTGATCGCCGGGCGCGAGGATCTGCGCGCGGACGACGGTGCGGAGATCCCCGTCCGGGAGTCATGGGTCAACCCGGACTACGACGGCTCCACGAACTCCGGAGATGTGGCGGTCCTCACACTGGCCACACCGCTGCCCGAGGGATACGTCCTCCCGATGGCGGACGAGGGCGACTCCGCCTACGAGCCGGGCACGGAGGCCGAGGTCTACGGGTGGGGTGACACGACGGGTGCGGGCGACTACGCGCGCACACTGCACGCGGCGCGTGTCCACGTGCTGCCGGACTCGGTGTGCCAGGAGGCGTACCCGGGCAACTCGGACGGCACGTATCTGCCGGCCTCGATGCTGTGCGCGGGCGAGTCGCGCGGCGGCAAGGATGCCTGCCAGGGGGACAGCGGGGGCCCGCTGGTCGCCCAGGGGAAGCTGATCGGCCTCGTGTCCTGGGGGAGCGGCTGCGGGCGTGCGGGGAGCCCCGGTGTCTACACGCGGGTCTCGGACGTGCTGCGTGTGCTGCGGAAGCACTCCTGACGCCGTCCCGCGGACATGAGGACGGGCGGCCACCCCTGGGTGCAGGGGCGGCCGCCCGTTTACCGGCCTGGTGCCGTAGCTGGCTCGTCGTGGATGCGAGGCGTCAGCGTTCCTCGGTGTCGGCGCTTGCCGGAGCGGCGGTGAGTCGCTCCGTCTCGTCCTGTATCTCAGCGGCGATCTTCTTGAGTTCCGGCTCGAACTTGCGACCGTGGTGGGCGCAGAAGAGCAGTTCACCACCGCTGATGAGAACGACGCGCAGATATGCCTGGGCGCCGCAACGGTCACAGCGGTCAGCGGCCGTCAGCGGGCTCGCGGGGGTCAGAACAGTAGTCACGTCGCCTCTTCTCTAGCTCGACGAGCTGTCGTACCAGGGTCAACATCCAACCAGGCCGAAAACGTTCCCGCTCGCGGCTTTTCCTCGAAAATTTTCTCCGAGGCCGGCCAGGTGCTGCCGGGTGGCGGCGAATGTGCCGTATTGCGTCTCTTACGTGTCTTACGGGTTCGCGCGTTCTGTCAGGTCGGTCCTCCCCGGCCGGCTTGCCGGGTTGTTCATGAGGACGTGCCCGGAGCCTAAATGGTTCATGCCTGGAAGGGAACGTGATGTGTGCTTCACTCCATCGAGGGATCGAACATGCATACGACCTTGGATTAGTCTGGGCGGGAGGTGAGGGTGGCGTGACAACGGCTCTACCAGGCCTCGGTACCCTCTGAGCGTCGACCGACGCCGGCCCTGTACCCACATGGGCCCCATCTGAAATTCAGCGAGGAGCGAACCGCGTGACCGCCGAAACGTCCGTGCCGTCCACAGCGCTGCTGACCGGAGCAGACCGGGACGGTTCCAACTACACCGCGCGGCACCTCCTCGTCCTCGAGGGGCTCGAGGCCGTACGCAAGCGTCCGGGCATGTACATCGGCTCGACCGACAGCCGCGGTCTCATGCACTGCCTCTGGGAGATCATCGACAACTCCGTCGACGAGGCCCTCGGCGGTTACTGCGACCACATCGACGTGATCCTGCACGACGACGGCTCCGTCGAGGTCCGGGACAACGGCCGCGGCATCCCGGTGGATGTCGAGCCCAAGACCGGCCTTTCCGGAGTCGAGGTCGTCATGACCAAGCTCCACGCGGGCGGCAAGTTCGGCGGCGGCTCCTACGCCGCATCCGGCGGTCTGCACGGCGTGGGCGCCTCGGTGGTGAACGCGCTGTCGGCGCGTCTCGACGTCGAGGTCGACCGCGGCGGGAACACGCACGCCATCAGCTTCCGGCGCGGCGTCCCCGGTGCCTTCTCCAAGGCCGGCCCCGACGCCCCGTTCGACCCGGCGGCGCGGCTGAGCAAGACCAAGAGGGTCCCCAAGGCCCGCCAGGGCACGCGCATCCGCTACTGGGCGGACCGCCAGATCTTCCTGAAGGACGCCAAGCTCTCCCTGGACAACCTGCACCAGCGCGCCCGTCAGACCGCGTTCCTGGTGCCGGGACTCACCATCGTCGTACGGGACGAGTTCGGTCTCGGCGAGGGGGGCAGCAAGGGCGAGGAATCCTTCCGCTTCGACGGCGGCATCAGCGAGTTCTGCGAGTACCTGGCGCAGGACAAGGCCGTCTGCGACGTCCTCCGCCTGACCGGGTCGGGCACCTTCAAGGAGACCGTCCCGGTGCTCGACGAGCACGGTCAGATGACGCCGACCGAGGTCCAGCGCGAACTCGGTGTCGACGTCGCGCTGCGCTGGGGCACCGGTTACGACGCGACCATCAAGTCCTTCGTGAACATCATCGCCACCCCCAAGGGCGGCACCCACGTCAGCGGCTTCGAGCGCTCGCTCACCAAGACGATGAACGAGGTGCTCCGCGCCCAGAAGCTGCTGCGTGTGGCCGAGGACGACATCGTCAAGGACGACGCCCTGGAAGGCCTGACGGCAGTCGTCACCGTGCGCCTCGCGGAGCCGCAGTTCGAGGGCCAGACCAAGGAGGTCCTCGGCACCTCGGCGGCGAACCGCATCGTCGCCAATGTGATCGCCAAGGAACTCAAGGCGTTCCTGACGTCCACCAAGCGCGACGCCAAGGCGCAGGCCCGTTCCGTCATGGAGAAGGCCGTCGCCGCGGCCCGGACGCGTATCGCGGCCCGTCAGCACAAGGACGCGCAGCGCCGTAAGACGGCCCTGGAGTCGTCGTCGCTGCCCGCGAAGCTCGCGGACTGCCGCAGCGACGACGTGGAGCGCAGCGAGCTGTTCATCGTCGAGGGCGACTCGGCGCTCGGCACCGCCAAGCTGGCCCGGAACTCCGAGTTCCAGGCCTTGCTGCCGATCCGCGGCAAGATCCTCAACGTTCAGAAGTCGTCCGTCTCGGACATGCTGAAGAACGTCGAGTGCGGCGCGATCATCCAGGTCATAGGAGCCGGGTCGGGCCGGACCTTCGACATCGACGCGGCGCGGTACGGAAAGATCATCCTGCTCGTCGACGCCGACGTCGACGGCGCCCACATCCGGACGCTGCTGCTGACGCTGTTCCAGCGCTACATGCGGCCGATGATCGAGGCCGGCCGCGTCTTCGCCGCCGTGCCGCCGCTGCACCGCATCGAACTGGTCCAGCCGAAGAAGGGCCAGGACAAGTACGTCTACACGTACTCGGACCGTGAGCTGCGCGAAACGCTGCTCGAGTTCCAGCGCAAGGGCGTCCGGTACAAGGACTCCATCCAGCGCTACAAGGGTCTGGGCGAGATGGACGCCGACCAGCTGGCCGAGACCACGATGGACCCGCGCCACCGCACGCTGCGCCGGATCAACATCGGCGAGCTGGAGGCCGCGGAGCAGGTCTTCGATCTGCTGATGGGCAACGACGTGGCGCCGCGCAAGGAGTTCATCAGCAGCTCCGCCGCGACTCTCGACCGCTCGCGCATCGACGCCTGACCGCCGCGGTACCCAAGGGGCGCGCCGACCGGCGCGCCCCTTTCGCGTGGCCTGCGCCTCCACCCGTGGGTGGAGGCGCAGGATCCACCCACGATCCACCCCGGCTCCGATCTCCTGACCTGCACTCTTCCGTAGCGTCGACGGTGTTGAACCACTCCGTTCCGACCGCTCCCCGGAGGCAGTCATGTCCGGCCCGACCGAAGTTCTCGTGATCGTCGCCGTCGTCGCGCTCGTCGTCGTGCGCCAGTTCAGGACCGAGCGCCTGGCGATGGGCCGCAAGTGGTGGCTGCTGCCCCTGATCCTCGGATTCGTGGCGGTCAGTGACGGTTCCCTGATGGACCCGCGGCACACCGCGGCGTCGGTGGTCCTGCTCGCCGTCGAGGTGGTGGTCAGCATCGGCATAGGGATCGGCTGGGCGTTCACCACCCGGATCTGGACCGATGAGCGGGGGGATGTCTGGACCAGGGGCACGGCGGCCACCGCCGGTACCTGGGTCGGGGGTATCGCGGCCCGGGCGGCCGTCGCCGGGGTCGGCCTGGCGATGGGCGTCCACCTCGGCAGCTCGTCGTTCATGCTGGGCTTCGCCCTCTCGCTCCTGGTTCGTACCGGTGTCCTGATGTGGCGGGCCGGTCACGAGCAGGCGGCGTACGTTGGTGCCGTCCCGCAGCCGGTGGGGGAGGGCCACAGGTGAATTCCGGTCTCTGGACGACGTGGCCCACGCGGGAGGCGCTCTCCCGCGTGGGGCGGACGCGCTCCCGGCGCTGGCTCTCCTGGGCGGTGCGGATCGCCCTGGTGGGCACGCTGCTGTGGACCGCGGTGGCGCAGCGCGACGTCGGCCCGTGGGCCGTCGCCGCCGCTCCGGTGGGCCTGATCGCCTGTGCGGCGGCGACCTGGAGCTTCTACTGGATGACGCTGGCCCATCGGTTGTGGCCCTCGCTCGGCCTGCTCGCGCTGCTCCTGCTGGCCGCGGTCGTGACGCACCGCATCGGATTCCTCGGGCCGTCCACCCTCCTGTGGTGCGGCTGCGCCGTCACCGCTCTGCAGCGCATGCCACTCCTGGCCGCGGTCCCCGCCGCCGGTGCCTCGCTCGCCGGCTTCGCCGTCGTCAACCAGGACCCGTGGCTGACCACCGCGGCGATCATGGCGGGGCTGTGCCTGTCCGGATACGTCCTGCGTCTGGACGCCGAGGCCAGGGGCAGCGCGCAGCGCCTGCTGGTGCAGGAGCGGGCGGCGAGGGCAGCGGAGGCCGAATCGGCGGCCCTCGCCGAGCGGGCCCGGATCGCCCGGGAGATCCACGACGTGCTCGCGCACAGCCTCTCCGCGCAGCTCGTCCACCTGGAGGCGGCACGCCTCCTCATCGAGCGCGGCGCCGACCGGCAGCAGATTCTGGACCGGGTCGTGGCGGCACGCGGTATGGCCCGCGACGGTCTCACCGAGACCCGGCAGGCGCTGTCGGCGCTGCGCGGTGAGATGACACCACTGGAGGAGTTCCTCGAAGGGCTGGTCGCCGCCGAGGACGGCGCCACGCTCACGGTGGAGGGCGAGCGCAGCAGGCTGCCCGCCGAGTCCTCGCAGGCGGTGCGCAGAGTCGCCCAGGAGGCGCTGACGAACGTACGCAAGCACGCTCCGGGAGCCAAGACGGCGATGCGGCTGACGTACGAGGCACGCGAAGTCGCCCTGGAGGTGCGGGACTCGGGGGCGACCCGGCCGCGTGCGGAGCTCACTGTCAGTGGTGCCGGTTACGGTCTGTTGGGGATGAGGGAGCGTGCCGAGCTGCTGGGCGGGACGCTCGAGGCAGGGCCGTACGAGGAGGGGTTCGTGGTCATGTTGAGGGTGCCCCTGTGAGCGGGGCCGAGGCGGGGGAGCGCGCGGGCAGGCCGTCGGCCCGCGTGGTGGTGATCGACGACCAGACGGTGGTGCGCGAAGGCATCGTGATGCTCCTCGGGCTGCTGCCCGGGATCGAGGTGGTCGGCTCCGGGGGCGACGGAGAGGAGGCGTTGGCGCTCGTGGCCGAGCTGGCGCCCGACGTCGTTCTGATGGATCTGCGCATGCCCCGCTGCGACGGGGTCGAGGCGACCCGGCGGATCAGGGCCCGGTATCCGGGGACCCAGGTCGTCATTCTGACCACGTACGCCGATGACGAGTCGCTGTTCCCCGCGCTCACGGCGGGAGCACGGGGATATCTCACGAAGGACGCGGGCGGCGACGAGATCGTCAAGGCCGTCGAGAATGTGCTGTCCGGTGACGCCGGACTCTCCCCGAGAATCCAGCGGAGGCTGCTGGAGAGGCTGGCGCGGCCCGAGCCCGTGGCGGCGCCCGGGCCGACGGAACCGCCCGACGGGCTCACGGCGCGGGAGGCGGAGGTCATTGGCCTCATCGCGGACGGGCTGACGAACCAGGAGATCGCCAGGGCGCTCCACGTGTCCACCGCGACGGTGAAAACGCACATTAATAATCTGTTCGCGAAAACGGGCCTCAAGGACCGTGCGCAGGCGATGCGTTACGCATATCGGCACGGGCTTGCGAACCCACCGGAAACTAACCGCACTTTGCCATCACCTAATGGGGTGAACGACTTGTGAGCTGAGTCCAGGATCTTCCCGATCTGTCCATCCTTGGGTCGCGGCCGCAGTGGGCCGCGGACAAGGAGAGTTCGGTGGAGAAGCAAGACGGGCGCGAGACGGCGCAGCCCCGGGCCGGTGATCGCGGTGGAATCAGCGATCCCTGGTACGACGCGCTGGCCTCGGGGTGGGGCGATGTGGACGCCACGGGCGGGCCGGCGCCGACCGTCCCCGCCCAGCCCGTGCCGGAGCAGCGGAGTGCGGCGGGCATCTATCTGGAAGTGCAGCGCAGCGAGGCCTTCCAAGAAGTGCGCAGGCGCTATCGGAGGTTCGTCGTCCCCGCGTGCGTGGTCTTCTTCATCTGGTACGTGGTGTACGTGGTGGCAGCCACGACCGCGCCGGGCCTGATGGCCCAGCAGGTCACGGGCGCGGTGAACGTCGCGATGGTGGCGGGGCTCGGTCAGTTCGCCAGCACGTTCCTGCTGACGTGGCTGTACGTGCGTCACGCGCGGCTGCGCCGTGAC
This sequence comes from Streptomyces sp. NPDC001904, assembly GCF_040297005.1. Lineage (NCBI taxonomy): Bacteria > Bacillati > Actinomycetota > Actinomycetes > Kitasatosporales > Streptomycetaceae > Streptomyces > Streptomyces sp. NPDC001904. The sequence goes on along the minus strand of NZ_JBEOYI010000021.1, from coordinate 46,781 downwards.
CGTCCCGCGCTCGAACTGCGGTGGGACACACAGGAGATGACACGCGGCATCGCAAGCACCGCGAGCAAGAACGCTTCGGCTCGCAACGAGGGTGGTCAGTGGTGACCGGGACGCATCAGACCCTGGCATTGGTGCTGTTCAGCGCCTTCGTGGCGGTGACGCTGGGGATCACGACATGGGTGAGTCGCAACCGCCATGGATCGGCGGAGGAGTTCTACGCGGGCGGTCGCCTCTTCTCTCCCATGGAGAACGGCTTTGCCATTGCCGGTGACTACATGTCGGCGGCTTCGTTCCTCGGCATCTCGGGAGTGATCGCGCTTTTCGGATACGACGGGCTGCTCTATTCCGTGGGCTTCCTCGTGGCCTGGCTCGTGGTGCTCTTCCTGGTCGCCGAACTGGTCCGCAACTGCGGCCGGTTCACCCTCGCCGACGTGGTCGCGGCGCGGATGCGGGAGCGCCCGGTGCGCATCGCCGCGGGAACTTCCTCGGTCACCGTGTCCGTTCTCTATCTGGTGGCACAGATGGTGGGTGCGGGCAGCCTGGTCGCGCTGTTGCTCGGCGGGAAGAGCGGGGGTGCGCAGGCCTGGACCGTCGTCGGTGTCGGCGCGCTCATGGTGATCTACGTATCGATGGGAGGGATGCGGGCCACCACCTGGATCCAGATCGTGAAGGCCGTTCTGCTCATGGGCGGCACGATCGCGCTGACGGTGCTCGTCCTGGCGCGATTCCACGGTGACTTCGACCAGTTGCTGCGCGCCGCCGCGGCACGCAGCGGGCACGGATCCGACTTCCTCGTGCCCGGTCTGAAGTACGGCGGAAGCTGGACCGCCCGCTTCGACTTCATCAGCCTGGGCCTCGCTCTGGTACTCGGCACGGCCGGTCTTCCGCACATCCTGTCGCGCTTCTACACGGTGCCGACCGCACGGGCCGCACGCCGTTCCGTCGTCTGGTCCATCGGGCTCATCGGCAGCTTCTACCTGATGACGATCGTGCTCGGGTTCGGCGCGGCCGCCATCGTGGGCTCGAGCGCCGTCCGGGAGTCGAACCCGGCGGGGAACACGGCGGTCCCGCTGCTCGCCCTCGACCTCGGCGGCGGTGCCAACTCCACGGGCGGCACCGTGCTGTTCGCGATCGTCGCGGCGGTCGCCTTCGCCACGATCCTCGCCGTCGTCGCCGGGATCACGCTGGCCTCCTCCGCGTCCGTCGCGCACGACCTGTACGCCTCGCTGCGGCGTCGTGACCGGACCGGAAAGCCGGTGGGCAAGCAGCGCAGCGAGGTCGCGGTGGCACGGGTCGCCGCGGCCGGCATCGGCGTGCTCGCCATCGCGCTCGGACTGCTCGCCCGTGATCTGAACGTGGCGTTCCTGGTCGGTCTGGCCTTCGCCGTGGCCGCCTCGGCCAATCTTCCGGTGCTGCTCTACTCGCTGTTCTGGCGGAACTTCACGACGCGCGGCGCGGTATGGTCGGTATACGGCGGTCTGGTGCCCGCGCTGCTGCTGGTCGTGCTGTCGCCGGTGGTCTCGGGCAGCCCGACCTCGCTGTTCCCGGGCGTCGACTTCCAGTACTTCCCCCTGGAGAACCCCGGCCTCGTCTCCATCCCGCTGGGCTTCCTGGCGGGCTGGTTGGGCACCGTGACCTCGCACGAGCCCCCGGACGACGCCAAGCACGCGGAGACCGAGGTGCGGGCGCTCACCGGCGCGGGCGCCGTGTGAGCCCACGGCCCCGACGGACCGCACCAGCCGCAGGCGGACCGTCGGGGCCGTTCTCGGGGTGCTCGTGGGGCCTCGTGGGGCCGGGGTCAGGCTCCGGACCTCCGGCGCGGGTCCGCCCAGACGTAGAGATGCTCCGGGCGGCCCGCGTCGCCGTATTTCAGCGTCAGTTTCGCGCTGCCGGTGCGCTCCAGCAGCTTCAGGTAGCGCTGCGCGGTCTGCCGGCTCAGGCCCGTCAGGTCGGCGATCTCCTGGGCGGACAGCGCCCGTTCGGCGTCGACCAGCGTCCTGCGGACCAGCTCCGCCGTGCTCGGCGAGTGCCCCTTGGGCAGCTCGGGCTGCGCCCCGGCCGCCGAGAGGGCGGCGAAGATCCGGTCCACCTGGGCCTGTTCGGCCTCACCGCCGCCCGCGAAGGTGTGCCGCAGCGCCAGGTACGCCTCCAGCTTGGCGCGCAGACCGGCGAACGCGAACGGCTTGACCAGGTACTGCAGCGCCCCCTGGCGCATCGCCGCCTGCACCGTGGCCACGTCACGGGCCGCGGTCACCATGATCACATCGGTCTGGTGGCCGCGCCGGCGCATCTCGCGCACCAGGTCGAGCCCCGTCTCGTCGGGCAGATAGTGATCCAGGAGCACCAGGTCGATCCCGGGCCGCTCCTCCACCATCCGCAGCGCGTCGGCCGCGTTGTGCGCCTCGCCGACGACCCGGAATCCCGCGACCTTCGCCACGTACGCGGCATTGACCCGGGCCACCCGGGTGTCGTCGTCCACGACCAGGACCTCGATCGGTGCGGCGGCCGATGCGCCGGTCGATGCGCCGGTCGCTGCGGCGTTCGGTACGTGGTTCATCGCGACTCCTCCGTCGCCAGGGTGCCCGCGCCGTCGTGCTCGGCGCCGGAGGCCGGTTCGGTGAGGGCGTCGGGCAGCACGATCGTGAACAGGGCTCCGCCGCCGTCGGCCGTCGTGACCGTGGCGCGGCCGCCCTGCCGCTCCGCCAGCCGGCGCACCAGGGCCAGACCGATGCCGCGCTTGCCGTGCGCGGGCGGCTTCTTCGTGGACCAGCCCTCGGTGAAGATCAACTCCCTCTGCTCCCGGGGGATTCCGGGTCCGGTGTCCCGCACGCGCACGACCGCCGTGGTCCCCTCCGCACGCAATTCGACCTCCACACGCGCGTGCGGGGTGCCCGCGACGGCGTCCAGCGCGTTGTCGACCAGATTGCCCACCGCCGTCACCAGACCGCGCGGATCGATCAGCCGGTCGGGCAGCAGCGTGCGGTCGGAGACCAACAGGGCCACGCCACGCTCGGCCGCCACGGACGCCTTGCCGACGAGCAGCGCGGCCAGCAGCGGATCGTGGATCTTCTCGGTGACCTGCTCCGCGGTCGCCCTGTGGTCGCCGACCACCTCGCCCACGAACTCCACGGCGTCCTCGTACATCTCCAGCTCCAGCAGCCCCAGCAGGGTGTGCAGGTGGTTGGCGTGCTCGTGGTCCTGGGCGCGCAGTGCGTCGATCAGGCCGCGTGTGGAGTCGAGTTCGCGGCCGAGCTGCTCCAGTTCGGTCCGGTCGCGCAGGGTGGCGACGGCGCCCCCGTCGTGCGTGGGCATCCGGTTGGCGACCAGAACGCGCTGGCCGCGCACGGTCAGCAGATCGGTGCCGGCGACCCGGCCCCCGAGCACTTCGGCCGTCCGCCCGGGGCCGAGCACCGTTTCCAGCGGCTGTCCGATCGACGCCGCGTCGAGGCCGAGCAGCCGCTGCGCTTCGTCGTTCAGCAGCCGGACGCGGCCACCGCGGTCCAGGGCGACGACACCCTCCCGGATGCCGTGCAGCATCGCCTCGCGCTCGGCCAGGAGCGCGGCGATGTCCGAGAAGGCCAGGTCGCGTGTCTGCCGCTGGATCCGGCGGGAGATCAGATAGGCGGCGAGCGCGCCGACGGCCAGCGCTCCGCCCGCGTACGCGAAGAGGCCGGGGATCGCGTGGACGAGGCGGGCCCGGACGCTGTCGTACTCGATGCCGACCGACACCGCGCCCACGATGGTGCCGTCACGGCCCCTCAGGGGCACTTTGCCGCGCGCGGAGCGGCCCAGGGTCCCGTCGTCGATCTGCATCACGTCGTGGCCCTCCAGCGCCTCGCTGGGGTCCGTCGAGACGACCTTGCCGACCTGTGCGGTGTCGGGGTGGGACCAGCGCACCCCCTTCTTGTTCATGATCACGACGTACTCGGCGCCGCTGCCGCGCCGGATCCGCTCCGCCGCGGCCTGCACGGGCCCGCCGATCGTGGGCCGCGTGGACCGCAGATCGTCGGCGATCCGCGGCTGGGCCGCGGTGGTCTGCGCGATGGCCAGTGCCCGCCGCATCGCCTGGTCGTCCAGCTGGTCGCTCAGGGGCGCCAAGAACAGCCCGGTGGCGAGCACGGCGACACCGGCCGCGATCGCCAGCTGCATGACCAGTACCTGCGCGAACACGCGCCGGGGCAGGCCGAGACGCAGGCGGCGGGCGGGGGAAGTCGTGCTCATGATGACGAACGGTACGGGCCCGTGGGTCCCCGTCGAACACCGTGTGGCGCGGATCTCCTACGACGCCCGAACCCCATCTCGTACGACCCCGAACGAGTCCGAACGAGCCGGAACCGAGCCCGTAGAGGCACGTACCCCGTCACACGTACCCCGTCAGCCGAGAGGCGCGGAGACCTCCCGCACCTCCACGACGTCCATGCGGGCCGGTGATCCGAGGGCGGCACCACAGCTCTCGGGACGCGGCGGCGCGGACGTCCCTTGAGCCACCGTGACCTGCCACCGGCGCCCGTCGACGTGCGCGAGCGCCACCTCCCAGCACGGGAGGTCGCCCTCCACCGCCTCCGTGCGTACGACCGTCAGAGCGTCGGCGGCGTCCTCGCGGGCGGCCCTGCGCACCGCGAGCTCCGCCGCCTGACCGGGGCGGTCCCAGGCGGAGCTGCCACGGCACCCCTCGGTGACGACGCGGCCCGTACGGACCGCCTGCAGGATCTCCTTCACCTCCGCGGCCGTGGACCTTCCGTAGGCGTAGCCGTACGGCAGCACCAGGAGGGTGGGGGAGAAGCGGTGGCCGCCGAGGTGGGTGACCTCCCAGACGCCCTCCTCGCCGGAGAGCGCGAGTTCGGCGGCGAGCGGTCTGCCCAGGACGGCGCAGCAGCGGTCGCGCTTTCCGTTCGTGCAGACGAGCGCGAGCGGAGCACCCTGGTGGGGCGTGCCGAAGCCGCCGTGAACACCCGCCCCCAGAGCGGCGAAGTCGAGTGCGAGCAACTCCTCGGGAGCCGTGATCGTGGCGCTGCGCAGCCAGGCGTCACCGGGAGCGGTGTGGGCGACGTACACCTGACGCCGCGGCTGTCCGTGGCGGTCCGCGTGCCGGCCGGGGCGGCGCACGAGTGCGACGCGGACGCCGGTGCCTTCGGCGGCCGCCTCCAGGGCGCGTCCCACCTCGGGGTCGAGGTGGCTGGAGGTCAGGGCCTTGGCGCCCCAGGGGCCCGACTGCTCGATCAGCAGCCAGGTCCGGGCGGTGGCCGCGGTTCCCGCGAGAGGTTCGTCGAGATCCCGCGAGGCGGTCGTGCACGTACTCACACAGGGCAGCCTAATCCGCTCCGGCGATCACTCCTGCCCCGGTGGCGCGGGCAGGGGCTGCGGTGGACGCGCGCCCACGTAGTGGCCCGTGGGCCGCATCCGCAGCGGCCGTTCCCCGTACTCCTCCATGGCGTGGGCGATCCAGCCCGCGGTGCGTGCGACGGCGAACAGCGTCTCGCCCGCCTCGGCCGGCATTCCGGAGGAGGCCGTGAACACGGCGAGCGCGAGGTCCACGTTGGCGTGCAGATCGGTGTGGCGGGCCGTCGTCGCCACCACGTCACGGGCGGCGGCCAGCGCGGGCCGCGCCCCGGGCAGTTCCTCCAACGCCGCGAACAGCGCCTGCGCGCGCGGATCCTCGCCCCGGTAGAGACGGTGCCCGAGCCCGGGGACGCGGCGCCCGGCGCGCAGTTCGTCGGAGACCACCGGTCCCGCGCCGCCGCGGTCCAGGACGTCGAGGAGCATCCGGTGGGCCAGGCCGCTCGCCGCGCCGTGCAGGGGCCCCTCCAGGACGCCCAGCCCCGCGGAGACGGCCGCGTACGCGTGCGCGCGCGCCGACGCCGCCACACGGACGGCGAGTGTCGAGGCGGCGAGGTCGTGGTCGGCGAGCAGGGCGAGGGCCATGTCGAGAACGCGCAGGGACGCCTCGTCGGGCATCTTGTGGGACAGCCGGCCCCACAGCCGCCGCGCGATCGGTTCACCGTCGGCGTACGTGGACCTCACCAGGGGCAGGGCGGTCGCGAGCGTCGGGATGAGGGAGCGCGCGGCGCCGAGGACGGACTCCTCGGACAGGTCGTAGCGCAGCGGGTCGGCGGTGGCGGCGGCGACGGCCGCGACCCGCAACCGGTCCACGGGACTCGTGAATTCGGGCAGCGCGGCCACCGCGCGCGCGGCCGCGGCGCGGGACTCCTTCGGGGCGGTGAACCGGGCGCCGGGGCGCAGGGTCCCGGTCCACAGCCACTCCGCCACCTCCTCGTAGGAGTGACGCTTCGCGAGCTCCACGGCATCGACCCCCCGGAAGAAGTACCTGTCCGCGTCGATGAGGGTGAGGCGGGTGCGCACCGTCAGCTCGTTCGCCGCCGAACCCGTCGTGCTCTCGCGCTTGTTGCGACGGGCCAGGGCCTCGACCTCGGTGGCGTCGAAGGTGCTGCCGCGCCTGCCCTCGCCGCGCCGGCTCGTGAGCTGTCCCCGGCTCACGTACGCGTACACCGTCTCGGGTTTCACGCCGAGGAGCTCGGCGGTCTCCCTGGTGCTCAGCCGACGAGATGGACGGGTGGTGGGCGGCGGTCCCGGTTCCTGATCCCTCATGTGCGTCACCGTATCCGGACGGCAATAGGTTGATTGAATCAATATTGACAGAGATCGAGTCAAGCATGGACAGTCGAATCAAGTAAAGGGAGGAAACATGCCGATCAACGGGACCACGGCCACCCCTGTCGTCGACGTACCGCGCGGGCTCGCCGGTGTCGTCGTCACCGACACCACGCTCGGGGATGTCAGGGGACGTGAGGGCTTCTACCACTACCGCCAGTACTCCGCCGTCGAACTCGCGCAGAGCCGCAGCTTCGAGGACGTCTGGCACCTGATGATCCACGGCGCACTGCCCGACGCGGAGCGGTCGGCCGCCTTCGCCCGTGAGACCGCCGCACTGCGCACCCTTCCCGACGAGGTGCGCGCGGCGCTGCCCGCCATCGCCCGGGCCGGTGCCCTGTCGGGGCCGCTCGCCGGGCTCCGTACGGCCCTGTCGCTCTTCGGCGCCTCCCGCGGCTTCCGGCCCGTCTACGACATCGATGCCGACCGGCGCCGCGAGGACACCCTCGCCGCGGCCGCCGTGGTTCCCACGATGCTCACCGCGCTGCACCGGCTCGCCGAAGGGCTCGATCCGGTGGAGCCGCGCGCGGACCTCTCCTACGCGGCCAACTACCTGTACATGCTCACGGGTTCGGAGCCGGATCCTGCGCACGCGCGAGCCGTGGAGCAGTACCTCATCTCCACCATTGACCACGGTTTCAATGCGTCAACGTTCACGGCACGCGTCATCACGTCGACCGGCGCGGACGTCGCCGCCTGTCTGGTCGGCGCGATCGGGGCGCTGTCCGGGCCGCTGCACGGCGGCGCGCCCAGCCGTGCGCTCGACACCCTGGACGCGATCGGCACTCCGGACCGCATCGACTCGTGGATCCGCGAGCGGGTCCTGGCCGGTGACCGGATCATGGGCTTCGGACACCCCGTCTACCGCACGGAGGACCCGCGTTCACGGATGCTGCGCGGGATCGCGGAGGGGTTCGGCGGGCCGCTGGTGGAGTTCGCGGTCGAGGTCGAGCGCCATGTCGAGGCGATCCTCGCCGAGCTGAAGCCGGGCCGTGAACTGCACACGAACGTGGAGTTCTACGCGGGCGTGGTCATGGAGCTGTGCGGCCTGCCGCGCACCATGTTCACCCCGACGTTCGCCGCGGCGCGGGTCGTCGGCTGGAGCGCCAACATCCTCGAGCAGGCTCAGGACCCGAAGATCATCAGGCCTGCGGCGCGCTATGTGGGGGCGGAACCGCCGGTGGCGGTGCCGCCCGTGCGCTGACGTACTGGAGGTGCCTTGCCCGGTTGTCCGTGACTCCTCCGACGAGAGGGCCGACGTGCTCGGAGTGCGTGTCGCGCTCGCAGACACGGTTCGGCCGGCCTTCGGCGGTGTCGCCGGGCAAGGTCTCCTCGGTGCGCCGACGCGCGGAGTCAGAGGTTCGGAATGTCCTTCTTCGCCTTGACGAGCGTTTCGCGGCTGACGATCACGATCCGCTCGTAGTCGGCGACCCCGGCGTCTGCGGGGAGCTCACCCTGGAGTGCCGCTGTGGCCTCGGTGCCGATGACGGCGAAGTTCCCGTCGGACAGCTCGAAGATGTCCGGACAGTTCCCGCCTCCCACGCTGCCTCGGGCGTGGGGAGGCACACCGATCCGTCGGATGATCTGGCTCACTCTTGTTTCCCTTGATTTCTAGGACGGAGCACCGTTGCGTCAAGGCGAGCGAGAGGCTTTGTGGGCGCGCTCGGCAACCGGCGGCAGCAGTGGTAGACCTTGGAACCGCCCGAAGCTGGTGGCTTGCAGGTCGGCGCCTTCGGCGCCATGGACAACGCGGAGCGTACCGGATTCGTAATGGCCCAGGGCCCGCTATAACGAGTCAGTTGGGTGACTCGGGGCTGTCCGGCGGCGTCCCGGCCACCCACCATTCATCGCTGTCGGCGTCGTCCAACTCCTGCAGCAGGTCGTCGATCATGTGCCCGATCTCGGCTTCGTCCGATCCGTGCCGCAGCGTGGCCCGCTGACCGCGGGTCGCGATCCAGTACTCCCTGACGGTGTCGTTCTGCAGCAGTCCGCGCATGTACCCGAACAGCTCGCTGCGGCTGATGTTGCCGATGCGGTGGTAGAACAGCGCGTTGGTGTACAGGGCGTTGGCGAAGAGGTACTGCCGGAGCTTGTCCGCGGGCGGTGGTGGGTCGAAGACGTCCAGGACCTTGGCGAGGTCGGGGTCGTCGATCGCCTTCTTCAGCAACTCCCAGTGGAGGCGCTGCTGGTGAGCCAGATTGAGGTGGAGCCGCGTCATGTCGTGCTGCCGCAGCCGGTCGGCATGTGGGTGACATGTGCCTGGTCGATGGCGTCGTGCCAGGAGGGCGGCGCAGGCTCCTGCCGCCACTGCTGCGACGCTCACTTCGGTGGCGCGCTCCCACCAGCGCCTGCCGCTTGCGAGTGTGGCCATGTCAACCCCCGATTCAGGCGACCGTCCGCCGGTCGTCGGGTGGTGGTCGACGTGTGGAGAACCGGCGAGCAGTAGGCGGTGCGCTTGGCCCTCCCGGATGCCGAGCGGCTCTGATCGGCAGGGAGGCGGAGAGAAGGCGCGCGGAAGGGTACTGGGGCAAACCGGCGCCATGTCCAGACATCTGCCCCGGGAGCGGCGTTAGCAATCGTTCACTCCGCCATCTTTCTCCGCGCTCGTATCCTGGGAGCGGCATTCATCCTTCGTACGAGACCCGGCCGCCGCCGACCCGGTCGCGCCCCGGTGTGAGAGAGGTCGCGCGTTGAGCAAGGCGAACCCGTCGCAGATCCCTGTCGTCGTCCTGGCGGGCTTCCTGGGATCGGGGAAGACCACGCTGCTGAACCACCTGCTCCACCGCAGCGGGGGGACGCGCATCGGCGCGATCGTCAATGACTTCGGGTCCATCGAGATCGACGCGATGGCCGTCGCGGGCCAGCTGGGCGACTCGACCGTGTCGCTCGGGAACGGGTGTCTGTGCTGTGCCGTGGACGCGAGTGAACTTGACGTCTATCTGGACAAGTTGACTCGTCCCGTCAATGACATGCACGCCATTGACGTCATCGTGATCGAGGCCAGCGGGATCGCGGAACCGCAGGAACTGGTGCGGATGGTGCTCGCCAGTGAGAATCCGCGGATCGTCTACGGCGGCCTGGTCGAGGTCGTCGACGCCGCCGAGTTCGACACCACCCGCGAGAAGCATCCCGAGGTGACCCGGCACCTGGGCCTCGCGGACCTCGTCGTCGTGAACAAGGGCGACAGGGTGGACACGGCGGAGCGGGAGCGGGTGCTCGACGCCGTCCGGGCGGCGGCGAAGAGCGCGGCCGTGGTCACCGCGTCGTACGGCCGTGTCGACCCGGAGATGCTCTTCGACTGCCGGCCGGGCGAGGAGCGGATCGGGCAGCTGTCGTTCGACGATCTGCACCGGCACGGCCACGGCGAGGACGGGGCGCACGAGGGGCATCTGCACGACGCCTACGAGAGCGTCTCCTTCACCTCCGAAGTGCCCATGGACCCACGGCGGCTGATGGCTTTCCTGGACAGCCGGCCCGAGGGGCTCTACCGCATCAAGGGGTACGTCGACTTCGGCGCCTTCGATCCGCGCAACAGGTACGCCGTACACGCCGTCGGGCGGTTCCTGCGTTTCTATCCGGAACCGTGGCCGGGCGGCGGGCCGCGGCTGACGCAGCTCGTCCTCATCGGCGCGGGCGTCGACACAGGGGCGCTCGACCGCGCACTCGCCGCCTGCGAGAGCGACGCCCCGCACACTGCCGACGAGCACAGCATGTGGGGCGTTCTCCGCTACGTACAGGACAAGGAGACAGCGGACCTCTAGGGCCTGTCCGGCGCATCTTGTCGCGGGCGCGGGGTCTGGCATGCCGACCTGCGGCGTTGTCGTCGGTTGCCGACGCTCCGCGTCGACGCCCTCCTCCGCCTTGCAGCTCGACGCGCCAGACCCCGCTCACCAGTACAGAAATGCGCGGGCGGACCGGGCTGCGACCTGATCCGCCGGACAGCCCCTAGACGGGGCCCGCCACCACCGCCACCGTCTTCGCCAGCGAGACGCCCGAGCCGTCGCGGCGCGGATCCATCTCGGGCAGCTCGGCCGGGGTGCCGTTCTTCTGCGCCGCGCGCGCGGGCGCCGGTCCTGCCCAGGCCAGGCTCAGACAGTCCTCGCCCTTCAGGAACCGCTGGCAGCGCACACCGCCCGTGGCGCGGCCCTTCCTCGGGTACTGGTCGAACGGCGTCAGCTTCGCCGTCGTCTGCACCGAGTCGTCGAGCGTGCCGCGCGAACCGGCCACCGTGAACACCACCGCGTCGACCGCGGGATCGACCGCCGTGAACGAGATGACCTTCGCGCCGGTCGCCAGCTTCACACCGGCCATGCCGCCCGCGGGACGGCCCTGCGGGCGCACGATGGACGCCTGGAAGCGCAGCAACTGCGCGTCGTCCGTGACGAAGACCAGATCCTCCTCGCCCGTCCGCAACTCGATCGCGCCCACGATCCGGTCGTTGTCCTTGAGGGTGATGACCTCCAGCTCCTCCTTGTTGGCCGGATAGTCGGGCACCACGCGCTTGACCACACCCTGCTCGGTGCCGATGGCCAGACCCGGTGACGACTCGTCGAGCGTCATCAGGCAGATGACCTTCTCGTCGGCCTCCAGGGAGGACAGGAACTCGGAGATCGGCGCACCGCCGGACAGGTTCGGCACGGACGCCGTGTCCGGGAGCTGCGGCAGATCGATCACGTTCAGCCGCAGCAGACGGCCCGTGGAGGTGACCACACCGATCTCGCCCCGGGCCGTGGCCGGTACCGCGGAGACGATCAGATCGTGCTTGACGCGCTTGGCGCCCTCGTCCTCGGCGAACGGCTCGCCGTTCGCCGTACGGGCCAGCAGGCCGGTCGAGGAGAGCAGCACGCGGCACGGGTCGTCGGCCACCTGCAGCGACACCGAGGCGACGGGGGTGCCCGCGGACTCCAGGAGGACCGTGCGCCGGTCGGAGCCGAACTTCTTCGCCACCGAGGCCAGTTCGGTGGAGACCAGCTTGCGCAGCTCGGCGTCCGAGTCGAGGATCCCGGTCAGCTCGTCGATCTCGCCGTTGAGCTTGTCGCGCTCCGCGTCCAGCTCGATGCGGTCGAACTTGGTGAGCCGGCGCAGCGGGGTGTCCAGGATGTACTGCGTCTGGATCTCGCTCAGCGAGAAGCGCTCGATGAGGCGCTGCTTGGCCTCCGCGCTGTTCTCACTGGAGCGGATGATGCGGATGACCTCGTCGATGTCGACCAGGGCGACCAGCAGGCCCTCCACCAGGTGGAGCCGGTCCTGCTTCTTGCTGCGGCGGAACTCGCTGCGGCGGCGCACCACGGTGAAACGGTGGTCCAGGTAGACCTCGAGGAGCTCCTTGAGGCCGAGGGTGAGCGGCTGCCCGTCGACCAGCGCCACATTGTTGATGCCGAAGGACTCCTCCATCGGCGTCAGCTTGTAGAGCTGCTCCAGGACGGCCTCCGGCACGAAGCCGTTCTTGATCTCGATGACGAGACGCAGGCCGTGCTCGCGGTCGGTGAGGTCCTTGACGTCGGCGATGCCCTGGAGCTTCTTCGCGCCGACCAGTTCCTTGATCTTCGTGATGACCTTCTCGGGGCCGACCGCGAAGGGCAGCTCCGTGACGACGATGCCCTTGCGGCGCGCCGTGACGGTCTCCACCGCGACCGTCGCGCGGATCTTGAAGGTGCCGCGCCCCGACTCGTAGGCGTCCTTGATGCCGGACAGGCCGACGATCCGGCCGCCGGTCGGCAGGTCGGGGCCGGGCACGAACTTCATGAGCGTCTCGAGGTCCGCCCCCGGGTGCTTGATCAAGTGCCGCGCGGCGGCGATCACTTCGCCCAGGTTGTGCGGCGGCATGTTCGTCGCCATGCCGACCGCGATGCCCGACGCGCCGTTCACCAGCAGGTTCGGGTAGGCCGCCGGGAGGACCAGGGGCTCCTGCTCCTGGCCGTCGTAGTTCGGCGCGAAGTCGACCGTGTTCTCGTCGATCGAGTCGGTCATCAGGGCCGCGGCGGCGTCCGGGCGGCACTCGGTGTACCGCATGGCGGCCGGGCGGTCGTCATTGCCCAGCGAGCCGAAGTTGCCGTGCCCGTCCACCAGCGGGACGCGCATGGAGAACGGCTGGGCCAGACGCACCAGCGCGTCGTAGATCGACGCGTCGCCATGAGGGTGCAACTTACCCATGACCTCGCCGACCACGCGGGCGCACTTCACATAGCCGCGCTCGGGGCGCAGCCCCATCTCGTTCATCTGGTAGACGATGCGGCGGTGGACGGGCTTCATCCCGTCGCGCGCGTCGGGCAGGGCGCGGGAGTAGATGACCGAGTACGCGTACTCCAGGTAGGAGCCCTGCATTTCGTCGACCACGTCGATGTCGAGGATCCTCTCCTCGAAGGCAGCGTCGTCATCGGGTCGCGGGGTCTTCGTGCTGCGGCGGGCCATCGCTGCTGCGGCTCCTTCACCAACATGAACGGGTACATGAAACGGGAACTGTCGCGGACCATTGTGGACCGCGCCACTGACAACGCTGCTCGCGACCCGTCCGTACCGCGCGGTACGGGGCGCTTCCGGGGGCCGTGTGCTCGCTTACGGCGTAGCCCGGGCGGGAACTTCGCCAGGGGTCAGCACGCTTGCATACAGTGGCAGGACTGGCAGCACTTCTGCACTTTCCGCGATCGAAGGGACGTACATGCCCATGGGTCACACGGCCACCGCCGAGGCCGGTTCCGGCGGCCTGACAGCGACCGAGCACCGGCTGGCCAACGGCCTGCGCGTGGTGCTCTCCGAGGATCACCTGACCCCGGTCGCGGCGGTCTGCCTCTGGTACGACGTCGGCTCGCGCCACGAGGTCAAGGGCCGTACCGGTCTGGCTCACCTTTTCGAGCACCTGATGTTCCAGGGCTCGAAGCAGGTGTCGGGCAACGGCCACTTCGAGCTGGTCCAGGGCGCGGGCGGTTCGCTCAACGGTACGACGAGCTTCGAGCGCACGAACTACTTCGAGACCATGCCCGCCCACCAGCTGGAGCTCGCGCTCTGGCTGGAGGCCGACCGCATGGGCTCGCTCCTGACGGCCCTCGACGACGAGTCGATGGAGAACCAGCGCGACGTCGTCAAGAACGAGCGCCGGCAGCGCTACGACAACGTCCCGTACGGCACCGCCTTCGAGAAGCTGACCGCCCTCATGTACCCCGAGGGCCACCCGTACCACCACACGCCCATCGGTTCCATGGCCGACCTGGACGCCGCCACGCTGGAGGACGCGCGGAGCTTCTTCCGCACGTACTACGCGCCGAACAACGCGGTGCTCTCCGTGGTGGGCGACATCGACCCCGAGCAGACGCTCGCGTGGGTCGAGAAGTACTTCGGTTCCATTCCCGCCCACGACGGCAAGCCCGCCCCGCGCGACGGCGGCCTGCCGGACGTCATCGGCGAGCAGCTGCGCGAGGTCGTCGAGGAGGAGGTGCCGGCCCGCGCCCTGATGGCCGCCTACCGGCTCCCCGCGGACGGCACGCGCGCGTCCGACGCCGCCGACCTCGCCCTGACCGTGCTCGGCGGCGGCGAGTCCTCGCGGCTGTACAACCGCCTCGTGCGACGGGACCGCACCGCGGTCGCCGCCGGCTTCGGCCTGCTGCGGCTCGCCGGCGCGCCCTCCCTCGGCTGGCTGGACGTGAAGACGTCCGGCGACGTCGAGGTGCCCGTCATCGAGGCGGCCGTCGACGAGGAGCTGGCCCGGTTCGCCGAGGAGGGGCCGAGCCCCGAGGAAATGGAGCGCGCGCAGGCCCAGTTGGAGCGCGAGTGGCTGGACCGGCTCGGCACCGTCGCGGGCCGCGCCGACGAACTGTGCCGCTACGCGGTCCTGTTCGGTGACCCGCAGCTCGCCCTCACCGCCGTGCAGCGTGTCCTCGACGTGACCGCCGAGGAGGTCCGGGAGATCGCCGAGGCCCGCCTGCGCCCCGACAACCGCGCGGTCCTGGTGTACGAGCCCACGGGCCCCGCCGAGGCCGACGACGAGACCGCAGCGAACGACGAGGAGGCGGGCCAGTGACCGAGCAGCTCGCGAGCATGGACTTCCACCCTCAGCCGCAGCCCGGTGCGGCCAAGCCCTGGGCGTTCCCCGCCCCGCAGCGCGGCGCGCTCGACAACGGCCTCACCGTCCTGCACTGCCACCGCCCCGGCCAGCAGGTCGTCGCCGTGGAGGTCAATCTGGAGGCGCCCCTGGAGGCCGAGCCCCAGGGCCTCGACGGCGTCGCCACGATCATGGCGCGCGCCTTCAACGAGGGCACCGACAAGCACTCCGCCGAGGAGTTCGCGGCCGAACTGGAGCGCGCCGGCGCCACCATGGACGCGCACGCCGACCACCCCGGCGTCCGGGTCTCCCTCGAAGTGCCGGTCTCCCGGCTCCCCAAGGGCCTCGCCCTCCTCGCCGATGCCCTGCGGGCGCCCGCCTTCGCCGACAGCGAGATCGAGCGCCTGGTGGCCAACCGGCTCGACGAGATCCCGCACGAGAGCGCCAGCCCGGCCCGCCGCGCCGCCAAGGAGCTCTCCAAGCAGCTCTTCCCGGCCGACGCGCGCATGTCGCGCCCGCGCCAGGGCACCGAGGAGACCGTCGCCGCCATCGACGCGTCGGCGGTCCGCGCCTTCTACGAGAAGCACGTACGCCCCGCCACCGCCACCGCCGTGGTGGTGGGCGACCTCACCGGCGTCGATCTCGACGGCCTGCTCGCCGACACGCTCGGCGCCTGGACCGGGAACACCGCGGAGGCGCGCCCCGTGCCGCCCGTCACGGCCGACGACACCGGCCGCGTCGTCATCGTGGACCGTCCGGGCGCCGTGCAGACCCAGCTGCTGATCGGCCGCATCGGACCCGACAAGCACGACCGGGTGTGGGCCGCGCAGATCCTCGGCACGTACTGCCTGGGCGGCACGCTCACCTCGCGCCTCGACCGGGTCCTGCGCGAGGAGAAGGGCTACACCTACGGGGTGCGGTCCTTCGCGCAGGTGCTGCGCTCCGCGCCGGACGGGACGGGCGCCGCGATGCTCGCCATCAGCGGTTCCGTGGACACCCCGAACACCGGCCCCGCGCTGGACGACCTGTGGAAGGTGCTGCGCACGCTGGCCGCGGAGGGCCTCACGGACGCCGAGCGGGACACGGCCGTGCAGAACCTGGTGGGGGTGGCCCCGCTCAAGTTCGAGACCGCGGCGAACGTCGCGGGCACCCTCGCCGACCAGGTCGAGCAGCACCTGCCCGACGACTACCAGGCCCGTCTGTACCGTCAACTCGCCGAGACGGGCACCGTGGAGGCCACGGCGGCGGTCGTGAGCGCCTTCCCGGCGGACCGTCTGGTGACGGTCCTCGTGGGCGACGCCGCGCAGATCGAGGAGCCGGTCAGGGCGCTCGGCATCGGCGAAGTGACCGTGGTCACCGGCTGATCGGCACACCGCGCCGCACCGCATCGGAGCCCCGGCGACCCGTGAGGTCGCCGGGGCTCCGGCGTGTCCGTGATGTCCCTCACGTGAGCAAACGCGATCACCTCGCTTCGTATATGTCCGAAATGGTGTGGAGGTTGCGTGTCTGCCCTGTGGCATGCGCGACAAAAGCCGGGATCCGTTTGTTGATTAAAAGATGTCCCGCTTAGCGTCGGTCCGGCTGTCCGCCGCACCAGTGCCGCGCCCGCGTCACCGGACAGTCATCGCCGAGTCCCCCAAGGCGCGAGCCGGGGGAGCCGGGGACCCACCGAAGTCCCTGGGGTGAATCGGGCTCCTCCCGCAAGGGGGTTGCCCGTAGGAGACCTTCCTGCTCCGAACCCGTCAGCTAACCCGGTAGGCGAGAGGGAAGGAAAGGATCAGCCTCTCCATGGCGTTCACCCGTGCCACCGGGAAGCACCGTCGTCCGAGCCGCATCACGCGTACCACCGCACAGGTCGCGAGTGTCGCCGCGCTCACCACGACCGGTGTCGTCGGCGGCCTCGCCGCCCCCGCGCTCGCCGCGGACACCGCGGCCCCGGAGCAGAACAACCTGACGCAGGCCGTCTCCATCGGCGACTCCCTCGCCGACCAGATCGACGCCCAGGCCGCCGCCCAGAAGAAGGCCGCCGACGCGGCCGCCGCGAAGAAGAAGGCGGAGGCCGAGGCCAAGAAGCGGGCCGAGGAGGCCAAGCGCAAGGCCGAGGAGAAGGCCAAGAAGGAGCGCGAGGCCAAGGAGCGCGCCGCCCGGGAGGCCGAGCGCAAGCGCCTCAACTCCTTCGTGGCGCCCGTCTCCGGCTCGTACGTCTCCACCGCGTACAAGGCCAGCAGCGGTCTGTGGTCCTCCGGCAGCCACACGGGCATCGACTTCCACGCCGCCACCGGCACCGCGGTGCACGCCGTGGGCTCCGGCACCGTCGTCGAGGCCGGCTGGGGCGGCGCGTACGGCAACAACATCGTCATCAAGATGAACGACGGTACGTACACCCAGTACGGTCACCTGTCGTCCATCGGCGTCTCCGTCGGCCAGTCGGTCACCCCCGGCCAGCAGATAGCCCTCTCGGGCGCCACCGGCAACGTCACGGGCCCGCACCTCCACTTCGAGGCCCGCACCGGTCCCGACTACGGCTCGGACATCGACCCCGTCGCGTACCTGCGCTCGCACGGCGTGAACGTCTGACGCGCCCACGCCCGACCCACCTCCGAAAGCCCCGGCTCGCCGAGCCGGGGCTTTCGCGTCGCCTGTCCCGAGCAGACCTCCGGTGTCCAAAAAATATCCCTGGATTCCGGCCTGCCGTCGGAAATTCAAGCGCGGTGGAATAGAGTCGTCGGTCAAGCGCGCTGACCGGAGGTCAATCGCGTTTGTACGGGCGTCAATCGACCGCGTTTCGCGGGGATTAAGGCGGAGGTCGGGTCATGCGCATTCCCGCGCACTCGGTATGCACGGCGATCCGCGACGACATCGTCGCGGGTGTCTACGAGCGCGGCGGCAGGCTCACCGAGGAACTGCTCGCGCGGCGCTACGGCGTCTCGCGCGTTCCGGTCCGTGAGGCGCTGCGCACCCTGGAGGCGGAGGGGTTCGTCGTCACGCGGCGGCACGCGGGCGCGTGCGTCGCCGAACCCACCGAGCAGGAGGCCGCCGATCTCCTGGAGATCCGTATGCTGCTCGAACCGCTGGGCGCGGCCCGTGCGGCCCAGCGCCGCACCGAGGCCCACCTCAAAGTGCTGCGCGGCCTGGTCAGGCTCGGGCAGGAGCGCTCCAGGCGGGGGCAGAACGAGGATCTGCGCTCCCTGGGCGGCTGGTTCCACGAGACGCTCGCCCAGGCCTCCGGAAGCCCCGGTCTGATCACCCTGCTGACCCAGCTGCGGTACAAGATCGCCTGGATGTACGCGGTCGAGACCCCGCCCCGGCCGGCCGACTCCTGGTCCGAGCACGGGGCCATCGTCGACGCCGTGGCCCGCGGCGACGCCGAGCGGGCCCGCGCCCTGACGGCCCAGCACACCGAGCGGGCGACGGCGGCCCACCGGCTGCGCGTCCCGCGCGCGGGTGAGCGTGTGAGGACTTCGCAACATCCCGTAAACACGGCGGGGCTCCAGCATTAACAGGGGAGCCGTATACAAAGAAGTGCACTATTCGCGGAATGGGTCGCGCCCTGTTTTCCGCTGCCTATGCCCGTGCCGCATTCAGTGCGGCGGCTTCCCCCTGCGCATATCCCTGTGTTTTATTCTGCAGGCTTTTTCGCGCACTTCTTTCATGCGTCAATTTCAGTGAGTGCGGGAAGAGCGTCCAGGGCCGTCGTGGCACAGAACGACGGAGCCGCGCGCTCCGAAGAGAAACGCGCGGCTCCGTCGAAGGGTGCCGTGGGTCAGACGGTCTCGGGAAGCTCGTCGAGGCCCTCGGCGACCAGCTTGGCCAGCCGGTCGAGCGCGGCGTCCGCCCCCTCGGCGTCGGAGGCCAGGACGATCTCCTCGCCGCCCTGGGCGCCCAGGCCCAGCACCGCGAGCATCGAGGCGGCGTTGACGGGGTTGCCGTCGGCCTTGGCGATCGTCACGGGGACGCCGGCCGCCGTGGCCGCGCGGACGAAGATGGAGGCGGGACGGGCGTGGAGGCCCTCGGCCCAGCCGACGTTGACGCGGCGCTCAGCCATGTGATGCTGCCCTTCAGGTGTCTCACAGTTGTCTAGACCATTCTCACACACCGTGACCCGTGCTCGCCGCGGACCCACGTCCCGTACGCGCACGGCCCTTCGGCCTCCTTCAGCCTGCCTCCCACGCGCGCGGGCCGCGACCCGTGCGACGGCGACACGCATCCCTCCGCCGGCCGGCGGTCGGCCCTACCCTTGCGGCATGGAGACCCCGTCGGACCGGCACGCCTACCCCGCCCACTGGGAGGCCGACGTGGTGCTGCGCGACGGCGGCACCGCCCGGATCAGGCCCATCACCACCGCGGACGCCGAGCGGCTGACCAGCTTCTACGAGCAGGTCTCGGACGAGTCGAAGTACTACCGCTTCTTCGCGCCCTACCCGCGGCTGTCCGCCAAGGACGTGCACCGCTTCACCCATCACGACTACGTCGACCGGGTCGGCCTCGCGGTCACGGTGGGCGGCGAGTTCATCGCGACGGTCCGCTACGACCGGATCGACGCACGGGGGATGCCCGCCTCCGCCCCGGCCGACGAGGCCGAGGTCGCCTTCCTGGTGCAGGACGCCCACCAGGGGCGCGGTGTCGCCTCCGCCCTCCTCGAACACATCGCGGCCGTCGCGCGCGAGCGCGGCATCCGCCGGTTCGCCGCCGAGGTGCTGCCCGCCAACACCAAGATGATCAAGGTGTTCCGGGATGCCGGATACACGCAGAAGCGCAGCTTCGAGGACGGCGTCGTCCGCCTGGAGTTCGACATCGAGCCCACCGAGGCGTCCCTCGCCGTGCAGCACGCGCGCGAGCAGCGCGCGGAGGCCCGCTCCGTGCAGCGCCTCCTCGCGCCCGGCTCCGTCGCCGTGATCGGCGTGGGACGCACGGCCGGAGGAGTGGGCCACAGCGTTCTCGGCAACCTGAAGGCGGCCGGATTCACCGGCCGCCTCTACGCCGTCAACAAGGCGTTCCCCGCCGACCTCACGGAAGTCGACGGAGTGCCCGCCCACCGTTCGGTCGGGGACATCGACCCGGCCCAGCCCGTGGACCTGGCCGTCGTCGCGGTGCCCGCGCCGGACGTCCCCGAGGTCGTCGCCGAATGCGGCGCGCGCGGCGTACAGGGCCTGGTCGTCGTGTCCGCCGGATACGCCGAGAGCGGCGCCGAGGGCCGGGAGCGCCAGCGCGAACTCGTCCGCCAGGCACGCACCTACGGCATGCGCATCATCGGGCCGAACGCCTTCGGGGTCGTCAACACCTCGCCCGACGTACGGCTCAACGCCTCGCTCGCCCCCGAGATGCCCCGCGCCGGACGCATCGGCCTGTTCGCCCAGTCCGGCGCCATCGGCATCGCCCTGCTGTCCCGGCTGCACCGCAGGGGCGGCGGCGTCACGGGGGTCACCGGCGTCTCCACGTTCGTCTCGGCGGGCAACCGCGCCGACGTCTCCGGCAACGACGTCCTGCAGTACTGGTACGACGACGCCGACACCGACGTCGCCCTGATGTACCTCGAATCGATCGGCAACCCGCGCAAGTTCACCCGCCTCGCACGCCGTACCGCGGCCGCCAAGCCCCTGGTGGTCGTCCAGGGAGCCCGGCACAGCGGCATCGCGCCGACCGGGCACGCCGTCCGTGCCACGCGCCTGCCCTACGCCACCGTCTCCGCCCTGCTGCGCCAGGCGGGTGTCATCCGCGTCGACACGATCACCGAACTCGTCGACGCCGGACTCCTGCTGGCACGCCAGCCGCTGCCCGCGGGCCCGCGCGTCGCCATCCTGGGCAACTCGGAGTCGCTCGGTCTGCTGACCTACGACGTCGCTCTCTCCGAGGGGCTGCGGCCCAAGACACCGCGTGACCTCACCACCCAGGCCTCCGCCGCGGACTTCCGGGCCGCCCTGGAGGAGGCGCTGGCCGACGACAAGACCGACGCCGTTGTCGTCACCGCGATGCCGGTGGTGGGGGAGGACCCGACCGGGGACGCCGAACTGGCGGCCGCCCTGAGCGCGGCCGCCGCCACCGCCCCCACCAAGACCGTGCTCGTCGTCCACGTCGAACTCGGCGGCCTCGCCGAGGCGCTCTCCGCCGCGACCAGCACCGGCCCCAACGCCCCGACCCTGCCGACCCCCGCGACCGCCGGGACCCCGGAGGGCGCCCCGCGCCTCATCCCCGCCTACCCCGCGGCCGAGCGCGCCGTCCGCGCCCTCTCCGAAGCCGCCAAGTACGCCCAGTGGCGGCGCGACGCGGCGGAGCCCGGCAAGGTGCCCGAGTTCGACCGCGTCGACGAGCAGGCCGCCGCGGCCCTCATCACCGGACTGCTCGCCAAGGACGACGATCCGCGTGGCACGGACCTCGCCCCCGAGGACGCCCGCGACCTGCTCGCCCTCTACGGGGTCGACGTCCGCCCGACCCTGCCCGCACCCGACGCCGACCGGGCCGCCGAGGCCGCCCGCACGCTCGGCTACCCGGTGGCCCTGAAGACGACCGCCCCGCACCTGCGCCACCGCGCCGACCTCGGCGGGGTCCGCCTCGACCTCGCCGACGAGGACGACCTGCGCCGCGCCTACGAGGACCTCACCGACCGGCTCGGCAGGCCCGCCGAACTGCGTCCGGTCGTCCAGGCCATGGCGCCGCGGGGTGTCGACACCGTCGTCCGCGCCGTCATCGACCCGGCCGCCGGGGCCGTGCTCTCCTTCGGCCTGGCCGGCGCTCCGTCCGAACTGCTCGGCGACACCGCGCACCGTCTGATCCCGGTGACCGACCGCGACGCGCAGGCGGTCGTCCGTTCGATCAAGACGGCCCCGATTCTGTTCGGCTGGCGCGGCGCCGCCCCCGTCGACACCCCTGCCCTGGAGGAACTGCTCCAGCGGGTGTCCCGGCTCGTCGACGATCATCCCGAGGTCGTCGGCGTCGCCCTCGAACCGGTCGTGGTCGCACAGGCCGGCCTGACCGTCCTCGGCGCCTCCGTCCGGCTCGCGCCCCCGCCCGCCCGTGACGACCTGGGCCCGCGCACGCTGCCCAGCGCCTACTGACCCGGCCCGCGCCTCCGGCGATGCAGCGAAATGCCCTCACGGAGAGTTATCCACAGGCGCATCGGCAGCCTCTTCCCGGGCCTTAGGATGGACCCCATGGCCAAGACCAGTACGACGACCCAAGGGCTGCGAGCGGCGATCGAGCGCAGCGGCTACTACCCGGCCCTCGTGGCCGAGGCGGTGGAGGCCGCGGTCGGCGGCGAGCCGATCTCGTCGTACCTCGTCCACCAGGAGACCACGTTCGACGCGAACGAGGTCCGTCGTCATGTCACCGTCCTGGTCCTGACCGACACCCGCTTCATCGTCAGCCACACCGACGAGCAGGCGGCCGACAGCACCTCCCCGACGCCGTACGCGACGACGTCCACGGAGTCGGTCAAGCTCGACCGGATCTCGTCGGTCGTGCTCAGTCGGGTCGTCGCCAATCCCGAGAAGTACGTCCCGGGCACCCTGCCCCGCGAGGTCGTCCTCACCATCGGCTGGGGCGCCGTCTCCCGCCTCGACCTGGAGCCCGCCGCCTGCGGCGACCCCAACTGCGAGGCCGACCACGGCTACACGGGCAGCTCCACGGCGGACGACCTGAGCCTGCGCGTCAGCGAGGCGGGCGACGGCCCCGAGACCGTGCGCCAGGCACTCGCCTTCGCCCAGTCCCTGTCCGAGGCCACCGCGGACGCGGGACGCTGATGACGCAGGCCGCCTGGGACGACGTAGAGCCGCTGCCCGTCCACACCGCTCCCGTCCCGGCGTACGGCACCGGATCCCTCGCGGACCTGCTGCCCACCCTCGGCGCCCACCTGGGCGTCCCCGACTGCACCCCGGCCATCGCCGAGCTCTCCCCGGTCGACCGGGCCTGCGTCTTCCTGATCGACGGCCTCGGCTGGGAGCAGCTGAAGGCGCACCCCGACGAGGCGCCGTTCCTGCACTCGCTCATAGCGTCCTCGCGCGGCGGCACGGGCCGCCCGATCACCGCCGGCTATCCGGCGACCACCGCGACCTCCCTCGCCTCGGTCGGCACCGGACTGCCGCCCGGCGCCCACGGCCTGCCCGGCTACACGGTGCGCAACCCGGAGACCGGCCAGCTGATGAACCAGCTCCGCTGGAAGCCCTGGACGAAGCCGAAGACCTGGCAGCCCTACCCCACGCTCTTCCAGCGCGCCCACGACGCGGGCGTGCACACCGCCCAGGTGTCCGCCCCCACCTTCGAGTCGACCCCCCTCACGAAGATCGCGCTGAGCGGCACCTTCTACGGCAGACTCTCCGGCGAGGACCGCATGGACCTGGCCGCCGAGCAACTGGCGGCGGGGGACCGGTCGTTGGTCTACACGTACTACAGCGAGGTGGACGGCAAGGGGCACCGCTTCGGTCTCGACTCCGACCCGTGGCGCGGCCAGTTGATGTACGTCGACCGGCTCGCCCAGCGCCTCGCCGAGCAACTGCCGCCGCGCAGCGCCCTGTACGTCACCGCCGACCACGGCATGGTCGACATCCCCTTCGACGAGCAGTCCCGGATCGACTTCGACGAGGACTGGGAGCTGGGCGCGGGTGTCGCCCTGCTCGGCGGCGAGGGCCGCGCCCGCCATGTCTACGCGGTGCCCGGCGCCCAGGGTGACGTCCTCGCCGTGTGGCGCGAGGTGCTCGGCGAGCAGTTCTGGATCGCGAGCCGGGACGAGGCGATCGCCGCGGGCTGGTTCGGACCCCACGTCGACCAGCGGGTGTACGACCGTCTCGGCGACGTGATCGCCGCCGCCCGCGACGACGTGCTCATCATCGCCTCGCAGAGCGAGCCGAAGGAGTCCCTGATGGTGGGCAACCACGGCTCGATGACCCCGGCGGAACAGCTCGTACCGCTTCTCGAAGCACGCTCCTGACCCTCTACCGCATCCCCCCCCCCACCGCCTCCCCTCCGCCGCACGATCCGAAAGGTGCTCGACCTCCCATGCCCGAGCTGGTGTTCTTCTCCGGAACGATGGACTGCGGAAAGAGCACCCTGGCTCTGCAGATCGAGCACAACCGCTCGGCCCGCGGCCTCCAGGGCATGATCTTCACCCGGGACGACCGGGCCGGCGAGGGAAAGCTCTCCTCGCGCCTCGGCCTGGTCACCGACGCCGTGGAGGTCGCCGACGACCTGGATGTGTACGCGTACGTCGTGGACCACCTCTCCCAGGGCGGCAAGGTGGACTACGTCATCGCCGACGAGGCGCAGTTCCTCGCTCCCGGACAGATCGACCAGCTGGCCCGGATCGTCGACGACCTCGAACTCGACGTCTACGCCTTCGGCATCACGACGGACTTCCGCTCCAAGCTGTTCCCCGGCTCCCAGCGGCTGGTCGAGCTCGCCGACCGCGTCGAGGTGCTCCAGGTCGAGGCGCTGTGCTGGTGCGGTGCGCGCGCCACCCACAACGCCCGCACCGTCAACGGGGAGATGGTCGTCGAGGGCGCCCAGGTCGTCGTCGGAGACGTCAACCAGGCCGAGGACCGGATCGGCTACGAGGTGCTGTGCCGGCGCCATCACCGGCG
The DNA here is from genome assembly GCF_040297005.1 of Streptomyces sp. NPDC001904. NCBI lineage: Bacteria > Bacillati > Actinomycetota > Actinomycetes > Kitasatosporales > Streptomycetaceae > Streptomyces > Streptomyces sp. NPDC001904. Next base: position 22,508 of record NZ_JBEOYI010000021.1, on the reverse strand, counting down.
CCGGATGACGAGCGCGGGCGCACGGGCCGCCGCGCTCTCGCCCGATGTGCTGCCGGTCGCCCCGGCCTGAGATCCGCTTCCCAGCGGTCCGCGGCCGTCGGCGTCACGCCTCGCGTGATGCCACGAGCGCGAACCGCGCCCCCTCCGGATCCGCCACCGTGGCCACCCGCCCGTGCGAGCCCTCCCGCGCGGGCCGGACCACGTGTCCGCCCAGATCGGCGACGCGCTCCACGGCCTCGTCGACATCGGCCGCCTCGAAGTACGTCATCCAGTGCGAGCCCCGATCACGGGGCAGGGCGTGCCCCACGCCCTGCACGGACGCCACCGGGCGACCCTCAAGGCACAGTGCCAGATGGTCGAAGTCGGCGGAGACCACGGCCTCTTCGGTGTACCCGAAGACCGCCTGGTAGAACTTGGCGACGCTCGCGGTCTCCCGCGTCACCAGCTCGTTCCACACCACCGAGCCGGGCACGCCGGTCACCGCCATGCCCAGGTGCGAGGCCGCCTGCCAGAGCCCGAACACGGCGCCCACCGGGTCGGAGGCCATCGCCATCCGGCCCGCCTCGCCGGCGTCCAGCGGGCCGACGCCCACGGTGCCGCCGCAGTGCCGCACCGACTCCGCCGTCACGTCCACGTCCTCCGCGGCCAGATACGGCGTCCAGGCGATCGGCAGGTGACGGTCGGGCGGCAGCTGGCCGATGCCGGCCACCTCCGCGCCGTCGAGCAGGGCCCGCGCATACGGGCCGAGCTGCTGCGGTCCCGGCCTGAACTCCCAGCCGAACAGCGCCCCGTAGAAGTCCTGGGTCGCCGCCATGTCGTGCACCATCAGGCTCACCCAGCAAGGGGTGCCGGGCACGCGCCGGGCTGCTGCCTCGGTCATCGTCACTCTCTCCTCGGACTTCTCGGACCAGAACCCTCGGGCCCTGCATCGGGCTCCACACGTCGTACCGCGCCCGTGTCGATGGTGGCACTGGGTGCCGCGCGGCGCTTCCCGACCGCACCGGAGACTTCGGGCTCCTCGCCCGGGACGCCCGAAACGGTGTGTCGCGCACGCTGCCGCGCCATGACCGGACCGTGACCGGCAGGTCGACGCTGTGTAGTCGATCGAGCACGCTATCCGAACGCGGGCGCTCGGGCCAGAGCATGAGCAAGGATGGACCGCATGAATGCCATCATCACCGCATCCGAACTTGCGAGCGAGTTGGCGGGGGAGCGACCGCCCGTCGTGCTCGACGTCCGCTGGCAGCTCAGCCTCGCGAAGGCCGCAGGAGCCCCGGAATTCGACGGCCGTGCCGCGTACGCAGCAGGTCACGTCCCTGGTGCCGTCTTCGTCGACCTGGACCGGGAGCTGGCCGGACAGGCGGGTCCCGAGGCGGGCCGGCACCCCCTGCCGGATCTTGCCGTGTTCGGGGCCGCCATGCGGGCGGCCGGCGTGTCGGCGGACCGCGACGTGGTCGTGTACGACGGCGGACAGGGCTGGGCGGCGGCCCGCGCCTGGTGGCTGCTGCGCTGGACGGGGCACCCGTCCGTGCGGGTCCTCGACGGTGGCCTGCCCGCCTGGGAGGGCCCGACGGAGACCGCGAGCCCGTCGCCCCGCCCCGGCACCTTCGACCCTGCACCCGGTGCCACCGGCCTCCTCGACGCGGACGCGGCGGCCGCGCTGGCCCGCTCCGGACTGCTCCTGGACGCCCGCGCCGCCGAGCGCTACCGGGGCGACGTGGAGCCCATCGACCGGGTCGGCGGCCACATCCCGGGCGCGGTGTCGGCCCCGACCACGGAGAACGTCACCGGTGACGGCCGCTTCCGTCACGCCGCCGACCTCGCCGAGCGCTTCAAGTCGCTTGGCGCGACCGGTGATCCGGACCAGGTGGGCGTGTATTGCGGCTCCGGTGTCTCGGGTGCCCACGAGGTCCTGGCGCTCGCGGTCGCCGGGATCGACGCGCAGCTGTACGTCGGTTCGTGGTCGCAGTGGTCGGCGGACGCGTCCCGTCCGGTGGCGACGGGCCCCGACCCGCAGTAGGCGATCCCCGGAACGCGATCGGGGCCCGGGTGAGTGAACGTCCCGGGCCCCGATCGCATACCTCTTGGCGGTTCCTGCCGCTAGTCCTGCTTCTTACGGCGCGTGCCGAACACGATCTCGTCCCAGCTCGGCACCGCGGCCCGGCGTCCGGGGCGCACCCCGTCGGCCTCGGCCTGCCGGTCGGTGGTGCCGGTGAGGCGGTCCCGGTGGCCCGCGACGGAGCGCGGCATCAGCACGTCCGCGTACGCCGCTCCGGCTCCGGCCGACGCGGCGGGCGCGGGCGGCTCCTCCAGCTCGGCGGCCGCGGGCGGCTCCGGCTCCTCCTGCGGCTCGGGAGCCGCCGTCGGACGCTCGGGGACCACGATGTCGCCGCGGTAGCTCGGTACCGCCTCCAGCAGGCTGGTCAGCGAGTCGCGCTCCGAGGAGGAGGCGATCGCCGGCAGGTTCTCCTCGGAGGACGGCTCCGGCGGCGGGGCGGGACGCTCCAGCTGCCGGTCCAGGGCGCGGTCCAGCGGCCGGTCCCGCGGCAGCCGCGCGATACGCGGCACGAACGGGAACGTGGGTTCGGGCGCACCGATGTCGTCGGACTCGCCGATCAGCGAGCGCGCCTCGTCGTCCACGGCCTGGACGAGCCTGCGGGGCGGGTCGTAGGTCCAGCTCGCCGAGTGCGGTTCGCCCGCGACCCGGTAGACGAGGAGGACTTCCCAGGTGCCGTCGTCGCGGCGCCAGGAGTCCCACTGGACGGTTTCCTTGTCGGCGCCGCGCAGCAGGAGTCGCTCCTGCACCGCCTCGCCGAGCTGGGGGCCGGTGTTCTCGCCGGGACGGCGCACGGGAGTCTTCCTGGCCCGCTCGGCCATGAACGCACGCTCCGCGAGCACGGGGCCCTCGAAACGGCGTACGCGGTCGACCGGAATGCCTGCGAGCTGGGCGACCTCCTCGGCGGAGGCTCCTGCTCGTATGCGCGCCTGGATGTCACGCGGGCGGAGGTGGCTCTCCACCTCGATCTCGATCTGGCCGAGGCGCGGACGGTCGCCGCGCACGGCGGCCCGGAGGCGCTCGTCGATCGGAAGCGTGTACTCCGTGCTGTCCGCAGCCTTCAGCACCAGCCGTGTGCCGTCGTTAGAGACGGCCACGACACGCAGTTCGGGCATGGGGACCTCCCGGGTGGTGCCTGCCGACGTCACGTGCGTCGCTGCTTCCGCTAGTCGAGTGTGGCCTGCCCGGGTGCAGCCTGCCACAACCTTGCCGAGTTGCCCGGCGTGTCGGGCATGGACCCAAGATCGCCGTTATGGCACGGTTACTTGTTCGCAACGCTAAGTGACCGAGTCCGTCACCCTGTGCAACGAGCCCCCTCCCGGCGGTCCTGGAAGGCCCCGGTGCACCCTGCCGGGAGACCGGACCCAGGGCTCGCAACAGTACTCCATTCGGGCCACTCGCGTGGATCGGCACGCCGCTCAACTTCTCACGCTGGTGGGGAGTTGGGTGCGGCATCCCTGTCGGGAGCGTCCCGTTCGTGGGGAATGTGCGTGGCGTGCTTCACGAAATCTGCGGAACCGGAACTGCACGCTCCCTATAGACGTCCCTCTCTCATACGACACAGGAAGTTCGCGTAACCTCGGGAACTTCTGTACGAATCAGTCGTGTATGTCGAGAAGGGCAGGCTAGATCAGGAGATGGGCGAGAAGCCGGAAAACTCCAAGGACGATCAGGGTGAGCCCAAGGAGAAGAAGCGGCTGGATCTGAGCGTGCCCCAGGTGGCGGGCAGTGCGGTCGCCGCCGTCGTGGCCGCGAAGCTCGCCTCCAGCTTCGGTGTCTACGGGACGATCCTGGGCGCCGGTGTGGTCAGTGCCCTCGCCACCTGCGGCGGCACGGTGTTCCAGCACTTCTTCCGGCGCACGGGCGAGCAGATACGCGACGTCGCCGTGACCGGCAAGCCCAAGGGGCGGCAGGTTCCGGTGACGGCCGAAGGGCGCCCCGTTCCGCGCACGTTCCGCTCGGACGCCTCGATGGACGCCACGAAGGCGATGGTCACGGGCGAGCGCCCGCCCGCGGCACGGCCCGCCGTGAACGCGATGCCGACCGCCCCGACCACCACCACGTGGGGCAGGAACGATCCTGCACACACCGCCGACGCCGCCGACACGGCGCACACCGCGTACGCCGACGAGACCACCGTGCTGCCGCAGGTGTCCGGTGGCCCCGCGACGGACCTCGACGGGACTCAACTGCTCGACACCGGCGCCGTGGCCGACCTGCTGGCCGACACCGGCACCGGCACGGGTGGGGCGGCCGCCGACGACGACCGTACGCGTGTGCTGGGCACGGTCCGCGAGGCCGACCCGGACAAGACGCAGCTGATCACGACCGAGGGCGTCGACGAGGCCACGCGTCTGCTGCGGGTCGCGGGGGACGAACCCGGCGGGCTGCCGGCCCCGGGCGAGGGTGACGAGGAGTTCACCGAGGGGACGGTGCACCGCAGCCGTGTCAAGAGCTGGAAGCGGCCGCTGATCGCCGCGGCCGTCGTCTTCGGCGTCACCATGGGGGGCATCACGACGTACGAGGTGGTGAGCGGCCACAGCTTCAGCGGTGACGGCAACACCACCATCAGCGACGTCTTCAAGGGGCACAACAGGTCCTCCGGCGGCGACACCGGTCCGGCGCCCGGCACCTCGCAGGAGCCGTCCGACACCGGCAGCACCGGCACGGACGGAGCCACGGAGAACGGTGACGGCTCGTCCACGGACGGGAGCGCCAGCCCCACGCCGACGCCCAGCCGGAGCAGCGACTCCGGCACGGGGAACGACACGGACAACGGTTCCGACAACGGGTCCGACAACGGCTCGGACTCCGATGACGACGGTGCGTCGTCCACCCCGACGCCCACGCCGACCCCGTCGCAGAGCACGGGCTCGGGCACCGGTGCCACCAGCGACACCGGCACGCAGACGCCGGGGGAGTAGGCGCGGTCAGTCGCCGAGGACCCGGCGCAGGTAGGCGTTGCCGAACAGGCGGTCCGGGTCCAGGCGGTCGCGCAGCTCCGTGAACTCGCCGAAGCGCGGGTAGGCCTGCGCGAAGTACTCGGCGTCGCGGGTGTGCACCTTGCCCCAGTGCGGGCGGCCCTCGTGGGCGGTGAAGATCCGCTCGGCCGCGGTGAAGTACCGCTGGTACGGGGTGCCCTTGTACATGTGGACGGCGATGTAGGCGCTGTCCCGGCCCGAGGCCGTGGACAGCGCGATGTCGTCCGCCGGGGCGGTACGGACCTCCACGGGGAAGCTGACCCGCAGATCCGAGCCGTCCACCATGGCCTTCAGCTCGCGCAGCGTCGCCGCGAGGGCTTCGCGCGGAACCGCGTACTCCATCTCCACGAAGCGCACCCGGCGCGGAGATGTGAAGACCTTGTAGGGAATGTCGGTGTACGTCCGGGCGGAGAGCGCCTTGCTGGAGACCTTGGCGATCGCCGGGATCGTGGCGGGCACGGCCCGGCCGATCGAATTGACCACCTGGAAGAGACCGTTGGAGAGGATCTCGTCCTCCCACAGGCTGCTGACCGCCGAGACCGGCGCCTCGGGACCCGCGCTGCGGTTGTTGCGCTTGGTGTTGCAGTTGCCGGTGTGCGGGAACCAGTAGAACTCGAAGTGCTCGTTCTCGGCGTGCAGCTCGTCGAAGTCCGCGAGCACCTTGTCGAAGCTCATCGGCTCCTCGCGCGCGGTGAGCAGGAAGACCGGCTCCACGGCGAAGGTGATCGCGGTGACGATGCCGAGCGCGCCCAGGCCGATCCGGGCGGCCGCGAAGACCTCGGGGCGCTCCGTCGCGGAGCAGGAGATCAGCTCGCCCGCCGCCGTGACCAGTTCGAGGCCCTTGATCTGCGCGGCGATGGAGGCCGAGTCGCGGCCCGTGCCGTGGGTGCCGGTGCTGGTGGCGCCGGAGACGGTCTGCTCCATGATGTCGCCCATGTTCGTGAGCGACAGGCCCTCGCGGGCCAGGGCCATGTTGAGCCGCTTGAGCGGAGTGCCGGCCTCGACCGTGACAGTGCCCTTGTCACGATCGATGTTCCGTATGCCCGTCAACAACTGAGGGCGGATCAGGACGCCGTCGGTCGCCGCCGCGGCCGTGAAGGAGTGGCCCGTGCCGACGGCCTTCACCTTCAGCCCGTCCTCCGCCGCCCTGCGCACGGCCGCGGTCAGTTCCTCGACCGAGGCGGGCGTCACCTCGCGCACGGGGCGTGAGACGACGTTCCCCGCCCAGTTACGCCACGCTGCGCCGCTCTTGCTGCTGCTGCCCGTCTGCGCCGTGCTCATCGGTTGTTCCTCCCCGCTGCGGAACCGGCTGCTTCAGCCGGCGGTACCCCAGGAACGCGACCAGGACCGCGACGGCGCCGGAGATCCCCGGCACCCCGTACCCGGCCTTCGCGCCGGCGGCGTCGATCACCCAGCCGGACACGGAGGAGCCGAGCGCGACACCGGCCGTCAGTCCGGTGCTCACCCAGGTCATGCCCTCGGTCAGCTTCGCGCGCGGTACGTGCTGCTCGACGAGGGCCATCGTCGTGATCATCGTGGGAGCGACGGTCAGGCCCGCTACGAAGAGCGCCACGGCCAGGAGTGACAGGTTCCCGACCAGTTGGAGGGGGATCATACTCACGGCCATCACGCACACTCCCACCACCCACCTGCGGGCGGGGGCGCCGCTGAAGTGCAGCAGCCCGAACACCGCTCCGGCGAGGCACGAACCGGCCGCGTACACGGCGAGCACGAGGCTGGCCATCGACTTGTGCCCCTGGTCCTCCGCGAAGGCCACCGTCACCACGTCGATGGAGCCGAAGATCGCGCCCGTGGCGACGAACGTGGCCACCAGAACCTGCAATCCGCGCGCGCGGAGCGCCGATCCCGAGCTCTCCTGGGTCCGCGGGTGCGGTAGCGGCTCCGTGGCGCGCTGGCCGGTCAGCCAGAAGACGCCGACCGCGAGGAAGCAGCCGGCGAGCAGCGGGCCCGCCTCCGGGAACCACGCCGTGGACAGCCCGATCGAGATGATCGGCCCGAAGATGAAGCACACCTCGTCGATGACGGACTCGAAGGAGTACGCCGTGTGCAGCGACCGCGGGGTGTCCCGGTACAGCACCGCCCAGCGGGCCCTGATCATCGACCCGACGCTCGGCACGCAGCCGATGAACGCGGCGCTCACGAACAGCGTCCAGTCCGGTGCCTCGTACTTCGCGCACAGCAGCATCCCGGCGACCGCGACGAGCGAGACGAGCGTGGCCGGACGCAGCACGCGCCGCTGGCCGTACTGGTCGACGAGGCGGGAGATCTGCGGCCCGATCGCGGCGGCGGACAGCGCCACCGTCGCCGACAGCGCCCCCGCGAGGCCGTAGCGCCCGGTCAGCTGCGAGACCATCGTCACGATCCCGATGCCCATCATCGACAGGGGCATCCGGCCCAGGAACCCGGCGACCGAGAAGCTCTTGGTGCCGGGCAGGGCGAATATGGCGCGGTAGGGGCTGGGCAAAACGACTCCGGTCGGGCGGGCACCCGGGCGCGCCCGAGGGCGGCTCGGCACGGTACGGGGCGTAACTGGTAAGGCGTGAACGCGGCTCAAACAGCTTACGCGTGTCAGAGTTCGACCGGCATGGCAGTTTTCCGCCTGTCAGTGACGGGTGGCAGGATCGAACACATGCCAGAAGCGCACGCTGCCAGCCTCGATGCCCGCCCGTACGACGCCCTGCTCCTGCTCTCCTTCGGAGGCCCGGAGGGCCCCGACGACGTCGTCCCGTTCCTGGAGAACGTGACGAGGGGCCGAGGCATCCCCAAGGAACGGCTCAAGGAAGTCGGGCAGCACTACTTCCTGTTCGGCGGGGTCAGCCCGATCAACGACCAGAACAGGGCGCTGCTCGACGCCCTGCGCAAGGACTTCGCGGAGCACGGCCTCGACCTGCCGGTCTACTGGGGGAACAGGAACTGGGCGCCGTATCTGACCGACACCCTGCGCGAGATGGTCACCGACGGCCACCGCCGCATTCTCGTCCTCGCCACCAGCGCGTACGCCTCGTACTCGGGCTGCCGCCAGTACCGCGAGAACCTCGCGGAGTCGCTGGCCGTCCTGGAGGCCGAGGGTCTCGAACTGCCGAGGATCGACAAGCTGCGGCACTACTTCAACCACCCCGGCTTCGTGCGCCCCATGGTCGACGGCGTCCTCAGGTCGCTCGCCGACCTCCCCGACGACGTGCGGGACGGCGCCCACATCGCCTTCACGACCCACTCCATCCCCACGGCGGCCGCCGACACCTCCGGACCCGCCGAGGACCACGGCGACGGTGGCGCGTACGTGGCGCAGCACCTGGACGTCGCGCGGCTGATCGCGGACGCCGTGCGCGAGGAGACCGGCGTCGACCACCCGTGGCAGCTCGTCTACCAGTCGCGGTCCGGCGCCCCGCACATCCCGTGGCTGGAGCCCGACATCTGCGACCACCTGGAGGAGCGGAAGGAAGCCGGGGTGCCCGCGGTCGTCATGGCCCCCATCGGCTTCGTCTCGGACCACATGGAGGTCCTGTACGACCTCGACACGGAGGCCACGGACAAGGCCGCGGAGATCGGCCTGCCGGTGCGCCGCTCCGCCACCGTGGGCGCCGACCCGCGCTTCGCCACTGCTGTACGCGAGCTGATCCTGGAGCGCGCCGCGACCGAGAGCGGCAGGAACGTCACACGCTGCGCACTCGGCGCGCTCCGCCCGAGCCACGACCTCTGCCCGGTGGGCTGCTGCCCGGCCCGTGCCCCCAAGCCCGCGGCCGCGGGCGCCGACAGCCCGTACGCGTAAGGACACCGCTGTGACCGATCTGAAGGCAGAGCTGCTCGACGTCGCCCTGGAGGCGGCCGCCCGCGCGGGCGTCTTCCTGCGCGAAGGCCGCCCGGCCGACCTCGGCGTCGCCGCCACCAAGACCAGCGCCGTCGACGTGGTCACCGAGATGGACATCGCCTCCGAGAAGCTGATCACGGACTTCCTGGCCGAGTGCCGCCCCGACGACGGCGTGCTCGGCGAGGAGGGTGCCGCATCGGAGGGCACCAGCGGCGTCGAGTGGGTGATCGACCCCATCGACGGCACGGTCAACTACCTGTACGGGCGCCCCGAGTGGTCCGTGTCGATCGCGGCCCGCAAGGACGGCGAGACGCTGGTCGGCGTCGTCGCGGCCCCGATGCGCGGGGAGACCTACCGCGCGGTCCTCGGCGGCGGCGCGTTCGTGAACGACGAACCCGTGCGCGTGCGCGTGGCACCGCCCTTCGAGCAGGCCCTGGTCGGTACGGGGTTCGGCTACCTGGCGCAGCGGCGGGCCCATCAGGCGGAAGTCGTACGGGAGTTGGTGCCGCGCGTCCGCGACATCCGGCGCGGTGGCTCGGCCGCCATCGACCTGTGCGACGTGGCCCTCGGCCGCCTCGACGCGTACTACGAGCGCGGCCTGAACCCCTGGGACTTCGCGGCCGGCGACCTCATCGCGCGCGAGGCGGGTGCCCGCACCGGCGGCCGCCCGGGAGACGCCCTGTCGAGCGAGCTGACGATCGCCGCCCCGCCCGGCCTCTTCGAGGCCCTGCAGAACCGCCTGGAAGAGCTCGGCGCCTGGCACGACTGACCGCCGCACCCCGCCCACGGAAAGGGCCCCGGCGCCCGCCTGGATCGAACCAGGCGCCGGGGCCCTTCCCTGTGTGCGGTGCGTGTGCGGTCCTTCTGGAGATGCGCGCGCGGTGTGTCAGACGGTCGTGGCGTGGATCTCCACGCCGTGCTCGGCGGCGAGGCGGTGGAGATCGTCCAACTCGCCCTGCTCGACCTCCGCGAGGAAGTCGTCGCCGGTCTCGCGCGCCCGCGTCAGGTCGGTCTCGGCAGCCTTTATGCGCTGCAGCAGCCCTGCGGTGAATGCGTCCATGGTTGCGCCCCCTCGTCCTGGGTCGTGGGTCGGTGGCACGGGGGTGTGCCCTCTGGAAGGGGCGATCACGTATCGGGCCGCCCTGCGGAAGCGGACTCGACAGCGGCTCGTGGCATGCCACATACAAAGCGTGATCGCGGGTGTAGCTCCGTCCTCCCCCCGCGTCCTTCCGCAGAAACCTCAACCCGGCGAGAAAATCCCGCATTCCCCGGACGCCAGGCCGTCTTACAGCCGGTTTATGGCCGAAAGGGGCAGGATGGTGACACACAACCCCGTGACCGGTCCTGCCCATGTGCGCTCGAGCGCTGTCCGTGGGCGACCGAAGGCTTTAGTGGAAGGACAAGCGACGTGCGCGTACTCGTCGTCGAGGACGAGCAGCTGCTCGCCGATGCGGTGGCCACCGGACTGCGCCGGGAGGCCATGGCCGTCGACGTCGTGTACGACGGCGCGGCCGCCCTGGAGCGCATCGGCGTCAACGACTACGACGTGGTCGTCCTCGACCGCGACCTCCCGCTCGTGCACGGCGACGACGTCGCCCGGAAGATCGTCGAGCTGGGCATGTCCACCCGCATCCTGATGCTGACCGCCTCCGGCGACGTCAGCGACCGCGTGGAGGGCCTGGAGCTCGGCGCGGACGACTATCTCCCCAAGCCCTTCGCGTTCAGCGAGCTGACGGCCCGTGTCCGGGCCCTCGGACGCCGTACGAGCGTGCCGCTGCCGCCCGTCCTGGAGCGCGCAGGCATCAAGCTGGACCCCAACCGCCGCGAGGTGTTCCGCGACGGCAAGGAGATCCAGCTGGCGCCCAAGGAGTTCGCCGTCCTGGAGGTGCTGCTGCGCAGCGAGGGAGCCGTGGTCTCGGCCGAACAGCTCCTGGAGAAGGCCTGGGACGAGAACACGGACCCGTTCACCAACGTCGTCCGGGTCACCGTCATGACGCTGCGCCGCAAGCTCGGCGAACCCGCCGTGATCGTCACCGTGCCGGGCTCGGGATACCGGATCTGATCGCTCGATGGCCACCTCACCCGCCCCACCCAAGCCCACGGCACCGCCCAAGCCGACCTGGCTGCCGGGACCGAAGGACGAACCGCCCTTCCCCTGGCTGCGCCCCACGATCCGGATACGGCTCACGCTCCTGTACGGGGGCATGTTCCTGATCGCGGGCATCCTGCTGCTGTCGATCATCTATCTGCTGGCGGCTCAGGCCCTGAACGTGGGCAGCGAGCTGCCGTTCAAGATCGTCAACAACGGCAGCACCGTCAACATCGTCAGCAACGTCTGCAGCTTCCCGTCCAGCCCGTCGGACTCCCAGCTGAACGACGCGCTGAACGCCTGCGTCAACCAGCAGCGCCAGCACGCGCTCGACGTCCTCCTCAGCCGCTCGCTCATGGCGCTGCTGGGCCTCGCGATCATCGCGTTCGCCTTCGGCTACGCCATGGCCGGCCGCGTGCTGTCCCCGCTCGGCCGCATCACGCGCACCGCGCGCCGGGTGGCCGGCACCGACCTGACGCGCCGGATCGAGCTGGACGGCCCGGACGACGAGCTCAAGGAGCTGGCGGACACCTTCGACGAGATGCTGGACCGCCTGGAGCGGGCGTTCACCGCCCAGCAGCGCTTCGTCGGCAACGCCTCGCACGAGCTGCGCACCCCGCTCGCGATCAACCGCACCCTCCTGGAGGTCCATCTCTCCGATCCGGGCGCCCCCGTGGAGCTCCAGCAGCTCGGCAAGACCCTCCTGGCCACCAACGAGCGCAGTGAGCAGCTCGTGGAGGGCCTGCTGCTGCTCGCCCGCAGCGACAACCAGATCGTGGAGCGCAAGCCCGTGAACCTGGCGGAGGTCGCCTCCCAGGCGCTCGATCAGGCCAGGTCCGAGGCGGACGAGAAGGGCGTGGAGATCCGCGGCGAGCGCAAGGAGGCGGTCGTCCAGGGCAACGGCGTACTCCTGGAGCGCATCGCGCTCAACCTCGTCCAGAACGCGATCCGGTACAACATCCCGGAGGGCGGCTGGGTCGAGGTCGACACCGAGGCCCAGCACGGCCAGGCGGTCCTCCTCGTGGCCAACACCGGTCCGGTGGTCCCCGCGTACGAGATCGACAACCTCTTCGAGCCGTTCCGGCGGCTGCGCACCGAGCGGACCGGCAGCGACAAGGGCGTGGGTCTCGGCCTGTCCATCGCCCGGTCCGTGGCGCGCGCCCACGGCGGCAGGATCGCGGCCGAGCCCCGTGAGGGGGGTGGCCTCGTCATGCGCGTCACCTTGCCCCTCTAGGGGCGACGCGGGCGCCACTGCTCCGGTTCGAGATGCACAGCGCGTGCGGATCTGACATGCTTCCGCCGACGCGCTGACGGAGTTCGCTTTTAGCGGAATTTTCGGGACCTGTTCCCGGAGAGGCCGTGTGTGATCGATCACATGGGCGAATTTCCGGCCATCTACAGTCCGTGATCGCTCAAGGCGGCAGAAAGCCTGGAAAATCCGGGTTTTCGGGCGCCTTGATCACGGGAAGTACACGGGATGGCGCCTGTGCAGTGCGACATGAGGACCGTGTACGGTCCCGTTCGCCACCCAAGCTGATCACTCTCGGGGGATCCGGTTGGGTGTCGATTGAGTAACAGACCTTGATGTGAGGCAAAATCTCCGCCTCAGGTCGGGCACAAGTCCGGCCTCTCATGCGTTACGTGCGCTGAGACACCGCAGACACCCAGAGGGGGAGAGGCGACATGGCAACGGACTACGACACTCCACGTAAGACCGATGACGACCTCAACGAGGACAGCATCGAAGAACTGAAGTCCCGGCGGAACGACAAGTCCGCGTCGAATGTCGACGTGGACGAGTTCGAGGCGGCCGAGGGCCTGGAACTCCCGGGCGCCGACCTCTCGAACGAGGAGCTGGCCGTCCGCGTCCTGCCCAAGCAGCAGGACGAGTTCACCTGCATGAGCTGCTTCCTGGTGCACCACCGGAGCCAGCTCGCGCGGGAGAAGAACGGGCAGCCGATCTGCCGCGACTGCGACTGAGGCAGGGTCGGGCATGACTGGCTCGACCCCGCCCTGGAAGCGCCGCACCTGGAGCAAGCGCAGGGATGCGGCTCAAGGCCCGTCAGAGGCCGTGCGTGACGACGAGCGAGGCTCTTTCCCCGGCGCAGCCGGTGAAGAGGCCTCGCTCGAATCGGCGGACGGTCACGAGGCGACGGGCGACCCGGCAGCGGCGGCCTCAGCGAGAGCCGTGGACGCCGTGGAGCTGTACGACACCGACCCGGCCGCCGACACACACACCGAGGCGTCGGCCAGAGGCCGGGCGGCCGCCGTCAGGGACGGCGTCCGCAGGAGCAGCGGCCTCGCGAGAGCGGGGATGGCAAGAGGCGGCAGCGCCGCGAGAACGGGGATGGCCAAGGGCGGCGCCGCCGCCAAGGCCGGCATCGGCTATCTCGCCGACCAGATCATCAAGAACGCGCCGCGGGTGCCCGTACGGGACCTGGCGACCCTCCGCAAGCAGTTCCCCGGCCTGGAGCCCGAGCGGCTCGCCGACAAGCTGATCACCGGCGCGGCGAACGCGACGTCCACGGTGGGCGCGGGAGTCGGCGCCGCGGCGATGCTCCCCGTACCGCCCGCCATGCCCACCGAGCTGGCCGCGGAGATCACGGGTGTGGCGGCGATCGAGCTCAAACTCATCGCCGAGCTGCACGAGGTCTACGGGCTGCGCCCGCCCGGCAACCTCAAGGAGCGCAGCACGGCCTATCTGCACTCCTGGTCCGACGAGCGCGGGATCGACGTGTCCAAGCCGCTGACGATCAACGCGGCGCTCGGCAGCCAGATGAAGCGCGAGCTGCGGCAGCAGATCATGAAGCGGATGGTGCGGAACCTGCCGAGCCTGACGCCCTTCATGGTCGGTGCGGCGGTCGGCGCGGTCATGAACCGGCGGGACACCAAGAAGCTGGCCGAGCGGATCCGCAAGGACCTGCGGGCCGCCCAGGTGCCCTGGGACGAGCTCGGTGAGCTGCCGCCCCTGGAAGCCCCCGCGGACCCCCTGGAGCTAGAGGGCTGACCCGCCGCCCAGAGCCTTTGCCAAAGTTTCAGGTTCGCGCGTCGACAGATAGACGTACGGGGTGGGGTCCTGCGGGTCGGTGACCTCGGCCCGCACCGCCGTCGGCACGTAGCTGCGCAGGAGCATGAAGGCGCGCGGGTCCGCCTTGTGCATGCGCCAGGCGCGCGCCTCCTCGGCGTCCAGCACCTCCACGGCACCCAGCGCGGACAGCGGGATCTTCGCGTCGCCCGCGATCAGCGAGTCACCCACGACACGGATCCGGATCGAGCCGTACGAGCTGGTGATGACGGCCGCGACGAGCAGGAATACGACGAAGCCGCCGAGCAGCGGGAGCGTGCCGAAGGGCAGCGCGATGATGCCGCCCGCGACACCGACGAGAAAGGTGATGAGCCACCACGAACGGGGCGCGGTGAGTCGTTCTTCGTACGGTGTCGTCGAGAGCTCCATGCGGACTAGCTTGGCACGATGCGTGCGGGCACAGGACTCGCGGGTAAGGTCTGCGCCTGTGAGTGGTACTTCAGCAGCTCTGACGCCCCCCGCCGACGCGATAGCGCCGGTGCGGCACCCCGACGCGCCCGCCCCCGGCGAACTCCTCGGCCCGCACTACGGCCACTGTTTCGGCTGCGGCGGCGAGCAGCCGCACGGGCTGCACCTGGCGGCACGGGCCGGCGACGGCGTCACCGTCACCGCCGAGTTCACCGTACGCCCCGAGCACCAGGGTGCCCCGGGGCTCGCGCACGGCGGCCTGCTGGCCACCGCGCTCGACGAGACGCTGGGCTCGCTGAACTGGCTGACGCAGGCCATCGCCGTCACCGGTCGTCTGGAGACGGACTACGTGCGGCCCGTGCCGGTCGGCACCGTGCTGCACCTGTCCGCCGAGATCACCGCGGTGGCCGGGCGCAAGATCTACTCGACCGCGACCGGCCGGATCGGCGGCCCCGAGGGGCCCGTCGCCGTCCGTGCCGACGCCCTCTTCATCGAGGTGAAGGTCGACCACTTCATCGACAACGGCCGCCAGGAAGAGATTCAGGCGGCCATGAGCGACCCGGACCAGGTCCGGCGCGCCCGTGCCTTCGAGGTGAACCCTTGACCCAGCAGCTCCTTGACGTGCTCATCCGGCGCGTCGACCCCGATGTACCGCTGCCCGCGTACGCGCAGCCGGGCGACGCCGGCGCCGATCTGCGGACCACGGAGGCGTGCGAGCTCGCCCCCGGCGAGCGGACCGTGCTGCCCACGGGGGTGTCTGTCGCCCTGCCCGAGGGGTACGCGGCCTTCGTGCACCCGCGATCCGGTCTTGCCGCGCGCTGCGGTGTCGCTCTGGTGAATGCCCCGGGGACGGTGGATGCCGGGTACCGTGGAGAGATCAAGGTGATCGTGGTGAATCTCGACCCGCGCGAGAGCGTGCGGTTCGAGCGCTTCGACCGGATTGCCCAACTGGTCGTCCAGCAGGTCGAGAAGGTCCGCTTCCACGAGGTCGCGGAGCTTCCCGGATCGGCGCGGGCCGAGGGGGGCTTCGGGTCCACCGGTGGGCACGCCTCTGTGGGCGTCTCCGCCGGGACCGTCGAGGACACAGGCGGTCAAAAGGGTGGGAATCGATACGCTTCGGTCGTATCCGACCGGGAAGGACAGTGACGTGTTCGGACGTCGCAAGAAGAACAGCTCCGCTGAGGACGCAGTGGACGCGGCGGGCGAGGCCGAGCAGGTCGTCGACGGACCCGTCGACAGTGCCGACAGTGCCGACAGTGCCGACGACGACGCCACGACCGGCTCGCGGCGGGTGCGACTCGAGCCCGAGCCGCGTCCCGACGGCCCCTGGGACGGCTCCGAGGTCCGTGAGCCCGGCGAGGGCCGGGTCGACCTCGGCGGGCTCTTCGTCCCCGGTGTGGAGGGCATGGAGCTGCGCGTGGAGGTCGCGGGTGACGCGATCGTCGCCGCGACCGTCGTCCTGCGGGACAGCGCGATCCAGCTGCAGGCCTTCGCCGCCCCCAAGAAGGAGGGCATCTGGGGCGAGGTCCGCGAGGAGATCGCCACGGGCATCACTCAGCAGGGTGGTGTGATCGACGAGATCGAGGGCTCGCTCGGCTGGGAGCTGCGCGCCCAGGTTCCGGTGCAGCTGCCCGACGGCACGGGCGGCTTCCAGGTCGTCCGGTTCATCGGTGTGGACGGTCCGCGCTGGTTCCTGCGCGGGGTGATCTCGGGCCAGGGCGCGGTGCAGCCGCAGGCCGCCGGTCTGCTGGAGCAGATCTTCCGGGACACGGTCGTCGTGCGCGGTGAGGGTCCGATGGCCCCGCGCGACCCGATCGTCCTCAAGCTCCCGGACGACGCGCAGATGGTCGCCGAGGGCGCCGCTCAGGACAGCCAGGAGGCTTCGCGCTTCTCCGGCGGCATGGGCCAGCTGGCCCGCGGTCCGGAGATCACCGAGGTGCGCTGACACCGCAGGTTCGCCGTACGTGGCCGGGGGCCGCGCATCCGCAAGGGTGCGCGGCCCCCGGCTTTTTGCTGCCTGCTCCCAACTGCCGTTCTTTCTTCAGCACTTGACGGAAGTCTGGTCCGTACCTAGGGTCACCGGCCAACGCCAGAGTTCACATTGGCGCCCCACGTTCATATACGAGAACGGATGGCCCCCACCATGCAGGCTCGTCACAGAAGATCGCGCACCGCCCTGCTCGCCACCCTGACGACCACCGTCACGGCCCTCGTCGCCGGTGTCCTCGCCTGGCCCGGTGCCGATCGCGCCGAGGCGGCGCCGAGCACCTTCGCCCACCCCGGCGTCACCGTCTCCAAGGGGCAGCTGGACTTCGCCAAGGCCAAGGTCGCCGCCGGGGCGCAGCCCTGGAAGAGCGCCTACGACCAGATGATGGCCAGCAAGTACGCGGACCTGAACCGCACCCCCAAGCCCCGCGCCACCGTCGAGTGCGGCTCGTACTCCAACCCCAACTACGGCTGCACCGACGAGCGCGAGGACGCGATAGCCGCGTACACCGACGCCCTCGCCTGGTACTTCACCCGCGACGAGCGGTACGCGAAGAAGTCGATCGCGCTGATGGACGCCTGGTCCGGAACGATCAAGGAGCACACCAACAGCAACGCGCCCCTGCAGACCGGCTGGGCCGGCTCCTCCTGGCCCAAGGCCGCCGAGATCATCAAGTACACGTACAGCGGCGGCTGGGCCAACGAGGCCCGCTTCAGGACCATGCTGCGCGACGTCTACCTGCCCAAGGTCATCAACGGCTCCAACTCCAACGGCAACTGGGAGCTGTCGATGATGGAGGCCGCCGTCGGGATCTCCGTCTTCCTGGAGGACAAGACCTCGTACGACAAGGCCATGGCGAAGTTCCGCACGCGCACCGCCGCGTACGTCTACCTGTCCTCGGACGGCGACCTGCCCAAGACCGTGCCGAGCCAGAACCTCGACACCAGGGCGAAGATCGTCAGCTACTGGCAGGGGCAGTCGACCTTCGTGACGGGCCTGACGCAGGAGACCTGCCGCGACTTCACGCACACCGGCTACGGCATCTCTGCCATCTCGCACATCGCCGAGACCAGCCGCATCCAGGGGCAGGACCTGTACGGCACGGACGTCGGTGAGCGGCTGCGGCAGGCGCTCGGCTTCCAGGCCAGGTACGAGCTCGGCGAGGCGCCGCCCGCCTCGCTGTGCGGCGGCAGCGTCAACCGCGGCCTCGGGCCCGTCACGGAGGTCGGGTACAACGCGCTGCACACCCGCCTCGGCACCGCGATGACCAACACCCAGAAGCTCACCGAGCAGCAGCGGCCCGCAGGCTCCAACAACCTGTTCGTGGCCTGGGAGACCCTGACGCACGCCGAGAACCCGAGTTAGGCGTACGCGGGCGGGCGGCTCCGGCGCATCAGGGTTGCGTCAAAGCCGCCCGCCCACCAGGCATCCATCCCATTTGCCGGGATTGCTGGCCGTAAGGTCGACGCTGCGTGGAGCGCCGACTGAAAGACAATGGGGCCATGGGACGCGGCAAGCTACGGATCTACCTCGGATCGGCACCGGGCGTCGGCAAGACGTACGCGATGCTCTCCGAGGCGCACCGCCGCGTCGAGCGCGGCACCGACTGCGTGGTCGCGTTCGTCGAGCACCACGGGCGTACGCGCACCGAGGTGATGCTGCACGGCCTCGAGCAGGTCCCGCGGGCGGAGATCGCCTACCGCGGATCCGTCTTCCAGGAGATGGACGTGGACGCCGTCCTGCAGCGGGCGCCCGCCGTCGCCCTCGTCGACGAACTGGCCCACACGAACGTGCCGGGTTCCCGCAACGCCAAGCGCTGGCAGGACGTCGGGGAGCTGCTCGCCGCCGGCATCGACGTCGTCTCGACGGTGAACATCCAGCACCTGGAGTCGCTGGGCGACGTCGTCGAGTCGATCACCGGGGTCCGGCAGCGCGAGACCGTCCCGGACGAGGTGGTCCGCCGCGCCGACCAGATCGAGCTGGTCGACATGTCGCCCCAGGCGCTGCGCCGCCGCATGGCGCACGGCAACATCTACAAGCCGGACAAGGTCGACGCGGCCCTCTCCAACTACTTCCGTCCCGGCAACCTCACGGCCCTGCGCGAGCTGGCCCTGCTCTGGGTCGCCGACCGGGCCGACGAGTACCTCCAGCAGTACCGGGGCGAGCACAACATCCGCTCCACCTGGCAGGCCCGCGAGCGCATCGTCGTCGGCCTCACGGGCGGTCCCGAGGGCCGCACGCTGATCAGACGGGCGGCGCGGCTCGCGGAGAAGGGCGCCGGGGGCGAGGTCCTGGCCGTGTACATCGCCCGCAGCGACGGGCTCACGGCCGCGTCCCCCAAGGAGCTGGCCCTTCAGCGCACCCTCGTCGAGGACCTCGGCGGAACGTTCCATCATGTGATCGGCGACGACATCCCCGCCGCCCTCCTGGAGTTCGCGCGCGGGATCAACGCCACCCAGATCGTACTCGGCTCCTCCCGCCGCAAGACCTGGCAGTACATGTTCGGCCCCGGCGTCGGCGCCACCGTGGCCCGCGAATCGGGCCCCGACCTCGACGTGCACATCGTCACGCACGAGGAGGTCGCCAAGGGGCGCGGCCTGCCCGTCGCGCGCGGCGCCCGGCTCGGCCGGTCCCGCGTCGTGTGGGGCTGGCTCATCGGCGTCGGCGGCCCCGCGCTGCTCGCGCTGATCCTCACCAACGTGGACAGCGACCTCGGCCTCGCCAACGACATGCTGCTGTTCCTGTCGCTGATCGTCGCGGCCGCGCTGGTCGGCGGGCTGCTCCCGGCGCTCGCCTCGGCGGCGTTCGGCTCGCTCCTGCTGAACTACTACTTCACCCCGCCGCTGCACCTGTGGACCGTCGCGGACCCGAAGAACATCGTGGCCATCGCCATCTTCGTCGGGGTCGCGGTGTCGGTGGCGTCGGTGGTGGACCTGGCGGCCCGGCGCACCCACCAGGCGGCCCGGCTGCGCGCCGAGTCCGAGATCCTGTCGTTCCTCGCGGGCAGCGTGCTGCGCGGCGACACCAGCCTGGAGGCGCTCCTGGAGCGCGTACGGGAGACCTTCGCGATGGACTCCGTCGCGCTCCTGGAACGGGCCGCCGACACCGAGCCGTGGACCTGCGCGGGCAGCGTCGGACCACGGCCGCTCGGGCGCCCCGAGGAGGCCGATGTGGACATGCCGGTGGGTGATCACACCGCGCTCGTCCTGTCCGGCCGCGTCCTGCCCGCCGAGGACCGGCGCGTCCTCGCCGCCTTCGCCGCGCAGGCCGCCGTCGTGCTCGACCGCCAGCGGCTGCGCTCCGAGGCGGACCAGGCCCGCTCGCTCGCCGAGGGCAACCGCATCCGCACGGCCCTGCTCGCGGCCGTCTCGCACGATCTGCGCACCCCGCTGGCCGGGATCAAGGCGTCCGTGTCCTCGCTGCGCTCCGAGGACGTCGAGTGGTCGGACGAGGACCGGGCGGAACTGCTCGCCGGGATCGAGGAGGGCGCCGACCGACTCGATCACCTGGTCGGGAACCTGCTGGACATGTCCCGCCTCCAGACGGGCACGGTCACCCCGCTGATCAGGGAGACCGACCTCGACGAGGTGGTGCCGCTGGCCCTGGTCGGCGTACCGGACCCCGACCTGAGCGTCGATCTCGACGTCCCCGAGACCCTGCCCATGGTCAGCGTCGACAAGGGCCTGCTGGAGCGGGCGGTGGCCAACATCGTAGAGAACGCCGTCAAGTACAGCCCGCCCGACGAGCCGGTGCTCGTCGCGGCCAGCGCGCTGGGGGACCGGGTGGAGCTGCGGGTGGTCGACCGCGGTCCCGGCGTCCCGGACGAGGCGAAGGACCGCATCTTCGCCCCGTTCCAGCGCTACGGCGACGCTCCCCGGGGCGCCGGAGTGGGCCTGGGCCTGGCGGTCGCGCGGGGCTTCGCCGAAGCGATGGGCGGCACGCTCACCGCCGAGGACACCCCGGGCGGCGGCCTCACCATGGTCCTCACCCTGCGCGCGGCGCACGCGGACCGGGCGCCGTACACCGCACTCGATCAACCATTGATCCGCACGACAGCTCAGAGAGGCAGGTCCGCATGACCCGGGTGCTCGTCGTCGACGACGAACCGCAGATCGTCCGCGCCCTCGTCATCAACCTGAAGGCGCGCAAGTACGAGGTGGACGCCGCCGCCGACGGCGCGCAGGCGCTGCAGCTCGCCGCCGCACGCCACCCGGACGTCATCGTCCTCGACCTGGGCCTGCCCGACATGGACGGCGTCGAGGTGATCAGGGGCCTGCGCGGCTGGACCCGGGTGCCGATCCTGGTGCTGTCCGCGCGGCACTCGTCGGACGAGAAGGTCGAGGCGCTCGACGCGGGCGCCGACGACTACGTCACCAAGCCCTTCGGCATGGACGAACTCCTTGCCCGCCTGCGGGCGGCCGTGCGACGGGCCGAGCCGACCGGCGGCGGCGAGGACGAGGGGATCGTCGAGACGTCGGACTTCACCGTCGACATGGCCGCCAAGAAGGTCAACCGCGCCGGTCGAGACGTACGCCTCACCCCGACCGAATGGCACCTCCTCGAGGTACTGGTGCGCAACACGGGGCGCCTGGTGAGCCAGAAGCAGCTGCTGCAGGAGGTGTGGGGGCCCTCCTACGGTACGGAGACGAACTATCTCCGTGTGTACATGGCGCAGCTGCGCCGCAAGCTGGAGACCGATCCCTCCCACCCGCGGCACTTCATTACGGAGCCCGGAATGGGGTACAGGTTCGAGAAGTAGCCCCTGCGTCCGTGCCGGTGGCCCCGGGTACGCTTCCTGTATGAGTGCTGTTGCGGGCCGGTTCCGGCGCATGCTCGACCGACTCTCCACCTCGCAGGAGGACCTGGAGTCGGAGGAGCTGCGCGAGGACTCGGAGACCACTGGTTGTACGCGGATCGGTGACTGCCACGACCGACAGATCGTGACGGTTACTGGTACGTTGCGCACGGTGACCCTGCGGCCACGCGCTGGAGTCCCGGCCCTGGAAGCGGAGTTGTTCGACGGCTCGGCCGCGCTCGACGTGGTCTGGCTCGGCCGGCGCTCGATCGTGGGCATCGAGCCGGGCCGCAAGCTGATCGCTTCGGGACGTGTCTCGATGAGCCGGGGCCGTAGGGTGCTCTTCAACCCCAAGTACGAACTCAGACCGCTCGGACGGGAGTAGCCGGTGACGTCCCTCGACGACAAGCCGACCGATCGCGAAGCCGGTGCCGACGCCGACGCGACCACGGACAGGGCGGTGACGGAGGCCGCGCTCTTCGACGCCTTCGGCGGAGTGCGGGGCATGGTCGAGACCGTGGTCCCCGGCCTCCTCTTCGTGACCATCTTCACGATCAACAAGGACCTGCACGTGTCGGCCATCGCGGCCCTCGCGGTGTCCCTCGTCCTGGTGGTCGTGCGCCTGGTCATGAAGGACACGGTCAAGCACGCCTTCAGCGGTGTCTTCGGCGTCGCCTTCGGTGTCGTCTTCGCGATGATGACCGGCAACGCCAAGGACTTCTACCTGCCGGGCATGCTCTACACGCTGGGGCTCGCGGTCGCGTACATCGTGACCACGCTGTGCGGGGTCCCGCTGATCGGGCTGATCCTCGGGCCGGTCTTCAAGGAGAACCTGTCCTGGCGGACGCGTAACCCCGGCCGCAAGAAGGCCTACGCGAAGGCGAGTTGGGCCTGGGGGCTCATCCTGCTCGCGAAGTGCGCGATCCTCTTCCCGATGTACTTCTGGGCCGACACCGACTCGGACAACACGCAGTTCGGCTGGGTGCTCATCGCGCTGAAGATTCCGCCGTTCCTGCTGGCCGTGTGGCTGACGTGGGTGTTCCTCGCCAAGGCTCCGCCGCCCATCGACGTGTTCGCGGAGATGGAGGCCGAGGAGGCTGCCGCCAAGGAGCGGGAGGCCGGCGGTGAGGGGGCCGCGTCCTCCGGGGGGCCTGCGCGCCATCGCCGAGAGGGCTGAGGCCGGTTCGCGGGTGCACGTCGTGAGTGGTTGCTCGCGCAGTTCCCCGCGCCCCTAGAAGCGAGAAGGGGGGGCCGGGGGGGGTAGCGGCGCGCGCGCGC